>JBEKRE010000013.1:0-94781 GCA_049519055.1 Candidatus Sulfotelmatobacter sp. | reverse complement strand
CGTTGGTCACGGATAATTGGGCTCCCGCAGTCGTCCCAACAATTGTGGATGCGGAGGCTGTGTTGTTCGCAGAATTCGGATCAGTCACCGAGGAACTGGCGGTGACGGTATCGGTTATCACGGTGCCATTCGCCGTCCCGGCCGTGACCTTCGTGATCAGGCTAAAAGTGGCGGCGGTGCTGCCGGCCATATTCAGGTCATTGCAGACGACGTTGCCGGTCCCTCCGACGGGTGGCGTAGTGCAACTCCAGTTGGCGGGCGCGGCAATGGAGACAAATGTGGTGTTCGCGGGAATAGCTTCAACCAACGAGGCGTTGTCCGCGGCGCTGGGACCGTTATTGGTGACGACCTGAGTGTAGGTGATGTTGCTGCCGGCAGCGACTGGATCCGGAGACGCGGTGTTGGTCACGCTGAGATCTGCGCTGGAGGACACAGTGGCGACATCGGTATAGGCGTCGTTCGACAGGTTGATTTCGCCGCCACCCCCGACGATGGCAGTGTTCGTTTCTGTGGCGGGAGCGGTTTGCGCGACATTGGCGTTGACGGTAATCGAGGGGTAAAAACTGTTCGCCGGCAAAACGGTCGAATTGATGCAACTTACGGTTTGAGATGCGATCGAACAAGCCCATCCCGTGCCGGTGGCGCTGGTGGGAGTAACGCCCAGGGGCAGCGTATCGTTCACCGTTACCATGGCATTGGTTGAACCGTAGGGGCTCAAGTTCTCGACAGGGATGGTGTAAGTGGCGGTCGAGCCGCGAGTAAATGTGGCCGGAGCATGGCTCTTGCTGAGCGTCATGTCGGGAGTGCATTGTGCGCCAGACTGCGTGCCCGATGTCGATGAGATCGAAGCGTTGGTGACGCTGGTGCCTGCAGCACCGGGGGTTGATCCGTAGGCCACGCCAGGATTTTCGGTGAGACCGTTAGGCCCGCCACTCACACTGACACTCGCCGGAGTGCCGGAAACGAGAACCACGCCGCCACCGCCGCCGCCGCCGGGGCCGTGCCGGTTGGCAAGACTATAGGCCTGAGACTGCCAAGCGTTGCCGCCGTTTCCGCCAGTGGCTTGCAGTGTGAGGCCGCTTTCCCCGCCATTTGCCGAGAGGACAACGAGGGTGCCGCCGGCTCCGCCGCCGCCACCGGCATCGTTGGCGGTGCCGTTGTAGGACGATGTGCCGTTGGCTGTCAGGGTCCCGGTTCCGCTGAGCGCGTAGGCGCGAATGATGATGATGCCGCCACCGGGCGATCCGCTGCTGGCTTGATTGTCGCCGTCGGAGTTGTTACGCGTTCCTGCGCCGCCTCCGCCGCCCATGGCGATGCGGTTGATTGTGGCGGGGAAAGTGGTGCCCCCTTCGCCGCCGACGCTCAGGTTCGTGTTCCATGAGTCGCCGCCGAAACCGCCAGCGCCGCCGTTCGCACCGCCACCGCCGCCGGCATTTTGGTCATTACCGCCGGGAGAGGCAGTTTGTGGATCAGCGTCGGTGCCACCACCGCCCGCATTTGCCGGGGCGCCTCGCGCCATGCTGCCGTCGGTTCCCGCGGTGCCGCTGGGATATCCAACGGTTGTGGTTGTTTGCAGGAAGGTTTGGTTCGACTCAACCCACATTGGCGTGCCTGCGATTCCCTCGCCTTTGGACGCATCCCAGCCAGCCTGGCCATTGCTTGCCGATCCCGTCGTCGTCGGGGTATAGGTGGCTGGCGATGGCTGCACGAAATCTGTGTTTTTGCCACCACCACCACTCATCTGTAGTCCCGCAGCGCCGCGGAAACCCTGACCACTTACCGAGACTGTGGCTCCATTGAGAGTCAGCGTGCTTGAAGTGTCCAGGACCAGGACTCCGCCCGTATTGCCATTCCACGCGAGGGCCGTGGGTGGAGTGGTCGCATTGAATGAAGCAGTGGTGAAAACGAGTCCGCCGCCAGTACCCGCGCCAGTAATGGTCAGGGTGCCACCGGTTGCTGGGACTGCGTTTTGCGCGGTGACAAATTCATAATCGCCGGCGCTATTGAGCGCGGTGAAACCTTGGCCGGTGTAGCTGTTCCCATACGCAACCGTATTCGAGTCATTGATGCTGGCGTCCTGCATCTGGATCACCAGCAAGAGATTGCCTGCAGCAATGGCGGTGCCAGCGCCGGTCGCGGCTCCCACAGGGATTGAGGTCGCTCCCGCCACCACGCTGGCCGTTCCCGGATAATAAGTGTTCAACATGCCGGTCAGAGGGGTGGTGGCGGGCGTGGCCTGGGAAACGTTAGCGCAGGCAGCCGACTGGACTGTTGCCACTGCCACATAAGTATTGTTTCCAGTATTCGGATCAGGCGGCGTACCTGAATCATTCACGACGGCCGTGTTGGAGTAGGAACCAGCGGCACTGGCGGTGACCGGAACGGCAATGGTTGCGATGGCTCCGCTGGCAAAGGGAGTCGGCAGCGTGCAGCTAATGGGTGCAGTACCCGTGCAAGTCGTCCCCCCGCTGGCAGTCACCGTTCCCAGCGTCAGATTGGCAGCAGCCCAGGTATCCGTCAGCACCACGTTATTCGCTGCTGAGGGGCCATTATTCGTGACAGTAATGTTGTAAGTAGTGGGCGATCCCAGAAAAACTGCGCTGCCCACGCTGATGGTGACTCCGATATCGGCAGAGGTTGGGTTAATCGATAGGGCTCCGAGCGACCAGTTGAATGGGCTGTTGGTGGTCGCCGTTCCAGCGTGCGTTTCCGTAACTCCGGCAGCGTTGCTACAGGTCAGCGTGGTCGCCGTGGATGCGGTACACGTGAATGTACCGTTGTTACCGGCATTGGTGAACCCGGCGATAACGAAGCTGTCGCCAGCGAAGCCATTGCCTGTTCCGCCTGTGATCGTGCCCGCGTAAACGGCGCTGGTGCTGGTCCCGGTCGCAACAGCGGCCGTTCCCGGATCGGTTTCCGTAACCCCGGCTTTGTTGCTGACTGTCAGTGTAGTCGCCGTGGATGCGTTAACCACGAATGTTCCATTGTTGGCGGCGTTGGTGAATCCGCTCACAACAACGGTGTCACCAAGGAATGCATTGCCGGCACCGCCGGTGATCGTGCCTGTGTAGATGGTAGTGGTCACAGTTGCCGTTCCAGCGTGCACTTGCGCAACCCCGGCCGCGTTGTTGAGTGTGATTGTGGTCGCCGTGGACGCAGTGCAGGTGAACGTTCCGTTGTCGGCCGCGACAGTGAAACCCGCCACCACAACCGTGTCCCCGACCAAAGCGTTGCCGGCGCCGCCGGTGATCGTTCCGGTGTAAACAGTTTTGCCGCCCGCGGCATTCGCCGCCGACGTGAGAGTGAGCGGGGCGGTGTTGGGTGCAACGGATGTGAGATTGAATGCGACGCCGTTGGGCACAACGGATGTGAGATT
The DNA here is from genome assembly GCA_049519055.1 of Candidatus Sulfotelmatobacter sp. GTDB lineage: Bacteria > Acidobacteriota > Terriglobia > Terriglobales > Acidobacteriaceae > Sulfotelmatobacter. Next base: position 91,405 of record JBEKRE010000013.1, on the reverse strand, counting down.
GAGGGTCTCGTTGAAACTTTCCGAAAGGGGCACGCTGGGCGCACCGGTTCTAGTGCTGGCTGTGCCGACTATATCCTGATTTGCATTGGGAGTCGTATTCCCGGATCTTATGTTCCACTGCGAAACCTGGGGACCATTTACCGTGATTGTCCCCAATCCTACCGCCAGAGTGTCAAACACCATCCCATTGACGACGCTCGGGACGTCCAGTTGAGAATTCGTCGCGGCTGCGCCATTTGCCGAGACGAACGGACTAAGCGGCACAGTCTGATCGACGCCGGTGAAGACAGTCGCTCCCGCCGTTACGCCGACAGTTGCAGCCGCGGGGATACTGACGGAAACGACGATTGGCAGGTTGGTACCGTTGGGGGGATTGAGCAGATACCACATTTCTACGCGACGCGTGATTCCGGTATCGTTATGCGCACCGACGAACGTGAGGGCTGCGCCGTTGTAAGTGACGCCGGTGACGGTGGTCGTGGGGCTGTTTGTGATGTTCATCGAAACGCCAACGAGCAGCGCCCGATTTACCGTGGCTGATGTGGTGTGAGTGAAAGTCAGTGTCTGCGTGCCCGGCCCGGTGAGATCTGCCGTAGTATTCGTGCTGGGGCTGGTGTCGACCGCGACCTGAGCGCGGGAGGCTGGCGCCGCGAGAACGAGAATCAGGCCTAACGCGCCTAGCAAGAGTCCCGATCGGCGCAGGAGCTTGCCCCCTAGATATTGCCCGCGTGCCGCCGCTTGCAGCAGTTTGCCGCCGACTCCTTTTAGTTCTGTTGGCACAGATTTTTTTCCTAATTTCACTTCTTTGGCGACGACAAGACCGAGAATCTGGTCGCCGCGCACTGGGAGGTCGTTTTGCTGTCCGGAATCGCCGCGGGTAATGAACAAATTCTTGTTATGATCGGCAAGCACAAGGCGGTGAACGCGGAAGCCGCTATTACCTTTTGCAAGTACAATATCGCCCTTTCGTAATTTGCTCACGATTACGGCAGCAACGTGGACAATCTGGCGGTCACGGATGCATGGGAACATGCTGGCGCCACGGGCTTCGAAGCGGACGCTCAATCCCTTATTCAGCAAATCGCGGCTGAGAGCCTCGAACTTTTCCGAATCAGACTTGCTGCTAATCATTGAAGTAGAGAATTCTGCCGACGGCACGTTCGTCGGGCTCGAAAGAGTAGCGATAGCAAGGGACAGAATCAGCGACTCGCTGCAGAAAGCTCAACGCGGAGTCGACATATTCGTGGCGATGAAATGGAACAAAGGCGCGCGCGAACAGTTCCGCGACCATCTGGCTGGGCGGCAGACGCGTGAGAACATTGCCGTGTCCGTGCTCTAGAACGAAGATACGTTGTAGCGGGGCGCGCTGCGGCAGAGCGAATGCGGCCTCGCCATGCCAGGGCGTGCCGTACATGAAAATCTGGGTTCCATCTTCACTAATCGAATGTTCGCGAACAATGATGCGGTCGTCGCTCAGGATTTCTACTTTGTGAAGCGACGACCACAGACGAGCCGTTGTACTTTTGCCCGCGCCGGAGTGGCCGACAAACAAGTTGCTGGCGCCGTCGGGACCGACGATTCCGACGCCGTGGAGCTCGATAGCGCGCTCTTGCGTGAGGCGATGGGTAATGAGCAGTTCATCCAGTGGATACTCCAAAGTATCCGCGGGATATGCGGCCGCGGCAAAGCTTTCTTCGCTCATCTGCACCGTGATTCGACGAAAACTCAAATCCGTAAGCAGTCTCTTGTATGGCCATCTTCCCAAGCGTGGCGTTTTGAAGTCGAATTGGAACTCACCGTGGTTTTCGTACAGACGCCAAATGGAGCCGGATTCGAAAAGCATCCGTCCCCGGCCCGGAGGAAGGTTGTCGACCCACTCAACCCGGATATTGATATCCGACTCTCCCGCTTCGATTCGAAAGGGCTCTAAGGGAGGCGTCAGCGACACATCATTGGCGGTAGTTCCGCTCAATAGGACCGACAAGCCTCCGACCCGGAAAGCGCTGCGGTGGGCTGCACCGATTTCCGCACGACGGGAGAGCGCTGGCGCAAAGGTGTCGCTCACTTGCTTTAGTTCTTCGGTGGGCATCTTCATGATCCCAACGACATACAGCCGCCCACCAGCATCTCACACGGCCCGGTCATCCCATTGCCAGCAGGGCCGCTTCCCCCCGAAATCTTGCAGTTTCCCAGGACTGCTTCCTCCGGGCGAAGGCTAATTGTTCTTAGCTGCGGCGGTTCGTACGATTTCATGCCGTCGACTTGTTTCGATCCTTGTTCCATTCAGCCCTCGTTTTTGTCGTCCGGTCAGTGACCTCCACAGCTTCCGCAGCCTGTGGTCGAGCCCTGGTTATTCAAAATCTGAAAGATTTGCTGTGGCCCTGCCCAGCTCTCCACATCGATTTCCTTGCTTCGAATCCGGCGAGCCGACTCCATCACTTCCCCGTGCTGGCTGCCGCCGAGGCAAAATTCACATTCTCCATGATCGGGGACCACAAGTCCTATCGCCGCTGCCCGTAGATGTGCAACGTTGCAAAGAAATTCGACAGGGCTTTCGCGGTCGCCGTTTTCCATTTCGCCGTTAGCCGGACACATTCCACACAGCGACTGTATACGACACCGAACGCACTTCGTAATCCTCGTTCGTTTGCGCGTTCGTAAATGCAGGAGCGACTCCTCCCAGACTTGCCTCACTCCAGCCCCTCGAATGCTAAAGGTATCCTGCTGCGAAATAACACAAATGCCGATTTCGCCATAGGCGTTCACTGCGAACGAATTCATACCACCACCACATGAATAAACGGTCTCACTTTGCATTCCGTTCGGCGGGTTCACCACATCGCGCTCGGCCAGCCTGCGATATTCATCTATTCTCTCTGGCGCGTGAAAATCAAGCGCCACGACTTCTTCCGGCATTAGCCTCACCGCGAGCGGGCTTTGCGAGCAGTCAATGCGTGGATTGATCTGGCCGTCAAATTTAAATTCGACACAGAGTTCTTGCTCCGCGAACTGCTTCATCGCGAAGATTTCATGTTTGTTAATGCTAGTTGCCACCGTCTTCAACTTGAGTGGTAGTCCACGCTCGCGCAGCAGTTTGATTCCGCGCAGACAGCGGTCATAGGATCCGGGAATTGCGGTCAGCGCTTCGTAGGTTTCGCGGGTGCGGCCGTACAGAGTGATCTCGATGGCGAAGGGTGGCCAAGCGACCAGATAGTCTGCGATCTTTTCGTTGATGAGCGTGCCGTTGGTGAAAAGGGTAATGAGAAAACCCTTTTTCTTGGCGTAGGTGTAAATCTCAAGAAAATCTTTGCGGGCGAAAATTTCGCCACCAGTATAGAGAAGCCAGAAGCAGCCCATGTCGACCAACTCGTCGAGCATGCGGAAGTGCTCTTCCGTGGTCAACTCACGACTGCGGGCATCCTGATCTCCCATGGGAAGATTGTTGTAGCAGTGCTGACACTCGAGCGGACAGCGGCGGGTAACCTCGATGGAAACCTGCATGGGCACACGCTGGCCGGATTGGCGCTGGTGCAGGTCCCTGCTGAATGCTCCGTAGCTCAGTTGTTCCATGGTCCCTCTGGATATTCGAATGACGACTTGTCCGAGTGGCGCTCGTCCATAATCGTCTGCACTATCATTGCGTGCCCGCCGACCGCATTTCTTCTCGTTCTGAAAAATTGAGAGCAGCCAGCGAGTCTTCTTGGCGCTCCTCGACCAAACCCACCGAGAGCGTGTCCCTTAGAAACTGCTTCACATCTCGCTCCGCCTGCTCGTAGCTGACCGCATATTCTTGCTGTACGGCGCTAATCAGTTGTGCAACGCTTTTGGGAGATTCCATGGACTGCCAGATCAGAGATCCGCTTTCGTTGAAACTGTAGATCGAGGCCAGATCTCCAACCTTGCCGCGCACCGGAACGATCAAAGTTTCCCCGGCGACGCGGCGTGAAACGACGGCTTGGGAGCGTACGTAAACTGGCTCCAGATGCGGCCCGCATTGGCCTTCGACGAATTCCGTTTTTCGTAACAAAGTTATGTCCATAGAATATTAAGAGAAACATCCTCAGCTTTTGATTACCGCAGAACCGTAGACGTAAAGCAATCGTGGATGGGCCCAGGTACCGCGTTAGTTATCGGCTTTGGAGGGTCGCAAGAAAGGCCTTGGCTTTAACGGTGACAGGGCGGCGAATGTTCTGGAAACACTTTGGCGGCCCGGGCGAACCGGGCGACGCAAAACCGGCATCGCGGCTAGCGCGAGCCGACTACATGATGCGCTTTGGCTCCAGAGCCCGATCTACCACCAGTTCGGGATGGAGCCGTCGGAAGGTTTCGGTCACATGACAGTTCCAGCAAATTGGGCGATGAGTGGAAAACACTTCAGGGAGTTGTTCGGGACGGAGCTCTCTCCACTCGACTGATTTGTGGTCGGGCCCGAGTAACGCCGGCGCGTGGTCCAAGTGCTGAAGCTTGCCGAAGGTCTTGCGACAGAAGGCGCATTGCTTGCCTTCATACCAATTCGAAACGATATTCCAGACCAGACAGTTTTCCGGGCTCACTTCAATTTGCCGCAGACATTCCTGACCGCAATCCTGTCGCTCGGGCCAGCGCGAGCATTCGGTCAGGTGTAGCGTGGGCTCGGCGAGAAAAGCGCCGATGGCGGCTTCACCCGCCGCCACGTCGACCGCGGCTGCTTTGTGGCTTTCGGGGCAAGTGATGAGGCGCTTGCCGCGGTATCCAAAATATGTTCGTATGCCGGGGATTGCGCGAAATACGAACAATCCCACCGCCGCCGTAACCACCACAATGGCGGCCAAAATTGTTCCAGTCATACCTCACCTCAAAACCAGCGACATGCTGATGTCTAGCTTCGAGCAGCATGCGCTCGGTGAAGATTCGGAGTGACGCCAAGGGCATTTAGGCCCGCGGCATCACTCCAAATCATTTCCCTCACTTCACTTTCCTCACTTCACTTCCCGGTAGAAGAGTTATTAGTCTTCTACGGTTACTGACTCCGCGTTCTCTTCGGCCTTGCGGAGCTGAAGGTAAGATTCGTTCTCCTGGGCGTCGACCACGGCGATCGCGGCTACGTCGACGATCTCTTCGACCTGAGCACCCCGGTGCAGAACGTGCACGGGACGACTCATTCCCATGAGAATTGGACCAATGGTTTCGCATCCGCCGATCTTTGCCACCAGCTTGCACGCGATGTTGGCGGAAGCAAGGTCGGGGAAGATCAGGACATTGGCGCCACCCTTCAGCGCGCTGAAGGGATAGGATTGCTCGATGATTTCCGGCGACAATGCCTCGTCGGCCATGATCTCTCCATCCACGATCAGGGTTGGATCAGCGAAGTGCAACAATTCCACCGCTTTTCGAACCTTGGTGCAGATGGGATGATCGACGCTGCCGAAACTGGAGAATGACAGGATGGCGACCCGGGGATGGACATCGAAACGGCGTGCGAGGTGCGCGGTGCACAAGGCGATTTCCACCAGGTCTTCCGCGGTGGGCTCGATGTTCACGCTGGCATCGGCCAGGAACAGCACGTCGCCTTTATGCGTGATCAGGACATAGCAGCCGGACACCCGGTGGAAGCCTTCGCGCATGCGCACGATTTGCAATGCCGGACGAATGGTATCGGAGAAATGTTGCGTCACACCGGAGACCAGTGCGTCGGCATCTCCCATGTGAACCATCATCGAACCGAAAACGTTTCGATCGTTGATGAGTGTCTGTGCTTCATTCAGGGTTACGCCCCGGCGCTGCCGCAGGCGGAATAATTCCTGAATGTAAAATTCGCGCAGTTCCGATTCTCCGGGATTAACAATCTTCATGCCCTTAAGGCTGAGGCCGAGTTCCTTAGCGCGGGCTTGGATCGCGGTAGAGTTGCCCAGCAGAATTGGCTTGGCGATCTTCTCCTCGACCAGAGAGTGGCATGCACGGAGGACTTTTTCGTTTTCGCCCTCTGGGAATACCACTTGCTTAGGATTAGCCTGCGCCTTGTGAATCATGGAGCGTTCCACTTCGTGGGCCTTGCCCAGCCTGCTCTCCAGTTGCTCGCGGTACGCCACGAGATCGACGGGTTCCTGGGCCACGCCGGTGCGCATCGCGGCCTCGGCAACGGCGGAAGCCTCCCATACCAGCACGCGGGTATCAAACAAAGTCGGGATCAGATACTCGCGGCCGAAGCTCAGCCTTTCCACGCCGTAGGCGCGGCAGACCGAGTCTGGAACATCTTCTTTAGCCAACGCGGCCAGGGCTCGTGTAGCTGCCAACTTCATTTCTTCATTGATGGCGGTGGCACGCACGTCCAACGCACCGCGGAAGATGAAGGGAAAACCGAGCACGTTGTTGACCTGATTGGGATAGTCGGAGCGACCGGTGGCCATGATGATGTCGCTGCGGCAGGCCTTCGCCTCTTCGTATGTGATCTCAGGATCGGGGTTGGCCATGGCGAATACGATTGGATTCGCAGCCATAGAACGCACCATGTCCGGAGTCACAGCGCCTTTCACCGACAATCCAACAAAAACATCGGCACCTTGCATGGCATCCGCCAGGGTTCGCCGGTCGGTTGGCTGGGCGAAGCGCTCTTTGTATGGGTTCATGCCTTCGGTGCGGCCTTTGTAGATGACACCCTTGGTGTCGCAGAAAAGAATGTTCTCGTGCTTCACGCCCAGCCGTACGTAGTGTTCGGCGGTGGCAACGCCAGCGGCGCCGGCGCCGTTGAAGACTACGCGAACGCTGCCGATCTCTTTGCCAACGATTTCCAGAGCATTCAGCAGCGCGGCTCCGGTGATGATCGCCGTGCCATGCTGATCGTCGTGGAAAACCGGAATCTTCATGGTCTTGCGCAGAGTCTCTTCGATGTGGAAACACTCCGGGGCTTTGATGTCCTCGAGATTAATGCCGCCGAAGGTAGGTTCGAGAAGCTGGCAGACCTTGATGATCTCTTCGGGATCGTGAGTATTGAGTTCGATGTCGAACACATTCACGTCGGCGAATCTTTTGAACAGCACGGCCTTCCCTTCCATGACGGGCTTGCCGGCCAGAGCGCCGATATCGCCGAGACCCAGGACGGCGGATCCATTGGTTACAACTGCAACCAGGTTGCCGCGTCCGGTGTAACTGAAAGCGTCGTGCGGATTCTTGTTGATGGCAAGACAGGGCTGGGCCACGCCGGGGGTGTAGGCCAGGCTGAGGTCGCGCTGGGTGCGGCAGGGCTTGGTGGGAGTGACTTCGATTTTTCCGGGCTGGGGGCTGCTGTGATAATCCAAAGCTTGTTGTTTGGTGATCATTACTTCCTCCGTGATCTTTTCTTGCTGCCCCGACCCCGGGTTCCGGTGGCCGGGTTCTATTCCTTCGGGCTCCGCCGCCATACAGGCACGTTCGGGTTCCAGTGGTGAACCTCTTTGTTAAAATCCCTGCTCGGCGACTGGGGTGCAACAGTGGTAAGTTCGGCCGACCGAGATTGCAATAGGTTGGCGACGTAGCTCTCAACTTGTTGGCGAATCTTGGGATCGCGCAAGGCCTCCAACAGTTCCGGCTTAATGATGTGGGTGAAACCAGCGCACAACGGACACTTCACTAAATCGTCATTCACCATTTGCAACCCCCCGGAAGGATCGCGGCCGACGAGGTGGTTCCTCACCGCGCTCCCGGCTTCATTAGAGTCTTGGTCGAGTGGACTGGCAGTGACAAGAGTCGCGGGGATAGGTGACCCGGGTCACAAGGGGCGAAGAACGCGATTGCCAGCCTCACCACTGGCCGTTCGTTAGATAGTCGTGGATCGACTTGGCGGCGCGGCGGCCAGCGCCCATGGCGAGGATCACGGTAGCGGCGCCGGTGACGATGTCACCGCCGGCGAAGACTCCGGGACGGGTGGTACGCTGGGTCTCGGAATCGGCCTGGATGTAACCGCGTTTGTCGGTACCTAGACCTGGCGTGGTGCTTTGGACGATGGGATTGGCGGTAGTACCGATCGCCATGATCGCGACGGATAGTGGCAAATCAAATTCGGAGCCTTTAATGGGAACTGGTCTGCGGCGTCCGGAAGAATCCGGTTCGCCTAATTCCATGCGCACGCAGCGCGCTCCGGTCAGCCAGCCTTTGCCATCGGAAAGAAATTCCACAGGCGCGGTCAGCATCTGGAAATCGATTCCCTCTTGCCGGGCATGATGGACTTCTTCGGCGCGCGCGGGCATTTCCGCATCGCTGCGGCGATAGATGACGTAAGCCTTGCGCGCTCCCAGGCGCAGCGCCGAGCGAATCGCGTCGAGCGCGGTATTGCCACCACCGATTACGGCAACGTCTTTGCCATGCAGGTCGACCATGGGCTCGTCGTAGGTGGGAAACTTGTAGGCCTTCATCAGGTTGATGCGTGTCAGAAATTCGTTGGCCGAGTAGACCCCGTTGAAATGCTCGCCGGGAATGCCCATGAACTGGGGCAGGCCAGCGCCCGTGCCGATATAGACGGCATCGAATCCCTCTTCGTGCATGAGTTCATCGATGGTGAGGGTGCGGCCGACGACTACATCTGTCTCAAATTCAACACCCATTTCGCGCATGTAGTCGAGTTGCTCGCGGATGATTTGCTTGGGCAGGCGGAACTCGGGGATGCCGTAGACGAGCACTCCGCCCAACTCGTGCAGAGCCTCGAAGACTCGCACCTTGTGGCCTTTCTGAATCAGGTCTCCGGCTACCGTGAGGCCCGACGGACCGCTGCCCACCACTGCAACTTTCTTTCCGGTGGGTGGTAGGTTGGGTAGGATATGTGTGCCCATGCGCTGCTCGTAATCGGCGACAAAGCGCTCCAGGTAGCCGATGCCGAGCGGCTTCACTTTCTTGGACAGCAGGCACTTGCCTTCGCAGTGATCTTCCTGCGGGCAGACTCGTCCGGTCACCGCTGGCAGCACGTTGTCTTGGCGAATCTTTGCGGCGGCTCCGAGGAAGTCCCCAGCGACGATCAGTTCCACGAACTCCTTCACCTTCACACCCACAGGACAGTTGTCTGTGCAGGTTGGTTTGGCGCACTCCAGGCAGCGCAGCGCTTCCTGCCGTGCCAGTTCAGGGCTGTAGCCGAGATTCACTTCGCTGAAATTCTTGTTGCGCTCATCGGCGGGCTGCTCGGGCATGAGCTGCCGGGGAACCTTCATGCGCGCCTTCATTGGCAACGGGTTGAGAGATTTGTTTGGGGTCGGACTCATCGTTCACCTTTGTGCGCCACAGCGCAGGATTCTTCACCATCTTTTTCTCCAGCCGCGGCTTTCTCGGCCGCCGCGCGCTGGTACTCGGCCAGCGAGCGCTGTTCGGCATCGCGATACATTGAGTTGCGCTGCACCAGCACTTCGAAATTCACTTTGTGCGCGTCGAACTCCGGTCCGTCGACGCAGGCGAATTCGCTTTTGCCGTCGATCGGCACGCGGCAGCCGCCGCACATTCCGGTGCCATCGATCATGATCGGGTTCAGGCTGACTAAAGTGCGGATGTTTTCTTTGCGCGTGAGTTCAGCGACAGCTCGCATCATGACGATCGGTCCGATTGCGAGCACAAGATCGATGCGGGTTCCGTTCTGAATGAGCTGGCGAAGTTTGTCGGTGACGAATCCCTTGTCAGCGTAGCTGCCGTCGTCGGTGGTGATCATCACCGCGTCGCTCACGGCGCGCAGTTCCTGCTCGAGAATCACCAGTTCCATGGTGCGGGCGCCGACGATGGAGATCACGCGGTTGCCCGCCCGCTTATATGCGGCCGCTGAGGGATAGGCCATGGCCGTGCCGACGCCGCCGCCGACTACTACGACGGTGCCGAACTTCTCGATTTCGGAGGGCTTTCCGAGAGGGCCGACTACATCGAGAATGGTGTCACCAGTATTCAGCGAATTGAGCAAATGGGTGGTTTTTCCGATCGACTGAACCACGATGCTGATGGTGCCGCGCTCCGGGTCTGAGTTCTCGATGGTCACGGGAATGCGCTCGCCTTCTTCGTAAATGCGAAGAATCACAAACTGGCCAGGCTTCTGTTTGCGGGCGATGCGGGGAGCTTCCAGGACGAAGCGTTTGATGCCGGGGGCGATGAATTGTGCGAGGGTGATTTTGAACACGGGCGCTCCGGTTTAGCGAATCACCTATTGATTCTGAGTGGGCAGGGCTAGAGCGGCAGTGACCAAGATCACAAGTGCTTGTGAGCAGAGTGGCGAATTGATCGTCGAGGTCCAGTGCCGGGGCGGCCACTTCAGGCTTACGCGGGCACCGTCAGGACCGGGCAGGCGGCGTGGGCCACGACGCGGTGTACGGTCGACCATGGCAAATGCGTGGCGCCTTCGGCGGGACGCGCTCCCAGCACAATCAGATCGGCGTCGCGTTCCGCGGCCGTGTCTAGGATGCATTCGGAGGCCGTCCCGAACTCCATCATGATTTCCGGAGGGTACGCCAGCGACGCATCCTTAGGAACCAACGCCTGCAGCTTCTGGACTCCATCTTCAATTGGCCCTGGACGGGTATCCCAGTTCGCGTACTGTTCAATGACGTGCATGAGCGTGAGCTGCGCCCTGAACTGTTCTGCCAGCCCCACTGCCACCGGGGCGACGATCATTGCGCCAGTCGTAAAGTTAGTGGCGAACACGATTTGTCGCAGTTCCAGTTCGACGGGCGCCAGTTCCCTTCCCTTGGTCTGAAATTCCTGAAGCTTAGCCCGTCCTGCGACCTTGGGTCCGACGGTTAGAACCGGGCAAGGCAGGTGCCGCATGATGTCTTCGGCAACCGAACCCAACAGGAGCTTTTCTAATCCGGTACGGCCATGGCTTCCCACCACGATCAAATCAATTGCGTTTTCCTTAACGATACTGCTCAGATTCGTCCAAACCTGCCCATGGCGCACGTAGGTTCGGTGAGGAATTCCTTCAAGCCTGGTTGTGATCCGCTGGATCCTCTCCTGAGCGTCGCTGTGGGCATCCTCGTAGAGAGTGCCGACGCTCACGTAGTCGACTCCACCCGTCATCAGGAGCACGCTGGAATCGGAGAGGACGTGCGCGACGTGCAACGTGCTACCGAAGTGGCGGCTGATGGCGGTGGCGTAAGGAAGAGCTGATTCCGATGTGGGTGAGAAGTCGGTTGCGAACAGGACGTTCTTAACGGAGATCGCGGCGGATCGCTTCTCGGTTTCGGGTGGGCTTTGCTTATGATCCAGGACTGCCATACGACACCTCCGCACCCGAGTTCAGGGTTACACTTTGTCCAGATTTCGGCGATGCGTGATGTCACTTCTTAGTGTGATTGCGGTCACAAGAGGGCGGCAGAAGCCACGTCCTTTCAAAGCTGTAGAGAGGATGCTGGCGAATCTGCGACAACCGCGCTAAAGGTCGAGATAGGCTCGCACCGAAGTCATGTCTTCGCCGGTACGAACGCGAAAGCCCAGGCGTTTCATGACGATCTGCATGGCTACATTGTCGGTCAGCATTTCAGCGGAGACCTGGCTCAACTTTTCATCACGGGCGACTTCGACGACTCGGCGGAGCAATTCCTGTCCCAATCCGTGTTTTTGATATCGATCGGAAACCAGCACGGCGACTTCCGCCTCATTCCTGCCGTGCAGTTTGCTCAGGCGGCCGACAGCTATGATCCGGCGCTCCCCGGTGACGGGATCGGTGAATTCGGCGACTAGCGCCATCTCGCGGTCGTAATCTCCGAAGCAGATTTTCAGCAGCCGCTCGTGAGCTATGCGGCGACTCAGGCTGAGGGAACAGAAATATCGGAGATAGACGCTTTGATCGGAGAGCGTTTCGTGAAGCTTGACCATGAGCGGTTCGTCTTCCGGGCGGATGGGACGGATGGTGACCTGATTTCCGTCTCGCATGGTCCAGCGCGCAACATACTGCAAGGGATAGGGACGGATGGCGGGCTTGGGAAGATCATCTAACGCCACGGCAGGCGCGTGCAGCACGATTCTGGCATCCAGGGCCAGCAGGCGTTCTGCTGAGGCCAGCAGAGGGTTGATATCGATTTCGGCAATTGAGCGCTGTTCGAGCACGAGTTGACTGAAGCGGACCAGCAGCTGCTCGAGAGCCATCATATTCACTGGCTTGCGACCGCGAACTCCCTTGAGCGCGGTGAAGATTTTTGTTTGCTCCATCATCCTTTGCGCGAGCGTTGTATTCAGTGGCGGAAGCGCGAGGGCACGGTCTCGATATACTTCGACAAGCTGGCCACCTGAACCGAACAGGATTACCGGGCCAAACTGCGGATCGATGCTGCTGCCGAGAATCAATTCGTAGCCATCGAGCTTGACCATTGGCTGCACGGTAACCCCGGAGAATTGATTGGCGCTAGCCTTCTCGGCCACGGAGGACTGAATGGTGCGATAGGCGGAGCGGACGGCCGCTTCATCCTGCAAATTGAGTTTGACTCCACCCACATCCGTCTTGTGAGTGATGGTTTCAGAAAAGACTTTCAACACAACTGGGAAGCCGAGCTTAGAAGCCAGCGCGACCGCTTCATCTTCCGTGCGCGCGATCTGCGTCTCTACCGTGGGGATGCCGTAGAGCGACAACAATTGCTTCGACTCAAGCTCGGTAAGGAGAACGCGGCCGCCATTGCGCGCATTGTTTATGATCTGCTCGACCTGTTTGCGGGACGAGTCGGCGAGTTCGGAATTTTCCGCGAGCGCGGGCGTTTCGTAGAGTCCGCGCAGATTGTAGGTGTAGCGCCACATGTAGGTGAAGGCTCGCACCGCGGTGTCGGGAAAGGGGAAGGTGGGAATGCCCGCTGAATTCAGGGCCGCTTCGCCGCCAGCAATGCTGTTTCCTCCCATCCAGCTGGCGAGCACAGGCTTGCCATATTCCTTGGCGTAGGGCTTGAGACGTTCGGCAATATGCAAAGGATCGGTCATCCCCTGCGGAGCAAGGATGACGAGCAGTCCGTCGCTCTTCGGATCTTGAGAAGCAATTTCGAGAGCACGAGCATAGCGCTCGGGATCGGCATCACCGAGGACGTCAATCGGATTGTTATGACTCCAGTGGGCGGGAAGAAAGTCATTCAACCGTTCCAAGCTTTCGGGAGAGAGTTCAGCCAGTTCTCCACCATTCGCCACCAGTGCGTCGGTGGCGAGCACGGCAGGTCCGCCGGCATTGGTAAGGATGGTGAGCCGGGGGCCCTTGGGACGGGGCTGTCGGCCTAGCACTTCCGCCATGTAGAAGAGGTCTGCGATGTTATGCACGCGCAAGACGCCGGAACGGCGAAAGGCTGCGTCTAGCACCTCGTCGCTGCCGGTAAGCGCTCCGGTGTGGGAGGCAGCGGCGCGCGAGGCGGCTTCCGAACGGCCGGCTTTAATTACGATGATTGGCTTGCTGAGGGCGACTTCCCGCGCTGCCGACAAGAACGAGCGCGCATCTCCAACCGACTCCATATAGAGCAGGATGCTCTTGGTGTGCGGATCATCGCCAAAGTAGTAAATCAAATCTCCCCAGCCTACATCCAGCATGGATCCGGTCGAGACAATCGCGCTGAACCCGACTTGTTCACGATGGCTCCAGTCGAGAATGGCGCTCAAGAGAGCTCCACTTTGACTGAGGAATGCGACGCTGCCGGCCTGGGGTGGATCTTTGGCGAAGGTAGCATTCAACCCAATCGTCGGATTCATGATTCCAAGACAATTGGGACCGATTAGACGAAGAGAACTCCGCTTCAGCTGATCTCTTATCTGCTGTTCGAGCGCAGCGCCTTCCGCACCACGCTCCTTAAATCCGGCAGAAATCACGACCGCGGCCTTGGCACCGGCCTCTATGCACTCTGCAATGACGGGACCGACCGTAACTGCCGGAGTAGCGACCACAGCCAGGTCCACGGGCTGAGGAATGTCGCGAATGCTCTTATAGGCTTTGTGTCCGAGCACTTCCTCGTGCTTGGCGTTTACGGCGTAAATCTTTCCGCGAAAGGTGTCGCGCAACAGGTTTTCTAGAACGGTTCGACCTACCGTGCCAGGACGACTGGTCGCACCAATGACGGCCACCGAAGCTGGGGAAAACATGGCGTCCAGGCCGTGTTTTTGCGGAGTCTTCTGCTGCTCTTCGCTCTGTAGCGCTAATTCCATTGGTCCATCCTTCGTTGAGCTCACGGGTCTCCGCTTTCCTCAATTTGCAGGGTTACGGTCTACCCACTTCTTGAGGATAGCCTAATTATGGGTGTGACATTAGAACGAATGGGCGGCCTCAAACCACAGGCACGGCAACCGCCACGAGGGGCTCGAAAACCTGCTGAACTGCGAGTGCACGCGACACAACGCACTGGTTCCTGGCCGTATTCAGAAGCCTGAGCGCCCGGGCGCGTTCTGCTTCATCAGGAATCACCAGATTTGCGCGGATGGAGATTTCGGCGAAGCTGTAGCCGGTGGCAGCATTCTTGAGCACACCTTCCACTTCTACCTGAAGATCGGTATGCTCAAATTTTGCGTTTTCCGCCAGCGTCCGAAAGGTAGTGGTGTAGGAACTGGCGATGGCACCCAGCAACAAGTCTTCCGGGGTCCATCGGCCGTCGATACCTCCGAACGCCGGCGGCGAAGCGAAGTGGATCGTGTTCGGCGCCGAATCGGATTGGACTATGCCACTGCGGCCAGAGGACCACCAGGCAAGCACTCGAAACTGCTCGGCTTCTTCCACGGTGCTGTTACCTCCCGCGCTACCCGACTCCAACTCCTGCAGCATCAAGAGAGTTGGAAATTTACGGTGATGGTGGTCTCGACTTCCACCGGTTCGCCATTCAGCAGGAATGGCCGATAGCGAAACTGCTGGACAGCCTTGATGGCAGCCGGAACCAGCATAGGGTGTCCACTGACCAGAACCAGATTTTGGATCTCACCGGTTTTGGAGATCACAGCGCTCAGCACAACCTGGCCCTGAATACGAGCGGCCCGTGCGATCGGCGGGTACGCCGGCTGAATCTTCTGAATGAGCCGGCCTTCGGTCACACCCTGCGAAATTCGAATGCGCTTGGGTGGCGCCAGTTTGGGTGCGGTGGCAAGGTTTGAGGTGGCGTTAATAATTCCGCCGATGACTCCACCCATTTGCCCACCGGGAATTCCGCCGGGAACGCCTCCGATGACTCCGCCGGTGGAGAAAGCTGGCGGTGGCGCCTCTTCTTCTTTAATCATCGTGACTTTCTGCGGAATCCTTCCGGGGGTACGAAGGTGGCCGTTGAGCAGTTCGCTCTCGATGCGCTGCACTATCTTGGGAGCAGCGGCGGCGGCAGGCGGAGGAGGTGGTGGCGGCGGTGGTGGCGCCACCAGGAACGAAAGTAACTGCTGCTTGGGCAGGGCTTCGGTAAACATAAGCGGTATGAGAATTGCGACGCTCAGCAGGCCACACTGAATGATGAACGAAACTACAGTAGCAACAGTGCGCCGGCCGCGTTTGACTCCGCCTGACTCCAGCAAAGAGTCTGCAAACAACGGCCTGGCTGCTGCCGGCGATGCCGGTGGGACTCGCGCTGTGCGTCCCGCCACGACCGGCTGTTTAACTTCCGGCTCTCGAACTTCGGTTGCGGTGCTCATGGAACCCTCCACATGCACAGCTTCCACAACTCGCGTGCACACTACATTCTCGTTGCGTAGCTCCCGAGATACCATGCCCCGAGTCACGGGTTTTAGTGATCGTGATCACGGGGTACTAAGTGGTACAATTTATAGGGAAGGCGGTGCAATGCGAGCTCCCTACGGGCTGAATATTCTCGACAACTGCCTTACGTGCCCGGTGCGGGAAGAGCATGTTTTCTGCAATCTTCCGGCGGCTGCGGTGCAGAAACTGAACGACATCAAGTCCACCGCGGTCTATCCAAAATCTGCCATGCTTTTTATCGAGGGCCAGCAGCCGCGAGGCGTGTTTGTGCTGTGCGCCGGCAAAGCGAAACTCTCGACCTCGTCCGCCGAAGGCAAGACAATCATCACGAAAATTTCTGAGCCGGGTGACGTTCTCGGGATCAACGCCACAATCTCCAACCGGCCGTATGAAGTGACTGCCGAGATGATCGAGCCAGGGCAGGCAAATTTTATTTCGCGGGATGCCCTGCTTCACTTCTTGCGTGAGTATGGAGAAGTGGCGGTGCGAGTTGCGGAGCAGTTAAGCCGCAATTACTACACAGCCTATGAAGAGATCCGCACGCTGGGGCTCTCGACTTCGCCGTCGGAAAAATTTGCGAAGTTGCTTCTGGGCTGGTCCAATTCTGCGGGCAATGGCGATCCGTTACAGGTGAAGCTGACACTGACCCATGAGGAGATCGCCGAGATGATTGGCACCACTCGCGAAACCGTGAGCCGATTATTTTCAGAATTCAAGAAACGGCAATTGGTGCAGCTAAAGGGCGCCACATTGTTCATCCGCAACAAGCCTGCGCTGCAAAAAATGGTCAACTCCTGATCATCGTTCTTCCCTGTCTTCTCTAGCGCTTCCTTCAGTTACACACCGTTAAAACCGGACATTTGGCATGGCACAAAACTTCATGCGTCAGAGCCCAAGGGATGTGGGCAGCAATTCGAGGGGACGAAATTCGATTCGCGCCCATGACGATCAAGTCGATGTTGCGGGCTGCCACCATGTCCAGAATTCCTTCCGGCAGAAAATCCATCCCGGTCAGATATTCGGGTTCGACTGCCAGTTCCGTTCCGGACGGAATCATTTCTTTTAATTTCCGCAGGCTTTCGGCTCGCATCGTACGCTGCCAGTTGCTGAAATCCTCCGCCGCGTAAGCCGAGGGTCCGTAGGCTGCCGGTCCCAGATTAGCGGCTGGCATTGGTGGCACCATGTGCAGAAGGAAGAGCTTGGAGCGACAATTCACGGCCTGAGACAAAGCGTATGAAAGAGCTCTACTCGAAGCTGGGCCGAAATCAGTTGCGAAAAGAATGCGCTTGAAATCGGGCACATCAGCTCCCGCGGGCGGAACATGGGGACCGACGGTAAGCACTGGGCACGAAGCCAGGTGCAAGACTTCCTCCGCAACCGAACCTAAGGCCAGCTTCTTCAGCCCGCCGCGTCCGCGCGTGCCGAGAATGAGCAGATCAACATTGTTACGCTGAATTTCCGAAGCGAGAACCTCCCACACGTCACCTCGTTCGAGGACCAAGTGATGGATAACATCCTCGAAGGCGGTTTGTTGTTCAAGATGCTTCATTTGTTTTTCCGCATCCAGCATGTGGCGATCCAGTTCACGGGGAAGCGGACCGATGGGTATCCGGTCAATCGGCTCGGCCGGAATTGCGTGCACTACAAAAAGCTCCGAGCCATGCCTGCGGGTGATCGCCACAGCGAAATCAAGGGCACGCTTGGAAGCATCTGAGAAGTCGGTGGCCATCAGCACATGTTTGAATGCAATGGTCTTCTGATCGTGAATCTGCGCCATCGTTGACATATATGGCTCCTTTCGAGGGCCCACCGCTCCGCTCACGAGGAAGGGTCGGGGACGGGTCCTGTGGCAATGCTTCGATTCCGCTGCCGTCTTTGTTTTTCCGATAAGTCTTGCAGAGGAACCACCTGGATTCCGTGGTGGTGGGAAATGATCGTCATCTTCGTCGAGCACTCTCTACAAAGCCAGAAGCGCTCGTGGGAGGGTGTCCCGGGAAGACTGTCTTTTTCGGATGTGGTTGGTCCGGCTGCTACGTGGAAAATGGTGCCTTCACGCAGATATCGGAAGGTGGCCGAGCAGGAGGGATTCGCGCACTTCGACACCATAGCCGCCTCCATCGCACTTCTCCAAGGTCAGGAGCAATTTGCCCTGGACGATGCAATTGGCCTGCGTTCCCACAGAGCCAACCTACTATTTAATTTCATAAGAAGAAGTGACCCGGAGCACCTTCGGGGGTGATTATCGTCACTAGTTCCGTCTTTCAACGCTTTCGAGTCGTCAGATTTTTGCGATCGATCCAGCCCGCAAAACCAAGAGCAAAAAAACGGAAGATCCGAGTCAGCGTTGCTGTGACCCATATCACAGCCAGACGTGCCTCCTGTCATAGCTGTATTCAAGGTTAGGGTCGAAGATTCAAGCAGTTAAGGAGGGGCGCCGATGATACTCGCGTACAGGCTGCTCCGGCTGGTTGAGACCCACTCGGACAAGCTGGCAACAGCGCTACTCGAACGAACCAGCCACTCCCCTCTGCTTCCCAACTACAACAACGTACCATCTGAGGAGCTGAGGGAACGAGTCCACGAAATCTATCAGCACCTGGCGGAGTGGCTGCTGGGCCGGGGCGACATGGATGTCGAAAAGCGGTATTTGGAAATTGGATCTAAACGGGCTCAGCAAGATGTGCCGCTGAGTCAGCTCATTTGGGCGATCATCCTGACCAAGAAAAACCTTTGGGATTTCGTGAAACAAGAGGCGGTACTGGACCAGCCCGTGGAAATTGCCGGCGAACTGGAAGTGGAGGAGCTGGTGGATCAATTTTTCGACCGCGCCATCTACTACGCGGCTGTGGGTTACGAGCGCTATAGGTCGGACCAGTCTAAGTTGAGGCGAACGATTAGCGCGGTTGGATAGCGCCCGGTAAATGGGGGAAGAATGTCCTGGGAGCTGGATTACAAGAAAAAATTGCGAACGGCGGATGAAGCGCTGCGCTGTGTGCGGTCCGGGATGCGAGTCTACATCCAACCGGGTTGCGCGGAGCCGGAGACACTAGTAGAGGCGCTGATGCGCCGCGGTCCTTTCGTGCAAGACGTGGAGATCGTTCACATGATGACCATGGGAGCTGCGCCTTATGTGGCTCCCGAGATGGAAGGACATTTCCGGCATAACGCAATGTTTATCGGTGGCAATGTCCGAGAAGCAATCAACGATGGCCGGGCGGACTACACGCCTATCTACCTGAGTGAGATTGAAGGCCTGTTCGAGAGTGGGGCCATGCCGATTGATGTGGCTCTGTTGGAACTTTCCCCTCCAGACTCACATGGGTTTTGCAGCTTCGGAGTGGGGGTGGATACGTCGCTTACCGCGGCTAAATGTGCGCGCTATGTGGTGGCGCAAATCAACGATCAGATGCCGCGCACCTACGGGGACAGCTTCATCCATGTCACGGATATCGATGCGGTGGTGAATTCCAACCGCCCTTTGTGTGCCATTAAGCTGCCGCAAATTACCGACATGCACAAGGCGATAGCCCGCAATGTCGCCAGTCTGATTGACGACGGAGCAGTTCTGCAAACCGGAATTGGGGGAATTCCGGACGCGGTTCTACCCTTTCTCATGGATCGCAAGGATCTCGCGGTGCACAGCGAACTGGTCTCGGACGGGGTGATTCCTTTGATCGAGGCCGGCGTGATTACTGGTGCGCGTAAGAATTTCAAGCCGCGCAAGATCATTCTGGGATTCGCCCTGGGCACGAAACAGTTGTTCGATTTCGTGGACAACAATCCGAT
Source organism: Candidatus Sulfotelmatobacter sp. (assembly GCA_049519055.1). GTDB lineage: Bacteria > Acidobacteriota > Terriglobia > Terriglobales > Acidobacteriaceae > Sulfotelmatobacter. The sequence continues at coordinate 72,021 of JBEKRE010000013.1, read as the reverse complement.
CTTTGAGTTCCATCCCACGGCTTATACCAATGATCCATTATCGATCGCACGAAACGACGACATGGTGGCGATTAATTCCGCATTGCAGGTCGATCTTACTGGGCAAGTCTGTTCCGATTCCATCGGGAATCAGTTCTATAGCGGGATCGGCGGGCAGGTCGACTTCCTGCGCGGGTCTTCGCGCTCCAAGCGAGGCAAACCAATCATCGCGATCTCGTCCACAGCCAAGAGCGGCACGATCTCGCGCATTGTGCCCATGCTAAGCCCGGGCGCAGGGGTGGTCACTTCGCGCGGGCTGATCCGCTACGTGGTGAGCGAATACGGTGTCGCGTTCTTGCACGGCAAGAGTATTCGGCAGAGGGCACAGGCGTTGATTGACATCGCACATCCTAAGTTTCGAGAAGAGCTCTACCTGTATTGCGAGAAAACTAAATGGCTGCAACGACCTTTAACTCCAGAAGCGGCCGTGATGAGGTGAGACATGGCGGGGCAGGCGCGCGGTAAGGTTACGGTTGATTTCGAGGAATGCAAAGGGTGCGGGCTTTGTGTGGAATCCTGTCCGCCCAAATGTCTGGAGCTGGCGCCAGAGCTGAATTCCTACGGGGCGCATCCCGCACGATATACGGGAGAAGAATGCACTGGGTGCGGAATTTGCTTTTATTGCTGTCCGGAACCTGGAGCCATCACGGTCTACCGCATAAAAGCCAAAGGGAAAGCTGTGGCGACAGCGCAAGGAGAAGAACATGCGGCAGCTCTGTAAAGGAAACGTGGCAGTCGTGAAAGGCGCGATCCTTGCGGGATGCCGCGCTTACTATGGCTATCCGATCACTCCTGCCAGCGAAATCGCAGAAGCAGCGGCGCTTTACTTCCCGCAGGTGGGCGGAACATTTCTGCAGGCGGAGAGCGAAGTAGCCGCTATCAATATGGTGTATGGAGCGGCGGCGGCCGGGGTACGGGTCATGACTGGATCGTCTGGTCCCGGGCTTAGCCTTATGCAGGAAGGTATGTCGTATCTGGCAGGTGCGGAGCTGCCGTGCGTGATTGTTGACGTGATGCGTGGCGGACCGGGCCTGGGCAACATCGCGCCGGAGCAGAGCGACTATTTCGCCATGGTGAAGGGCGGCGGCCACGGCAACTATCGCAACATCGTGCTGGCCCCGTCGTCGGTGCAGGAGATGGCGGAACTCACCATGCTGGCATTCGATCTTGCCGACAAATATAGAAATCCCGCGGTTGTGTTGACCGACGGTTTTGTGGGGCAGATGATGGAGCCGCTCGATCTGGAATATCACGAGATTCAGGCGCCGGACAAAATCTGGGCGGTAAAGGGTACAGCAGAAACGCGGGCCAATGTGGTCAGTTCCATTTTTCTTGAAACCGACGAGTTGGAAGAACACCAGCGCAAAATGGAAGCGAAGTACATTCGAGCCCAGGAAGCCGAGCCCCGTTCCGAGCTCTACCATACCGATGACGCCGACGTGCTGCTGGTAGGGTACGGAATTGTTTCTCGCGTGTTGCTTTCCACGGTCGAGGCTTTGCGCAAAGAGGGCATAAAAGCAGGCTTGTTCCGTCCCATCACCTTGTGGCCTTATCCTGCGAAAGCTCTGGCGAAAGCGGCTAAGAAGGTCGAAAAAGTTATCGTGGTCGAATTGAGCAACGGACAGATGGTGGAAGACGTGCGCCTCACGCTGAACGGCAAGGTGCCAGTGGAGTTCTACGGCCGCGTCGGAGGAAATGTGCCGTCGGTTACGGAATTGCAGGAACAAGTGCTGACCCGCATGGCGGTCACGGTGTGAGACCGGTTCGATCAGGCGTTTGATTCGGAGAGGACAGCGACAATGGGAGACGAGAACGTAACTACGCTGGAGGGTCCTGAAATCAGCTCCGAAGTGAAATCCGAAGCTGCCGCGCCAGCCAGCAACAACGGATACGAAGTGATTCACTCCAAGTCACCTTTGTTCTTTGACCTGTACGAGCGCAAATCAGAGCTGAAACACCAGACCCATTACTGTCCCGGCTGTGGACACGGAGTGGCCCACAAGCTGATTGCCGAAGCGCTGCAGGATTTGGGAGTCCAGGACAAGACAATTTTCGTGAGTCCGGTGGGCTGCTCGGTGTTTGCCTACTACTACTTCGATGTGGGCAATGTGCAAGTCGCGCACGGCCGCGCGCCGGCTTCCGCCACGGCCATCAAGCGATCATGCCCGGATAAGATGGTGGTTGCCTATCAGGGTGACGGGGATTTGGCGGCGATCGGCACCGCCGAGATTGTGCATGCCGCCAACCGTGGAGAGAAGATCACCGTCTTTTTCGTGAACAACGGAATCTACGGCATGACCGGCGGACAGATGGCACCCACCACACTGGTGGGACAGAAAAGCACAACCTCACCGTGGGGTCGACGGCCTTCGAATGAAGGTTTTCCGTTACACATGGCCGAACTTCTCGCCACGTTGGAAGCGCCCGCTTACATAGAACGTGTGGCGCTTTCAGACAACAAGAACATCATGAGAGCGCGGCGCGCGATTCGAAAAGCGCTGGAGATCCAGCGGGACGGCGCAGGTTTCTCTTTTGTCGAAATCCTGTCGCCGTGTCCGACGATCTGGGGCAAAGATCCAGTGGAGGCGCGGAGGTGGGTTTTCGAGAAGATGATCCCCACGTTTCCTCTGAACGTTTTCCGCGACCGCCGGCCGGAGAATCCTGCCGGCAAGGAACCACCGCAGCGAAGCGTCGCCGACGTGCTCGAAATCACGCCGAAAGACCGGGCAAACGATGCTGGCGTCGTGAAACATTCGCATCGCTTCAAAGATGTCAAGATCAAGATTGCCGGCTTCGGCGGACAGGGTGTGTTGCTGCTGGGGCAACTTCTTATCGAAATGGGCATGCGGGAAGCGCTAGAAGTGAGCTGGCTGCCGTCGTATGGGCCAGAGATGCGCTCGGGTAGCGCGCACTGTCATGTGTGTTTATCGAAGGAAAGGATCGGATCGCCGCTGGTCTCGCACCCCGACGTGCTCGTGGCCATGAACGAATTCTCGCTGCGGAAGTTTGCTCACGAAGTTCCTAGCGGCGGACTCATCCTTTATAACGGGGCCAGCCTGCCGGCGGATTTTTCTGCGCCAGGCGTGCAGCTGGTTGCCATTCCAGCCGCGGAGATTGCCGACAAGCTCGGATCCACCAAGGCCACGAACATCGTGATGATGGGCGCGCTGCTGGAAGAGACCGAGTGTCTGGCTCCCGGCACTGCATTGAGCGTACTGGAAGACAAGGTGAAGAAACTCGACCTGCTCGAAATTGACCGCAAGGCGCTTGCCGCAGGCCGGCTCTTCATCGATGACCAGGCGCACGTGGGCGCGGTAAATCAGCCCGACGGCTTCGCCTAGACTGAGCGCCGGCTCAACGGCAGGTCGAAGCCAGCCCGATTTCATGGAGGCCCAGAATGTCCACGGCGTGGACAGCACGATACGCACGGCGCACCAAAGGCATTACCAGTTCGCAAATCCGCGAGTTGTTGAAGATCACGCAACGGCCGGGAATGATTTCCTTTGCCGGCGGCCTGCCCGCTCCTGACGTGTTCCCCATCGAGCGCTTTGACGAAGCCTGCCACAAAGTGCTTACACAGCAGGCGGGTTCGGCTTTGCAGTACGGAGCCACCGAGGGCTATGAGCCTCTGCGCGAACTGATCGCCGGAAACATGGCGCGCTACGGGATCAAAGCGAAAGTAGAGAACGTCTTGATCACGTCCGGCTCGCAACAGGCGCTCGACCTGATTGGAAAACTCTTCATCAATGCCGGGGACCGCGTGCTGGTGGAAGCGCCGACTTATCTTGGGGCGCTGCAGGCTTTCAATGTGTATGGCGCGGAATATGTTTCGGTTCCGGTTGACGATGACGGGCTGCGAACGGATTTGGTGGAGAAACCCTTGCGTTCAGGCCCCAAGTTCATGTACATCCTGCCTAATTTCCAGAACCCGGCGGGGACGACGCTGTCGGAAGGTCGTCGTCACCAACTGGTGCTGCTGGCGGATAAATACGGCATTCCGATTGTGGAAGACGATCCCTATGGACAGTTGCGCTACGAAGGCGAGCATCTCTCGCCGCTGGTCGTTCTCGACCGTGAAAACCTGCGCCGCGACAGTGGCTACTCGATTGGCAACGTCATTTATCTGAGTACCTTCTCGAAGACGCTGGCTCCCGGGCTTCGCCTGGGATGGATCGTAGCTCCGCCTGAGATCATCGGCAAGCTCGCACAACTGAAGCAGGGCGCCGACCTGCACACTTCTACCTTTACTCAGTTCGTGGCCTACGAAGTGGCGCGCGATGGATTTCTGGACAAGCACGTGAAGCTGATCCGTCAGGTTTATCGCGAACGCCGAGATGTGATGCTGCAGGCTTTGAGAGAGAATTTTCCTCCCACCGTCACCTGGACTCATCCTCATGGTGGCCTTTTTCTCTGGGTCACGCTGCCCGAAGGATTGGACATGCAGGCGATTTTCCAGTCGGCGATCGAGCACAACGTGGCGTTCGTGCCGGGTAATTCCTTCTATGCCAACGATCCCCACGAGGGCAGTCGGCACATGCGGCTGAACTTTTCCAATGCTGCTCCGGAGCAGATACGGGAAGGGATCGGGCGTTTGGCTACGGCGGTGAAGAGCCACATGCCGGCCATGACCGTCCGATTAGTGCTGCCGGTGGGAGTGTAACAGGTGTCTGTTGTAGTGGGTAGACGAGACCGATCCAGGAAGTAGGTGGGGATCCCCGGATTGCATCAACTATCCGCACCGCCCTTAAACAGGGGAGGCGCATTCGGTATTAAGAGCGCAGGCATGCAGCACCTCGATAATGGACTCCAACTATCGCGCAGGAAATGAAAATGGACATGCCCTGTCTCTGCCAGGTTCGTCCTACCTTCGGTCCTGTGGCCGCAGCAGGAGACGAGTGAACAGCACTGCAAAGATCAGGTTCCCGACGCCGAACAGAAGCAGCATTTGGAGCGAAAGGCTCGACGTGAGAAAGCCAAACAGGCTAATGGCAAAGGCCCAATACTTGAGTACCGTTCCGTAGACGAGCAACGGACGATTCCGCCGGTAATCCTGCCAGACCGCAATGTACGCAGCTCCGAACAGCACGGCCGTGCCGCCAACAAACATCCGAAACAGTCCTGAACCGGAGTCGTTGAAGTGAATCAGCGGAGCGATGAACCCTTGAAGGAATAGAATCGCCAGGCCACCGATGATGTTGAAGATGGTAGCGAGAATTAAAGTGGTTCGCATGGTTTCCCGTTTGCCGATGCGACGCCTGAGAGATAAACGGTGGGGGGTAGTCGCTTCGACTACCCCTTTTTCCCAAACAACAACCTACTCCAACACGAAAATATTCTTCCCCACGCACATCTCCTTCAGCACCTTCGGCCACACGGTGACGCTGACTTCCCCGAGATGGGCTTTGCGGAGTAACAGCATCAGCGTCCGCGACTGGCCGATTCCGCCGCCGATCGAGAGTGGGATTTCATTGTTCAGGATTGCCTGGTGATAGGGCAGTTTCATGAAATCCAGCTGCCCGGCCAACGTTAGCTGCTTCTTCAGGGTTTCGGCCGTGACCCGGATTCCCATGGAGGTCAATTCATGGCGGCGCTTGGTCACAGAGTTCCATACCAGGATGTCGCCGTTCAGGCCGTGCGTGTCTTTGTTGGTCTGATCGTGAGTGTCGGTGACCCAATCGTCGTAGTCGGCGGCACGCATCTCGTGAGGATAGCCGTCTTTCAGGGGCCAGCCGATACCAATGATGAAGATTGCAGGATACTTTTGCAGGATCGCGGTCTCGCGCTGCTTGCGGGGCAGGTCGGGATACATGTCGAGGATCTCTTCGGCGTGCAAGAAGATCAACTCCTCCGGCAGATCAGGATAGCGGTAGTCTTTCAATTGCGGGAAGAGGTTTTGAGCAAACTTCTCTGCTCCGACGATCACTTTCCAGATCTTTCGAACTGTCGCCTTCAGGGAGTCAAGGTTGCGCTGCTCGCTGATGATAACGCGTTCCCAGTCCCATTGATCGACGTAGGCGGAGTGATCGTGATCGAGGAAATAGTCCTTGCGAACGGCGCGCATGTCGGTGCAGATGCCCTCGCCGACCTTGCAAACGAATTGCTTGAGCGCGACGCGTTTCCACTTGGTTGCAGCCTGTACAACTTGCGCGTCGATGGGATGAAGGTTGCGATCATTCGAAATGTGGAACTGCACTGGGGTGCGCGAGCCGTCGCGATCCAGCATGTCGTTAACACCGCTCTCGACGTCGACGATGAGCGGGACCTCGACCATCATCAGGTTGAGTTCCTTGCACAGGTTATCTTCGATATAGCGCTTCACCTGGAAGAGGGCTTGCTGGGTCTCTTTCGGGTTGAGCAACGAACGGTAACCGCGCGGCAGAACTTTTTCCAGTTCCTTGTAATCGCCGATTCCCGGTCCGGCCAGGTCGGCTTTCTTATCTTTGTCCAGCACAAGCGTGCTCATGCCATCTTCTCCTTTGGGGGCAGACTCCGGGCCGACGCACTTTCGATACGCGGCCTAGCGTAGTTTCGGATTATGGGAAGAAGCGACGCCGGAAATCACATGGCGCGCTACATGGCCTTCCGGCCTACGTGGGTGCTCACAGCGCTCCATGATCACGGCGACTCTCAACAGAATCCACAAGGGACCTATCACCATTAGTGCGAGCAGGAGCTTTGTGAGTGTCGACACGGCTCACCTCGCTACTGAGTGAATCTTCTCTCTTCCCGGTGTGCCCTACCGTGACCCCAGTCACCCCCTTAGGTGACTAAAGATCAAAGATTACAGGCTGGTCAAGATGTTTTGGCTCTTCGACGGAGTCACCGCTGTGGGTGACCGGGATCACTGCAGCTATTCTCGCCAATGTTGAAAATCTCAACTAGGCAGCAATCAAGTTGTTGAGTTCTTTTACATAGAGTTAGGGACGTGTTTCGGTTATCAGTGTTCACTTCCGCAACAAAAGTGGGTCGGGTTGCGAGAAGAGTCGCTGCTTTCATCGAGTTGCAAAACTATACTAAGGAGAAAGAAGAGAAATCATGAAGACCACGAAGCTGGTGATGCTGGTAATGACAATCGCGGTAGCCCTGTTCATTCTGATCCCAAATCTGTCCTGGGCCGCTGATGACGGAGCCTCCCTCTACAAAACAAAATGCGCAGCCTGCCACGGGGCGGATGCAGCGGGCAAACCCGCAGCAAAGATTCCGAGCCTGGTTTCCGACGACGCTAAGAAAGCTTCTGATGCTGATCTGGTCAAGGACATAACGGAGAAGGCGAAGCACCCAGCTACCGTGAAGAGTCTGACTCCTGACCAGGCGAAGGCGATTGTGACCTACGTTCGGAGCTTGCAGAAGTAGCAGTCGTAATTGGCTGTTCCTCTTAGCAGATCTGCCGCTGTCGCAAACTTGCGGGCGGCGGATGAAAGAGGCATGAGGGAGTATGAAGATGTCCGGCTCAATTCGGCGGACGGAAGTACCATCCTGCCGATTCATTGCCAGCCGACAGTCTCCTTCCCCATTGGCTCCGCCAGACGGAACAGCCCGCCGGGCTTCGGATGCTGGCCAATCCGAGCCCGGTATTTTTTTTCGTTTAGTCCGCGGAGGGTATTCTGCGCGCTTCCTAAACTGGTTCCGTCATCCTACGCACTCATACTTAATTTCTCTGGAACGGAAGGCCCGCGGGGGAAGCGCCGAGGAGAGATTTCCATGAGTAAGGCGTTGTTATATGACGCGACGATGTGCATCGGCTGCAAGCAATGTGAAGCAGCGTGCGCCGAGCAGAACAAGCTGCCCTACAACGATAGGGTGGCAGCGGAGTCGGTGCAGTCGGAACATAAATATACCGTCGTCATGACCAAGGACGACAAATTCATGCGCCGACTGTGCATGCACTGTGAGCGTCCGGCCTGCGCGTCAGTCTGTCCGGTTGGCGCTTTCCACAAAACAAAAGAAGGTCCGGTCGTCTATGACGTCTGGAAGTGCATCGGCTGCCGGTACTGCATGGTGGCGTGCGCCTTCGCTCAGCCGAAATACGAATGGGAATCGCTAAATCCACGCGTCCGCAAATGCATTATGTGTCCGGATCGCGTGGTTGCCGGCAAGCAGACGGCGTGCGCCGAGATCTGCCCGACGGGCGCGACCAAGTTTGGTGACCGCGACGAACTGATTAAGGAAGCGCAAGGGCGTATCCGGGATAATCCGTCGAACTACCAGCCGAGGATCTATGGCCTTCACGAAGTTGGCGGAACCTGTGTCCTGATTCTCTCCAGCATGAATGTGGAAGAGTACGGCTATCCCCCCTCCGCGAAAATTGGCGACACTCCGATGCCGGAATATACCGGCCGAGTGATGGAAAAGATTCCAGACTTTATCCCCGTGTGGTCGCTGGTATTGGGCGGCATTTATTGGATCTCGCATCGCCGCGAAGAAGTGGCCGCCGTTGAAGGCGGTGAGAAGAAAAACGGGAGCAAGAAATGAAGATCAAGTTGACCTTCTGGAGAGTTGTATTTCTTGTGATTATGGCCCTGGGCCTGTACTCCTCATTTATTCGCTATTTTCGCGGTTTAGGTGCGGTTTCAAACATGACCGACCAATTTCCCTGGGGCCTGTGGATCGGATTCGACTGCCTGTGTGGCGTGATGCTGGCGGCGGGCGGCTTCTGCGTGATTGGAGCTGTTTACTTATTCAACGTGGAACGACTACACAGCGTTGTGAGGCCAGCGGTCTTGACCGCCTTTCTCGGCTATTTACTCTTCATCGTCGGTTTGTTGTTCGACCTGGGCCGCCCCTGGTACATCTGGCACCAGCTCATCTACATGAACCCGCACTCGGTCATGTTTGAGGTGGGCATGTGCGTGATGGCCTACACCACGGTGCTGTTCTTTGAATTTCTTCCGAATGTGCTGGAGCGCTTTAAGCTGACAACTCCAATCAAGTGGATCAAGAAAATCTACGCCGTGCTGGTGGTGCTGGGAATTTTACTCTCGACGCTCCATCAGAGCTCGCTTGGTTCGCTTTATTTGATCATGCCGAGCAAGCTGCATCCGTTCTGGTACACGCCCGCGCTGCCGTTCCTCTTCTTCGGATCGGCGATTGCAGTTGGTTTGGCGATGACCATCTTCGAGTCTACGCAGAGCGCGAAGGCCCTGGGCCGTCACCTAGAACTGCCAGTTCTGGTCGAACTGGGTGGCGCGTTGCTGGTTGCTCTGTGGGTGAATGCCCTGCTGCGTTTCGAAGACTACTTCCATCGCGGCATGCTGGGACAGATTATTAAACCCAGCTACGAAGCATATTTTCTGTGGCTCGAACTGACGCTGGCATTCGTGATTCCGATTACGATGCTCAGCTTCAAGAAGGTCAGACTATCGCCCGGCGGCTTGTATCTGGCCTCCGTGTTCAGTCTGCTGGGATTCATCACCAACCGCCTCAATGTCAGTCTCACGGGCTTTGAGACTTACGTCGGGCATCACTACATGCCGAAGTGGACGGAGTTCTCGGTGACGCTGATGATTATCGCGCTGGGCTTTGCTCTATTTGGTGTGGCCGTCAGATATTTGCCCATTTTCCCTGAAGAAGAACATGCCGTGAAACGCGACCTTGCAAGCGCACCGGAACCGGATGTTGCCGCAGCGGTATTAAGTCATGCCGGAGATTAATCCAACTCGCGACGCTCTACGCCGGAAGCGGCTGACGTACAGCATTAGTGCAAAATTGATTGGGTCCCTGTTGACTGTGATGGTGGTGATCTTCGCCCTCCTCGGATACTTGAATATCCGGTTGCACCGGCAACATCTGGAAGCCGCAACTCTGGCCAGCGCCGAGCGGGTCAGCGATGTAATCAAGCGCAGCACCACGTACTACATGCTGCACAACGATCGCGAGGGACTCTACCACGCCATTCAGACCATGGCGGACGAACCCAGCATGATCAAGGTTCGCATCCTCGACCAGGAAGGGCGCGTCAGCTACTCCACTGACCCAACGGAAGTCAGCCACGTTCTCGACAAGACGGCAGAGGCCTGCTACGGCTGCCATAATCAATCACAGCCGCTGGCGCGGTTGAATCGTCCTGACAGCTTTCGTATTTATCGCAATGGCGGCGGGCACCGGGTGCTCGGAATTATCACGCCCATCGAAAATCAACCCAGTTGCTCGAACGCCGAGTGCCACGCCCATCCTGCCAGCCAGCAAGTCCTCGGCGTGCTGGATACCAATCTCTCTCTGGCGCAAGCTGACGCGCAACTGGCGGTCAGTAGCGCCCGCATGCTGGCTTACACGGCGGCGGCCATGCTGCTGGTGGCGCTATTGAGCTGGTTGTTCGTGTGGCGAGTGGTCGGCAAACCCATCAAGGCACTCGAGAAAGGCACGGAACATCTTTCGCAGGGGCACCTTGGTTACCAGATCGAAGCGCGATCCCGTGATGAAGTAGGGGACTTGGCTCGGTCATTCAACGGTATGAGTCTGCAACTGCGCGCGGCGAACGAGGAAATCGTGACCTGGGCGAAGACGCTGGAAGACCGTGTCGACGAGAAGACCAAAGAATTGAGAAGCGCCCACGAACACATGCTGCACGTGGAAAAGATGGCATCTTTGGGCAAGATGGCGGCGGTGGTGGCGCACGAAGTGAACAATCCACTCTCCGGCATTCTGACCTACGCCAAGCTGCTGCGAAAGTGGGTGGATTCAGGCCAGGCCGAGCACGAAAAGCGGGAAGAGGCCATGCAATGTCTGGAGCTGATCGCCTCCGAAAGCCGGCGCTGCGGCGAACTTATCAAGAATTTGCTGAGCCTCTCACGTACGGCGCCCATGAATGTCCAGTCCACAGACTTGCATGTGGTGATCGATCGTTGCCTGTTGCTGGTGCGTCACCAATTGGAATTGCAGAGTATCGAGCTGCAATTGAAAATTGCACCGGACCTCCCGCGCATCCCCTGCGATCCGGCCCAGATTGAACAAGTCCTCATCGCGCTCATCATGAATGCAATCGATGCCATGCCGCGGGGCGGCAATCTCTGGCTTGAAGTTCAGCCGAGCGAGGATGAGAGCGAAATCGTGATTCAGCTTCGCGACGATGGATCGGGTATCGCACCCGACATCCTGCCACACATTTTCGAACCTTTTCTGACTACAAAAGAACATGGCCATGGAGTGGGATTGGGCTTGGCTATCAGCCGCGGTATCGTGGAGCGGCATAACGGAAGCATCGAGGTGAAATCCGAGTTGGGCCGCGGAACGACTTTCATCATAGGTCTGCCAACGCAGGCGGTGGCGACTCCGTTGGCGCCCGTTGGCGCCAAGCATGAAGCAATGAAGGTGAGGTGACTGTGAGCACACAGGGAAAGCTGCTGATCGTGGACGACGAACTGAGCGTACGCGACTCGCTGGGCAAATGGTTTCATGAAGAAGGTTATGAAGTGGCAACCACAGAGAACGCCAGCGATGCTCTCACCCGGCTGGCGGAACAACGCTGGGATGCCGCCCTGGTCGATATCAAGATGCACGGTACGGATGGGATCGAACTGCAACGGCGGATGCATGAAGTCGATCCGGAGCTGATCGTGATCATGATGACCGGATATGCCTCGGTCGAGACCGCGGTTACGGCGTTGAAGAATGGCGCCTACGATTATGTGACCAAGCCGCTGGACCCCGACGAGATTGCGCATCTGGTGAAGAATGCGCTGGCCCATAAGCGGACGGCGCAGGAAAATGTACTGCTGCGGGAAACCGTGGCGGAAGTGGCACGGCCGGGAGATCTGATTGGACAAAGCTCCGCTATGCGCAAGATCTTCGACGCCATTGAGACCGTGGGTCCAACCGATGCTACGGTGCTGATCACCAGCGAAAGCGGAACCGGGAAGGAATTACTGGCACGCGCGATCCATCAGGCCAGCCCGCGGCGATTTCATCCTCTGGTTGTGATTCACTGCGGAGCGTTGACCGAGACGCTTCTGGAGAGTGAACTCTTCGGACACGAAAAGGGAGCGTTCACGGGGGCGCAGTACCGCAAGAAAGGAAAATTCGAAATCGCCGAGGGTGGAACGGTTTTCCTGGATGAGATCGGCGACATTTCTCTCAAGACGCAGACTGATTTGTTGCGGGTGCTGCAGGAGCGCGAAATCACGCGCGTGGGCGGTAATCAGATCATCAAAGTCGATTTTCGCTGCATCGCCGCCACTAATAAGGATCTGGAGAAGTTGATCGAAGAAGGCAAGTTCCGGCCCGACCTTTTCTACCGGCTCAACGTCTTCCGCATCGAGTTGCCGCCGTTGCGCGAGCGCCGCGAGGACATTCCGCTGCTCGTGGATCACTTCGTCCGCAAGCTCTCCCTGGCCATGAACAAGCGCATGACCCGCGTTTCCCCGGCGGCCATGAACCTGTTGCAGCAGCAGCCCTGGCTGGGCAACGTGCGCGAATTGGAGAATGCGGTCGAGCGCGCCATGGTTGTGGGGCAGGAGCCGGAGTTGAAGGAACAAGACTTCATCTTCAAATCACAGAGCGGAACCGGCTCTAACGGTGCAAGCAAGAGCCTTGAGGACATTGAGCGCAGCCACATCCTGCGGGTGGTGGAGGAATGCGGCGGCAACCAGAGCCGCGCGGCGGAACTGCTCGACATCGATCGGGTCACGCTCTATCACAAGCTGAAGAAATATGGCTGGACCCGCACGTCGGTGGATCGAGAGAAGAAGCCCGATGAAGTTACCCGATGAAGGCGCGCGATGAAGCTACTGCATCTGTTGCCGATCGGGAATGTCGACGAAGGGCTGCTGAAGGATCTTTGTCCGCCGATTGAAGAAGCGCTTCGCGTTCCGTGCAGAGTACTTCCGGTCCGTCTGGATCCGGAGTTCGCCTTCCACGGAGAGCGACAGCAGTATCACTCCTCGGAAATTCTGCAGCGCATGCAACATTTTCTGAGCGCGGATTCCTGGCGGATGCTTGGCATTGGGGCTGTAGATATGTATATCCCAATTCTGACTTTCGTTTTCGGCGAGGCGCAGATGGGCGGTCCGTGTGCAGTGGTTTCAGCGCACCGGTTGCGCCAGGAATTCTATGGCTTACCCTCCGACCGCAAACTGTTTCGCCAGCGCTTGATCAAGGAAGCGGTGCATGAAGTGGGGCACACCCTGAGCTTGACTCACTGCGATGACTATCGCTGCGCGATGGCGTCGTCCCACGCGGTGGAGTGGATTGATCTTAAGGAAAGCGCACTGTGCCCTACTTGCCGGGACGTGGCAACACCCAAGACACAAGTCCAGTCGGCACGGAAATACTAAACGCATCCGTCGCTGCAAGGTCCCACCTTTAATTGACTTGCGCCACCCGTGGCCCTAAGATTTCAGCCCAATGATCGGCCAAGCCATCTCGCACTATCGCATTCTCAGCAAATTGGGAAGCGGCGGGATGGGCGTAGTGTACGAAGGCGAAGATGTGACGCTTGGCCGGCACCTAGCGCTAAGATTTCCCCCCCCGAGTTCAGTACAGATGCAGTGTCTCTTGATCGCTTCCAGCGTGAAGCGCGGGCGGCGTCTTCCCTCAGCCATCCCAACATCTGCACTATTCACGAAATCGATCATCAGGATGATTAGTACTTCATCGTGATGGAGCTGCTCGAAGGCAAGACTCTGCGCGACGGCATCGCCATGTCTGCTTCGGAAGGCGGCACCAACCGAAGGCTTCGGCTGTATCTTCTGGCCGCGGCCGGCGGCACCTCGCGGATCCTTGATGTCGGCCGCTACAACGTAGTTGTCCCCCTTCTGGGATTCCGAGGGACAATCCATCACCTCTAATGACGCTGTCAATCCGGGAACATCAACGCCGCGCCGGCTCGACCTCAGAACCCAGACCCTGACCGACATATTCCTCGCGACCAGCCCAGTTGTAGGAGCACACTATTGGGGGTCTGGCGCCGGAACGTCCGACTTCACATCGGTGTTGTGGTAAGAGACGATCTTCCACTCACCTCCGTCCTTCGCTATGACCTGTAACAAGCGTGTGCGGAGCCGCCCCTTGTCATCCGTATTCGTTCCAGGGGACAGCTTTTGAATCCCGGTGACCGACGTTAGCACTTCCACGACGGCAACATCAGGCCGGACAAACTTCAGAGAAACAATGTCCTGCTTGAGCGTGCTTCCGTGAAACTGCCCCTTGAAGACATAGTCATGCCGGTCAATGAACGCCTGACGTCCGGTGAAGAATTGTCCTCGGATGTTGGTGAACGTACCATCTTCAGAGAAATGACGTGAATAGGCGGCGGCATCACCGACATTCCAAGCCGTGATCTCTTCCTGAATAATGTTCCGAATAGCGATTTCGTCCGACGAGGGTTGGGGCATAGCAGCGATGGTCGCTGCGAGGGCTAAGGCGAGTACAGGCACGTAATTCATAGAAGCCTCCGGTGGGCGAGAATGATGGATGATGGGGGCGCGCCCCATGAGCGCTAACTTAAGCCGAATTCTTTCCGAATTCCGGGTCAAGCGACGACGATCCCAGACACCGCTAGGAGAGGCCAGTTGTTCTTAGCGAGCCCACCATGACGATGGCCTGATCGGTCAAGGCTGCCTAGTGTGGCAGCCTGACGATCTAGGCCAAGTTCGCCCGAGTGCACTCGATCGACGCTGCTCCTAGGCCCCCTCAGTGAGATCTCTGCACCCGACTATCGGACTCTGACACTGCGAAACCCGAATCCGTCGCGGCGGCGGTCAGACTCTCGCCGTCGACCGCAACGAATATATTGAAATGTGGCCCGTAGGGCAGGACCGTTTTGGTTCCAGTGCAGTCTGGTTCAAGGGTATAACTTGTGGCGGTGGGGGATGCGACGTTCTGGTTAACGCCGTTGACAGCGAACGTCACATAGTCTGTTCCTGTACCGTCACCGTTGTAAATTGAATATCCAGCAGCACTGGACACCGATGGCGCTGTAACCCCAAATGCAGGCGGGAATAACGTCCCTGTTGCTGCCACCATATACTGTCCCTTCAATGTGGCCAGGCTGCATTGTTTTCCCGCTGCATACCCCGGTTCTGCGTTGAGGAGTCCTAAGCTGAGTACAAGGACTCCGATAGCGGTTGCGCATAGACCCGAACGTTTCAGTTTCATTTTGGTGTTCCTCCTGGTTGGCCACCATGACACGGCCGCACGGGAATTTAAATGGCGGGGAACTCCCTCCCGTGTAATGAATTTGTCCCTTGAAAACCGGTTCAGAATCAACGGGTTGCGGCGCCAGATCCCCCGAGCGGCCCAGGTCTGTTCAACTAGGACGAAGTGCTATAAAGTTCGGTGTCGTGGTGCCGAGGACAAATGGCAGAGCTCAAGCGTCCGCCAATTCGTTTTGGGATCTTCGAGGTCGATCTTCAGGCTGGCGAACTGCGGAGACAGGGGGTCAAGGTCAAGCTGCAACAGCAGCCCTTCGAGATCCTGACGATGTTGCTGGAATGTCCCGGCGAGGTACTGACGCGGGAAGAGCTCCAGAAGAGGCTTTGGCCCACGGACACTTTTGTTGACTTTGAGCGCGGTCTCAACCGAGCCACCAACCGGCTCCGCGATTCACTAGGGGATGAGGCCGACAACCCACGATTCATTGAGACCCTTCCGCGCCGTGGCTATCGCTTTATCGGGCAGATCGAGAAGCTTGATGGGGGCCGAAACACCGCGGAGCTGGTGTCCGGGCAAGACGACGCAGTGTCTACAAATCGAAGCCGTCATTTGCCGAGTTGCGGCCGAGCGAGACCGCGAATCGGATTTGCTTTCGCGATCATCAGCTTGGGGTTGTTGGCCCTTGCAGCATGGTTCTTCTTGCGCCCGCGGGACGCTATCCAATCGGTGGCAGTCCTCCCTTTCATAAATGCCAGCTCTGATTCCAACGCCGAATACTTGAGCGATGGCATCACGGAAAGTCTCATTAACAACCTTTCACAACTCCCGAACCTGCGTGTCATGGCGCGCAGTACTGTGTTCCGTTACAAGGGGAAGGACATCGACCCTCAAAAAATCGGGAACGATCTGCACGTACAGGCCGTGCTCTCGGGAAGATTGCTGCAACAGGGCAATGTGCTGGTCATCCAGGCCGAACTGATGGATGTTAAAACGGGCACTCAGCTCTGGGGTGGCCAGTTCAACCGTGGCGTGGAAGACGTTCTTGCTCTGCAATACGATCTTTCCAGCGAGATTGCAGAGAAGTTGCGGCTGAAGTTGACCGGCGATGAAAAGCAGCGACTGGCGAAACGCTACACGGAGGATGCCGAAGCGTATCAGTTTTATTTGAAGGGACGGTATTACTGGAACAAACGGAGCCGGGAAGGGACACGGAAAGCGGTTAGCTATTTCCAGCAGGCTATCGACAAAGACCCGGCCTATGCGCTGGCCTACGCGGGTTTGGCCGACGCATACACCTACTTCTCATTTTTCAATCTGGCTCCCCCGCGAGATGCCATGCCCAGGGCGAAGGCGGCAGCGATGAAGGCGCTGGAGATCGATGAGCATCTTGCAGAGGCTCACGTCTCACTGGGATACATCAGCTTTGCCTACGACTGGGATTGGACTGCGGCAGGAAAGCATTTTGATCAGGCCCTCGCTCTCAATCCGACTCTTACCAGAGCCCACAACTTTTATCCTCTTTATCTCACCTCTCGCGGGATGTCCCAGCAAGCCTTGGCAGTGGCGAAAGCTGCGCTGGATCTCGATCCCGCTTCCCCCTCTGTCAGCCATTACCTGGCGTTGCAGCTGTACCTGGCAAGACAATTTGACCAAGCCATCGAGCAGTGCCATAAAACACTCGACCTGGACCCGAATTTTGCGGTTGCCTATCAGGTGCTTGGGCAAGCGTATCTGGCGGAGGGAATGAACCGCGAAGCCGAGCCCGTACTAGAAAAGTATTCAGCGCTCAGCCAAGGCAGCGCCGACTCGCTGGCGCTTCTCGGATACTCGCATGCTCGGCTCGGGGAGCGAAACCTGGCGCTTCGGACGCTTGAGGAACTCAAGGCGACTTCTAAAACGAGCTATGTGCCGGCCTTTTATTTCGCCATGATTTATGCAGCACTGGAAGACAAGGATCAAGCGTTCATGCAACTCGAAAAGGGCTACGACGAGCGCTTCACTCGTTTTGCCTATCTCAGACTGGAAGCGCTCTGGGACCCGCTGCGTTCCGATGAACGTTTCTCCGACCTGGTTCGACGCGTCGGGATCCCCGCCGTGAGCTCCGCCCAGGTCCTCTGATAAGCCTGATGATCGGACAGGTTCCCGCAGCACTTCGAGTCATGCCGCAGGCTCGATCCAGCGATGAATCTATTCGGCAACTCCCATCGGGGGCGCTGAGCGCTCGTCGCAGTCTCGGTCTTACGCTTAAGAATTATCGACGCGAGTCTAGTGAAAACCGATGCCATGCGACTCCGTCCTTCACGAAATGTGTGGATTGGGCTGGTTCGCCGGTGAACTTCGCAATACTCGATTCCCAGAATTTGCGAGCCAAGACATTTTTCTCCATGACGCGAATCTGCCATCGACCCGGACAATGGAGCCACACTTTCTCGGCGAGTTGGGTCCCGATTCCGCGATGACGGTACCGGCGCAATACGAAAAACTCCGCCATGTCCCAAGCTTCGCTATCGCCGAACGGTTCTGAGCCTCGTGTGACAAGCACGAATCCAACCAGTTTGCCGTCGAGTCTCGCCAGAAGTGGCAGTTGAGAGTTATCGGACCAAAAGAGAGGAAGGCTCTTGTAGCCGTAACGGCCATCGTCCCCAACGTCCATCGGGACCAGTTCACTGAAGTCGTGAATGTAAAGTTCAAGAAGGTTCCCCAAAGCAGATTGATGCTCAGCGCCGGCCCGGATCAGTTCGAGACCTGTGGACATGCACCTGAGCTTACATCGAAACCGTACTTCAGGGCGGCTCACCGGCAAACCAGAAACTTGAGGTTTGGCCGAGTCTGACAGCCTCTACGATTCTCAAAGCAGCATGTGTCCGGTCAAGTTTCGGCTATTGCAGAGCATTTTTAGCTCACCGGCGCGGCTTCCAGGTTTCTTTCCGACCATGCTTCTCGTAGCCGCGCCGCTAACCTAAAAATGCTCTGCATTATTGTGCCCAGGCACATAACATGTCAGGAAGTCTATGCGCTCGATCTTGAAACTCCCTAGATTGTTCTCTTCGATGGCGCCGCGTTTCCAGAAGTAGCGTTTCGCCCAATAGGATGTAGCAGGGACCAGGAGCGCGCACTTTAGTTGTAAAAACGCCAACCGCCCGGTGTCCTGGCTGGTTAGCCTTGGACCCGGGCGGCCGGTGTTGCTGCGGTCCTCCGCGAGTTATCGCGGATTGCTTGCACTTATGACAGGAAGAACTCTTTTGCGAGTGGCAGCCACTCCTGATCTGGGATCAGGGCGGAGACGTTATCTAGGGCCACTCCACCGTCCTGAGCCATCGCACCTGCCATGGCCATCGGAAGGTGGCGTTGCAGGCGGTTTGCGGACTCTTCGGTCCACCAGCGGGCCATCGCGCCGCCGAGCAGGTTGCGGAAGCTTGTCTTGGCATCGGGGGCCTGCACGGTGACCAGCCAGCCTTCGCCGTAAGGATCGCGGAGGGCGAGCTTGGCATCCTTCACGATGGCTTCGTTGATGTCAGAGACGCTGCCTTCGATGGGCGAAACCAGGTCGACGGTGTGGCCGTCGCGATGAATGGTGCACATTTTCTGGCCTTGGCGAATCCATTGGCCGCGTTGCGGGAGCGTAATGCTCTCGAGTTTGCCGGTCAGCTTGGAGGCGAAATCATCCATGCCGACGCGCACCAGGCTGGGGCTCTCACTCAACGCCCAGGTGTGGCCGGGATGGTAGCGCAAATTCTCCGGGACTGCGAAGCCCCCGACCAGGGAGGGCTGCAATCGGGGCGCCTTGGCTTCCTGCCTGGCGGCAACCTGCAATGCGGGTTGTACAACTGCGTGGCGGCTGCGGAAATGATCGATCAGCAAAAAACTTGCGAATGTGAAGAGAACCAGTAGGACTGTCATAAGTCACCTCGTCGGAGGGCTGTCTTTATCTTTAATTCCTTTTGCGAGCCACTCACACTCTGGTTAAGGCAATCGCCGTGCCATGCCGAGGAGAACCGCGAGCGAGTGGGGTGAGCACCGCGATCTCCTGCTAAATCAAAGGCATAGACGAGGCGCAGGTCTATGACGCGAGAGTGTGCGATGAAGGTGGCAACAGCGCTTTGATGGAAATCGCAACAGATTAAAGCCAGTGTTTGCAGCGTTTCAGATGGGAAGCCTTGCCCCGCCTTTGCAATCACCAACTTGCAGCGCAGCGCATGAAGATGAATATCGCAACAGCGAAAGATGAGGAATGCAACGGGTGAAGGCCCAATCAGCTGTTATTGACGAGAAAAACTATCGTGCTTCGCCTGACTGGACAGCCCCTTCAGCTCCGCTCAGGGCAGGCGAGGGGCGCGGCCCTTCTTACATGAGCATCTCGGTAACTTCGAGGCTACTCCCGAGCGTATTGCGCTTGTAGTTCGGCGTCCGCCGTTTCCGTGATGGCGGTTAAAGCGTTAACGCCGTATTCGAATCCTTTCTCGAAGGCCTTCAGGTTCAAATCAAGGAAGCTGGGCGGCACGGAATCTGCCACTGCTTTGCGTACGGCCTCAGCTTCCAGAAGATGAGTGACGGCGGTGAAGAACCCCACCATCACGGAGTTCAATACCATGCGCTTTCCCAGGTCTTCGGCGATGCGGGTGGCGGGGATGCTGTAGACCTGAATCTCCTTATTTATATCGGAGACGCGGACCAAATCCTGTTCCACAATAAGGATGCCGCCGTCTTTCAACTCAGGAACAAAACGCACATAGGCTTCCTGCGACATTACGACCAGGATGTCCGGCTGCGTGACGTAGGGGTACAAGATGGGCGAATCGGAGAGCACGAGCTGGGCGCTGCAGGCGCCGCCACGGGCTTCCGGACCGAAGTTTTGGGTCATGGTGGCGAAGGCGCCTTGATGAATGGAGGCGGCTTTGCCGAGGAGGATGGCGGAAAGGATCACGCCTTGGCCGCCGAAGCCTGCGACTCGAATTTCAGTTAGCTGCATACCGGTACCTCTTTTTCGTCTTGCTCTACGAATTTGTCGCCTAACGATTCGGCGAATTGGGCTCGCATCATCGAGCCGTAATCGGGGCGATCACGGTCTACGAACTTGCCGACGATGATTTCGCCCGTCATGGAAAGACCAACTTCGTTGGTGGGAGCCCCGTTGCGGACTTTGCTCTTCTCCTTGTAGTACTTCATGGTGTCGAGGCCGTCGCCCAGTTTGTTGCGGCGCTGATAAAGCGTGGGGCAGGGTGAGATTACCTCAATGAAGGAGAAGCCTTTTTTCTGAAACGCCTCGCTGATGGAGCGAGAGAGCTGGCGCACGTGGAAGGTGGTCCAGCGCGCGACGTAGACTGCGCCAGCGGCTTCGACCAGGTGGGGCAGGTTGAACGAGGGCTCAAATGTGCCGTAGGGATTGGTGGAAGTCGTCGAGTGATCGGGAGTAGTAGGAGCAGTCTGGCCGCCGGTCATGGCGTAAATCAGATTGTTGACGCAGATGACTTTCAGATCGATGTTGCGGCGGGCGGCGTGGATCAGGTGATTGCCGCCGATGGCCGATAGATCGCCGTCACCGGAGTAGACGACGACGTTTAACTTTGGATTCGCCAGCTTCAGACCGGTGGCAAACGGGATGGCGCGGCCATGGGTGGTGTGGAAGGAATCGAGCTTCACGTAGCCTGCGACGCGGCCAGTACAGCCGATGCCAGAGACCAGGGCGAGCGATCCCAGATCGATTTTCGAATCGATGAGGGCACGGGCGAAAGAGTTTACCGTGGTGCCGATGCCGCACCCCGGACACCAGATGTGAGGCATTCGATCGGTGCGCAGGAAAGGCTCGACCGGGTTCGAGGCGGAATTATTAGTATCGATATCGATCAAACTGTCTGACATCTGCTGGCCTCCACGATTACTTTGAGGATGTCTTCGGGCCGATGAACGCCGCCGCCCGCGTGAGAGACGGGGAATGTCTTTGCCCGACCGGCGGCAGCCCGCTCCACTTCCCGCACCATCTGGCCGAGATTCAGTTCGGGGACGACGAAGGCTTTTACTTTCGCTGCGAGTTCGCGGAACTTCTTCTCGGGGAAAGGCCAGGCGGTAATCAGGCGCAGCTTGCCGACGCGCAAACCCTGTTCGCGAGCTACCTCGATGGCTCGTTGTGCTACCCGGGAAGTGATTCCATAGGAGACGACCACGACATCGGCGCCGTCGAGTTCTTCTTCCTCGAACATGGCGATGCGGTCGGCAGCGTCGCGAATTTTATTTTGCAAGCGGCGAACCAGTTTGTCCTGAACCGGCGCCGTCATATTGGGATAGCCGTGTTCATCGTGGGTCAGGCCGGTGACGTGAAAGTTGTAGCCTTCGCCGGCGTGCGCCATTTCCGGAACCTGGTCTCCATTGGTGGCGTAGGGGAGGTAATCCTCAACGGACTTGTGAGTATGCTTGCGAGGCACAACTTCGATCTCGTGGGCCGCGGGGATTACCACTTTCTCGGTCATGTGGCCGACGACTTCGTCCATCATGAACATCACGGGGACGCGGAATTCTTCTGCCAGGTTGAATGCCTTGATGGTGAGATCGAAACACTCCTGCGGAGAATTGGGGCAGAGCGCGATGATTTCATAATCGCCATGCGAGCCCCAGCGTGCCTGCATCATGTCGGCTTGCGCCGGGAGCGTGGGTAGGCCGGTGGAGGGGCCTCCGCGTTGCACGTCGACGAAGACGCAGGGGGTTTCGGTCATGGCGGCGTAGCCGATATGTTCCATCATCAAAGAGAAGCCGGGACCGGAGGTTACAGTGAACGCCTTGGCGCCGCCCCATACCGCGCCTTGCAACGTGATGGATGCGGCGAGTTCGTCTTCCATCTGGATAAAAGTTCCGCCCACCTTCGGGACGCGAGAGGCGAAACGCTCAACAACTTCAGTGGATGGAGTGATGGGATAACCAGCGGCAAAGCGTGCGCCAGCCGCCAGGGCTCCTTCACAGCAGGCATGGTCGCCGTCGATGAAGTGAATGCCGGTGAGAACTCCGCGAGGATCGGCCTTCATTTCTTACCTCCCTTGTCGTCAGCCTTGAGACCAGCCTTGTCGTTCGGATTCTTGGTGGCGAAGATTGCGAAATCGGGGCAATACATGCCGCACAGGTCACATCCGCTACACTTCTCGGGATGAACCACGTGCGGCGGATGGTAGCCTTTGGAGTTGAAAGCGGAAGAAAGCGCAAGCACATGAGACGGACAAAACTCCACGCAGAAACCGCAGGACTTACAATGCTCGACGACGATGGAAACGCGTCCTTTTGCCATGAGAACTCCACGCTGAAGCGGTAGACGACCCCACAAATCCTGGTCATTATGACTTGCGGCGAAACGATTCGGTGTGACAGGAGTCACAGATGTATGTGAAGGAACGCACGCCAGGAGGCCCCGAATAGAGAGAAACATCACAGTTTTCTCGGAGTTTTGCAGTTACTGGAGTAGTATTTCGTCGTGACGAATGGCATCGTCGATGGTGTCTTCGATCACAGCCAGGGGTGAACTTGTGAGCTATGAATAGGTTGAGAGAAAAGAACGCTCATCTTCTTCTCCTCTACTTCTTTGTAGCGACGTAGTCGGTTGTCTGTTACTGAGCGCGCTTGGGTTTCAGTGAAGAGCCCTCGGCCTAAAAGGAGAAATGCAATGTCTTGCAAGAAATTGATTTTCATACTTCCTGCCCTGATCGTATTCAGCGGCATGATGGTGGCGCAGGATACAACGTCGGATCAAAACAAGACCGTCATCCAACATGTTCCGATTTCGAACACGTCGCCGGTATCCGGCAAAGAGATGTACAAGGCGTATTGCGCGGTTTGCCACGGAACAGACGGCAAAGGTGGGGGGCCCGCAGCCAGCGCCCTGAAGACTCCTCCCTCGGACCTTACCCTGCTCAGCAAGAACAACGGGGGGAAATTTCCCGCGTTGAAGGTCACTTCCACTATTCGCGGGACGTCTGATCTTCCCGCACACGGATCCAAAGATATGCCAGTATGGGGAGAGTTGTTCTGGAATATGAGTCGCGGGCACGAAGGAGAAGTGCAGCAACGCGTGGCGAACCTGACCCATTACATCGAGTCACTGCAAGCCAAATAGGCGTCCACCGGAATTGTTTTAAGGGGAAAAAAGTTGCGGGCGCGAGTTGCAGGTCGCGCCCGCATTGATTCGTCGCACGATCGTTTCCCGTCCCCGGCTTGCTTACACAATCCGGCGTTCTGGCAGCCGCGGTGTGTCAGGGCTAGCGGTGAGCAAGCGCAACATGCTGGATGCTTTTCACTGCCTTCATATATTGAGCCCGCTCGAAGGCTGAGGGATTGGGACAGCGGATCTGGCTCATGCTGCCCTTCATTTGCTGGACCGACTCGTATTCATGTTTTTCCATCCATTCCAGCAATCCGGATTCAACTTTCCGAAGATGATCGATGCCGTTTCGCAACAGCGCGGAGCAGAGCATGGTCACGTCGGCGCCGACCATTACGAGTTTGACGACATCTTCTCCGCTATGCACGCCGCTGGTCGCCGCCAGGTTTGCCCGGATGCGGCCGTAAAGGATACCGATCCAGGTCAGCGGGAGTCGCAGCGCTTGGGGCCCGCTGAGCAGCACGTTGGGTTGGATTTCCAGTTCCTCGAGGTTGATGTCCGGCTGGTAAAAGCGATTGAACAGGACAAGCGCGTTCGCGCCGGCCTCGTCCAAACGCTTCGCCATATTGGCCATATTGCTGAAGTAAGGGCTTAGCTTTATGGCGACGGGAATTTTCACGACGGACTTTACTGCCTTCAGTATGTCGAGATACTCCTTCTCAATCGCGACGGAGGTAAGGTCCGGATCGGCGGCGATGGAGTAGATGTTGCATTCCAGAGCGTCCGCGCCTGCCTGTTCGATAAGCTTGGCGTACTCCGTCCATCCCCCGACGGTGGTGCCGTTGAGGCTAGCGATGATCGGCACCGACACTGCTTTCTTCGCCTTACGGATGTGATTCAGATATCCCTCGGGTCCGAGGTGAAATTCATTAGGCTGGGGGAAAAAACTGGATGCCTCTGCAAAACTGTCGGTCCCTTCGGTCAGATGGTATTCGAGTTCGAGGCTTTCTTGCCGCAACTGCTCTTCGAACAGCGAGTACAACACGATGGCGGAAGCCCCGGCGTCTTCGAGGTGGCGAATTGCCTCCAACTCTTGCGATAGCGGGGAGGCCGAAGCCACCAAGGGGGTACGCAGCTGCAAACCTAGATAGTTGGTCTTGAGATCGATCATGATTGCTCCTGGCAAGCGGAGAGGTTGGAGGCCACCTCTTCGCCGTCATTTAATAAAGCTCTGGCCGTGCGCACCTGGCTGTGACTGGCATACGATGTCCGCACTTCACTCGGGCTTAGCCGGTTCTTTGTCGCCTTTTCGCTGCGCCAGATATTCATACAGGTGAAAACGGGTAACGGCATCATGTTGGGCTTCTTCCCAGAGATGCTTGGCTTCTTCCGGGTTGCTCTTGGTGAGCATCTTGAAGCGCGTTTCCATCTGCATGAAATCCGCAACTTTGCGAGTGGGCGTGCGGGAATCGAGAATCAGCGGATTCTCGCCTTGGGCGGTTCGCTCCGGATTGTAGCGATAGAGCAACCACTGTCCGGAATCGACGGCCGCTTTTTGATCCGACATGCCCGTGGTCATGTTGATGCCGTGGGCGATGCAATGCGAATAGGCAATGATGAGACTGGGGCCGTCGTAGGCCTCGGCTTCGAGGAATGCCTTCAAGGTATGCTCATCTTTGGCGCCCATGGCCACGCTAGCGACGTAGATGTTGCCGTAGCTCATGGCAATGAGGCCGAGATCTTTCTTGGGGCCGGGCTTGCCCCCAGCGGCAAATTTCGCCACCGCGCCGCGGGGTGTGGATTTGGACGCCTGCCCTCCAGTATTGGAGTAGACCTCCGTATCGAGCACCAGCACGTTGACATTGCGGCCGCTGGCTAACACGTGATCGAGGCCGCCGTAGCCGATGTCATAGGCCCAGCCGTCGCCGCCGACGATCCAAATGCTCTTCTTGACCAGCAGATCGGCTAAGGAAAGTAATTGCTTGGCATCCGCGGAATTCAGCCCGTGCAATTTTTCTTTCAGGAGATCGACGCGCTGGCGCTGTTCGTAGATGTCCGCTTCGTCTTTCTGCGGAGAAGCAAGAAGTGCTGTAGCCAGGTCTTCGCCAATCGTTCCTGCCAGACGCTTGATCAATTCCTGTGCGAACTCAGTCTGCTTATCGACAGAGAGCCGAAAGCCCAGGCCGAACTCGGCATTGTCTTCAAACAGAGAGTTTGACCAAGCGGGGCCGCGACCGTCCGCGTTCTTCGCCCACGGCGTGGTGGGTAAGTTGCCGCCGTAGATCGACGAGCATCCCGTGGCGTTGGCGATAATGGCGCGGTCGCCGAACAGCTGCGACATCAGTTTGAGATATGGAGTTTCGCCACAACCGGCGCAGGCTCCGGAGAATTCGAACAGAGGCTCCTGCACTTGCTGTTGACGGATGTTGCCGACTTTGATGTTGCGGCGGTCGAGTTCGGGAATGTTCAAGAAGAAATCCCAGTTTTCGCGCTCGGGCATACGCAACGGAGGTTGCGGCACCATGTTGATAGCTTTGAGCCGCGTCTCGGCCTTGTTCTTGACCGGACAAACTTCCACGCAGATGCCGCAGCCGGTGCAGTCTTCCGGCGCGACCTGGATCGTGTATTTTAGGCCCGCCCACTCCTTGTCGCGGCTCTCCGTCGACTTGAAGGTTGCCGGAGCGTGTTCCAGTTCTTTGGAGTCGTAAACCTTGATGCGGATCACCGAGTGCGGACAAACCATGGCGCACTTGCCGCACTGGATGCAGATTTTCGAATCCCAGGCGGGAATTTCGAGCGCCAGATTGCGCTTCTCCCACTTCGCGGTGCCGGTGGGGAACGTGCCATCGACGGGGAATGCGCTGACCGGCAATTCGTCGCCCCGTCCGGCGTACATCGTGCCCAGCACGTCGCGCTCGAATTCCGGCGCTGAAGCGGAGAATGGTGGCGGTAACTCAATCGTGCTGGTAAGTTCAGCGGGGACTTTCACCTCGAATAGGTGGGCCAGAGTTTCGTCGACGGCTTTCATATTCTTCTGGACGATCTCTTCGCCCTTGCGGCCGTAGGTGTGTCGAATCGATTCGCGAATTGCCTCGATGGCTTGATCCGCGGGCAAAACCGCAGAGATCGCGAAAAAGCAGACTTGCAGAATCGTGTTCATGCGGCTGCCCATGCCGGTATCGCGAGCGACCTGGTAGGCATCGATCACGTACAGCTTCGCGTGCTTTGAAATCAGCTGCTGTTGCACGGCCCGAGGCAGATGGTCCCAGACCTCGTCAGGACCAAAGGGACTGTTCACCAGAAACGTGCCGCCAGGTACCAGAGCGCTCAGCATGTCGTAGCGTTCGAGGAAGATCCATTGGTGACAGGCGACAAAGTTGGCGCTGGAAATCAGATAGCTGGAACGAATCGGCTGCGGCCCGAAGCGGAGGTGGGAAATGGTCGCTGCTCCCGACTTCTTGGAGTCGTAGACAAAGTATCCTTGCGCGTAATTGTCGGTGTTCTCACCAATGATCTTGATCGAATTCTTGTTGGCGCCCACCGTGCCGTCTGCGCCCAAACCGTAAAACATGGCGCGAACAACGTTCTTGGGCTCGATGGAGAAGCCCGCGTCGTAAGTCAAACTGGTGCGGCTGACGTCATCGTGAATGCCGATGGTGAAATGATCTTTCGGCGGTTCCGCTTTCAGATTGTCGTAAACCGCCTTGACCATAGCGGGAGTGAATTCTTTGGAAGAAAGGCCGTAGCGCCCGCCCACCACGGTGGGAGCTGTTCTTAGACCATTGAAACCGGCTTTGATTCCTTCGTGAAGGGAGTTGACCACATCGAGATAAAGGGGTTCACCAATCGCTCCCGATTCCTTGGTGCGGTCGAGAACGGAGATCTTGCGCACGCTCGCGGGCAAAGCCTCGAGAAACGCCTGTACCGGGAAGGGACGATAGAGATGTAGCTTCAGCAGTCCAACTTTTTTGCCTTGTGCATTGAGAGACTCAACGGTTTCGTGAGCTACCTCTGCCCCGGAGCCCATGATCACGATCACGCGCTCGGCGTCCGGCGCGCCCACGTAATCGACCAAGTGATAGGAGCGGCCTACCACTTCAGCGAACTTGTGCATCACGGATTGGACAATCTTCGGGCAGGCTTCGTAATAGGAGTTGGCCCGCTCGCGCATCTGGAAGAAGACGTCAGGATTCTGTGCGGTACCGCGCAAAACGGGATGATCAGGGGAAAGCGCGCGCTGCCGATGTTCGAAGACGCGGTCCATATTGATGAGGGCGCGCATGTCGTCTTCGGTAAGCATTTCGATCTTGTTGACTTCGTGCGAAGTGCGGAAGCCGTCAAAGAAGTGCAAGAAGGGGATGCGCGACTCGAGAGCCGCAGCGTGCGCGATGAGCGCCATGTCCATCGCCTCCTGCACGGAGTTGGAACTCAGCATGGCGTAGCCGGTAGCGCGGCAGGACATTACGTCCGAATGGTCGCCGAAGATGGAGAGGGCATGAGTTGCCAAGGTACGCGCCGAAACATGGAACGCCGTGGGCGTAAGCTCTCCCGCAATTTTGTTCATATTCGGGATCATGAGCAGAAGGCCCTGGGACGCAGTAAAGGTGGTGGCCAGCGAACCGGTTTGCAGCGCGCCATGCACGGCTCCGGCGGCGCCACCCTCACTTTGCATCTCGATGACGTGGGGCACCGTCCCCCAGATGTTCTGGATTCCCTGCGAGGCCCATTCGTCCGCCCATTCGCCCATGTTGGAAGAAGGAGTGATGGGATAAATGGCAATGACCTCATTAACTCGATAGGCGACGTACGCGACCGCCTCGTTTGCATCCATGGTCTTGAACTTACGTTTCATGAGCACTGCCCTGCCTTTACCTACAAGAATATGAATGGGTGATTTGGTTTATTCCCACTTGACGAGATCAAGGATGAACCTTGGCCCGAAAGAACGCAGCAAGGCAAGTCACAGACGAATGTGATCTCCGTCACATCAGTATCGGAATAGGCATTGTGAGGCACGTCACACCGCTTTGTATCTTGCAGCACAGCCAAGCGGTTGATCTGGGCGGACACTAGCGGCAGAAGAACGGCTCTATCCGACTGCGGATTAGCGGATGTGATTCGTGACGAGCCGGTGCGTAGTGGTTGACACAGCTGTTGCAGACGACGTGGTTTCAGGAGGCTCGTATGCTCTCGCCGTATGGAATGGAGATTGTGGAAAGCTGCATAACATGCAAGCTGCGCGCTGACCGCATTTTTTGCGATCTGCCGCCCACGGCGCTGCAGAACTTTGAAAACATCAAATTCGCGACTGCCTATCCCCAGGGAGCGGTGCTGTTCGTGGAAGGGCAGCTGCCTCGCGGCATCTTCGTGCTTTGTAAAGGCGGGGTGAAGCTCTCGATCAATTCTCCAAGCGGCCGAACGATGATCGTGAAACTCGCGGAGCCCGGCGAGGTATTGGGGTTGAGCGCGACGATCTCGGGCAAGCCCTATGAAGTGACGGCCGAGACGATCGACCCCTGTCAGGTGAATTTCGTCAAACGCGAGGATTTTCTCAAATTTCTCAAAGAAGACGTGGAAGCTTGCTTCAAAGTGGCGGAGCAGTTGGGCGAAAAGTATCACAATGCCTGCAAGGAAGTGCGGTCGCTGGGACTTTCGCACTCCGCAGCCGAGAAGTTGGCGAAGCTGCTCCTGGAATGGAGTTCCAAGAACGGTGAAGCCGGCAAACCGGAGCCTCGGTTGAAGCTGCGACTCACTCACGAAGAAATCGCGCAGATGATCGGGACCTCGCGAGAAACGGTCACGCGGCTATTCGCGGAGTTGAAGAAGCGCCAGATTGTCCAATCCAAGGGATCGACTTTGGTAATTCGTAACACCTCTGCGTTGCGGGACCTCGCAACCCGGAACTAGCGGAAGAGGCCTCGCAAAGATCTTCATAAGGAGGCCTTCACAAAATGAGGCGGTTGCTCCGCTAACTAGCACATTCTTAAAGGCTTGGCCGCTCGTGACGGTAATCACAATTGAGGGTGATGACTATCACCGCCGCGAGTTCCCTCCTCTTTTATCTTTGCCCCGTGGGTGGCGGCGACAGCGCCCGGTTCTGGGAGGACACATGACGACTTCAAACGGCAAAGGGCAGCATCCTAATCAGGCAGCACAAAAGCCCCGACTGATTTTCTGGGAGTTGACGAAAGGGTGCAATCTTCGCTGCATCCATTGCCGGGCCAGTGCGACCGAGCTGAGCTCCCCGTCTGATCTCTCCACCCAAGCGGCGCGCGACATCATCGATCAGATAGCCGAGGTGTCTTCTCCGATCCTGGTGCTGAGTGGCGGCGAACCACTGTTCCGCTCTGACATTTTTCAGTTAGCGCGATATGGCACCGACAAGGGACTCCGCGTGGCGCTGGCTACGAATGGAACTCTGGTCACAAAACAAGTCGCGCGGAAAATTGTCGATAGCGGTGTGAAGCGTGTGGCCATCAGTCTGGATGGCGCCGACGCGGCCACTCACGATATGTTCCGCGGCATTCCTGGAGCGTTTGATGCCGCCATTACGGGTTTCCGCAACCTCAAAGATCTCGGCATGTCGGTGCAGATCAACACTACCATCGCCCGTCACAACGCCCACCAACTTCCGGACGTGCTTGCACTGGCGAAGTCTCTGGGCGCGGACGCGCTGCATACTTTTCTTCTGGTACCAGTGGGTTGCGGAGTGGATATCGCTTCCGAGCAGATGGTTCCCCCGGAAGAGTACGAGCGGATGTTGAACTGGTTCTACGATCGGTCGTTGGAGGGTGGCATTGAGTTGAAGGCAACTTGTGCGCCCCATTATTTCCGCGTGGTTCGACAGCGGCGTGTAGCGGAACACCGTTCCGCGGCTGCGGCGGAAGCGGCGCATGCCGTGCCTGAAGTGCCGCATAGTTCGCCAGCTAATGGTCCCCCTAGTATTGGCCCGACTGAGATGGCGATGCCCGGCTCGACTGGCATCGAATTGAAGCCGCAGGGCATCGGTAAGGCTGTGGGACACCCTGGAACTCATCCGACCGACATGAATGCTATGACGAAGGGATGCTTGGCTGGAACTGCTGTGTGTTTCATTTCTCATCAAGGGGAAGTTTATCCCTGTGGATATTTGCCAGCCTTGGCAGGGGATTTGAAAAGGCAGGGGTTCTCCGACATCTGGCAGAATTCTGTGGTTTTCAGTCAACTGCGCGATAGCAACAACTTGAGGGGGAAATGCGGATGCTGTGAGTTTCGCAATGTCTGCATGGGCTGCCGCGCACGTGCCTTTGCCGTCACCGGCAATTATCTGGACGAGGAACCGTTCTGCGTCTATGAACCGCACACCCAGGTCTTGAAGGAAAAGGATATTTTGTCTGCGGAAGGGGTTCGCTGAAAGGGCTCGAAAGGCCTTTCACCACGAGACACGGAGAAAATCAATATTCGAAGGAAATCAGGTTAGACTGCCCTCCCCCCCGGCAACTCCAATCGGTTTCTCCCTGACTCTGTGTTGTAAGTCTTCGACGGGGCCAAAAGACACCCATCCAGCGTGATATCCCGCTAAGTGATCTCCTTACTTCCACTCCTCGACCCGTCTTAATGCCACTAACTAACTGAAAATAAAGGTCGTTCCTGTTATGGCAACGAACCGCCTTTTGGCCCAAGGAGTGCTTTTCCCAGAGAGGTAAGGACAGGAGTTGAGACGTGGAACCGACTCTCATGGTGGTTGGGCTGAATTATCGTACGGCCCCAGTGGCAGTGCGAGAGCGCTTCTGGATCAACGAGAATCGACGCTACGAAGCCCTGGTGCAGTTGTCACGGGCGGAAGGCATCGATGAAGTGATTGTGCTCGCCACCTGCAACCGCACTGAGTTCTTGTTGTGGGCGAGTGACGTCACGTTGGCAGCGAATTCCGTGATGCGGCTTCTCGGTGCCGAATACGGACTGATGCTGTGCGAGTGGAAGCATTTCTACCGTTTGCTGGACGAAGCTGCGCTTCTGCACATTTTCCGAGTCGCGTCCAGTCTGGACTCGATGGTCGTAGGCGAGCCGCAAGTGGTGTCGCAAGTCAAACAGGCCTGGCAGCAAGCACAGAAGATCGGCACTACGGGACGATTCCTTGATGCCGTGATACAGAAGGCGCTTACTGTCTCGAAGCGTGTGCGCACCGAGACTGCGATTGGCAATGCGGCAGTTTCCATTCCTTATGCGGCGGTCGAACTCACGCGACAGATTTTCGGGACGCTGGAACATAAGAAAGTTCTTTTGTTAGGCGCGGGAAAGATGAGCGAGCTTTCTGCCCGCGGGTTGCTCAACCAGGGCGCCTCTTCGGTCTGCGTGATCAATCGCACTCTGGAGCATGCCACGGAACTGGCAGCAAAACTGGGCGGAACCGCGATTCCCTTCGAAGAACGCTGGCAACATATGTCCAGGGCCGACATCATCATCAGCTCGACTTCGTGTCCGCATACGATTCTGAGCCGCGAAGAAGCCGAGAACATGACTCGCGGGCGCAAGGACACACCGCTGGTGATTGTGGATATTGCGATGCCCCGCGACATCGATAGCGAAGTACGCGAGGTCAAGGGGGTTTTCCTCTATGACCTCGACGACCTGGAAAACGTCGTCGATCACAATGCACACGAGCGTGAAGTTGCCGCCACCGAAGCACAAAAGATTCTGCAGTCCGAAGCGCAAGGCTTCCGTCGCAGACTGATGGCGGAGCGGGTGGTTCCGACTATCGTTGCGTTGCGCGAGCGGCTTGACGAAATTTGCCGGCAAGAATTGGATTCCTTCCGAAACGAGTGCGGGCCTTTTTCCGTGGACCAGGACGAAATGTTAAACGCAATCATGTCCCGTATGACGCAGAGGATCGCGGGGTCCCTGGCCCGAGAACTCAAGGAACTTCCAGAGAAGATGGAGCAGGAACAGATGGCCACTGCGTTGCAGCGGCTTTTCCATCTGCAAGCGCCTAAGACGGCGATTGCCGGCACCATATCCTAAGACGGAGCAGTGAAGAGGACTGACGGGGATCTAGATGCTTCTCAGAGGCGGGGGCTACCCCGCTTTTGACGTTACGAAAAGCCCTTCCTAATCATTGGACAATCCCTCCTCGAAGACGTAGAGTCGGCGTGTGATCAGTCTCTCCGGCAGTATTCCACTGATTGCTCAAGCCGAACGGCAGCGCGGAAATAATGCGATTGTCGATTCGCAAGGGGCGTTCTCCTACGACGATTTGCTCGACGCCTCGGCCCGCATAGCAACGGCTCTGCTGGCGGCTTGCAGTGACGATGACCTTGACCAAGAGCGGGTGGCTTTCCTGATCACGCCGGGCTTTGCCTGGGTGGCTGTGCTCTGGGGGATCTGGCGCGCAGGGGGAGTTGCGGTCCCGTTGCCGCTCGGTTCGCCAAAGCCGGAACTGGAATATTTCATCGACGATACCCGGGCATCGGCCGTGGTATTTGATGCTCAGGCGGCTTCCCTGCTGACGCCCATTGCATCGGCCCGCGGTATCCGCGCGTTGCCCTGCGAGCGACTGATCACTCGCCAAGCGCCAGGGTTGCCGGAGATCCCTCGCGATCGGCGCGCCCTGATTCTCTACACCAGCGGCACCACGAGCCGGCCCAAGGGAGTGGTCACAACCCACGACAACATTGCGGCGCAGATCAAGAGCCTGGTGGAGGCCTGGGAGTGGTCGGCCAGCGATCGCATCGTTCTATGCCTGCCGCTGCACCACGTGCACGGAATCATTAATGTGGTGTCTTGTGCTTTGTGGTCAGGCGCAAGCTGCGAGATGCTGCCACGATTTGACGCGAACGTGGTATGGAGTTGTATCGCTGGTGGCCGTCTAACTTTATTCATGGCGGTGCCGACGATTTACGTGAAGCTCATCGCCGCCTGGGATGCGGCTTCTCCGGAGCGCCGTGCGGAGTTAACTCAAGCCTGCAGGAGGTTGCGGTTGATGATTTCCGGATCAGCCGCGCTGCCGGTGAGTACACTCGAGCGCTGGAAAGAAATCAGCGGCCACACGTTGCTCGAGCGTTACGGGATGACGGAGATTGGCATGGCGCTGTCGAATCCGTTGCGCGGCAAGCGAGTGCCGGGCAGTGTGGGCACGCCGCTGCCCAGCGTCGAGGTTCAGTTGGTCGGAGACAGCGGTGAACCGGTTGTCGACGGAGCGCCGGGCGAGATCGAAGTTCGCGGCCCGAGCGTATTCTCCGAATACTGGGGCCAGACCGAAGCCACACGAACTGCCTTTCGTGACGGCTGGTTTCGAACGGGCGATACTGCGGTCGTTGAAAACGGCGTCTATCGCATCCTTGGCAGAACGAGCATTGACATCCTCAAGACGGGGGGACATAAGGTGTCCGCACTGGAGATTGAGGAGGCGCTGCGCGAACATCCCGCGGTAGCCGAGTGCGCCGTGGTCGGAGTTCCCGACCCCGAGTGGGGTGAGCGGGTGGCGGCGGCCGTGGTATTGAATGATGGCACCGCTATCGATCTCGCGGCCTTTCGTGATTGGTCGAAAGAGTTACTGGCGGCTCATAAAGTGCCTTCGCGGCTCCTGGTGCTGGCCACTCTTCCTCGCAATGCGATGGGAAAGGTTACGAAACCGGCGTTGGTGGCACTGTTTAAGAACGCGCCCGGTGAGTAGACTGCAATCACCGTGCCTTGACACATCGTGTTATCCTCCTGCGACGCAAGGATAACGCCATGGCCGATGCAGCGGTGAACCGCTCCCTTCCCGCAGTTCAAGTTCACACCCAGCTGTCCCGCCAGCAAATCACTGGATTCTGGGGAGCGTGGGCGGGCTGGACGCTGGATGGCATGGATTCGGTGATCTACGCGCTCGTCCTCAGTCCCGCACTCACGGAGTTGCTTCCGAAGTCGGGGTACAAAGCCACCCCCGCCAATGTGGGCTTCGCGGGATCGACACTGTTCGCGCTGTTTCTTGTGGGCTGGGGACTGTCATTAGTTTGGGGACCGATTGCCGACCGGTTTGGGCGCAGCCGGGTGCTGGCCGCGACCATCCTCGTGTACGCAATCTTCACGGGCGCTGCCGCTTTGTCGCAAACTGTTTGGCAATTGGGATTGTTCCGCTTACTGGCGGGCATTGGAATTGGCGGCGAGTGGGCGCTCGCGGGCACATACGTCGCGGAAGCGTGGCCGGAAGACCGTCGCAAGATGGGCGCCGGATATCTGCAGACCGGTTATTACGCAGGCTTTTTTCTGGCTTCGGCTCTCAACTACACGGTGGCGGCGCGGTATGGATGGCGGGCCATGTTCTGGTGCGGACTGACGCCGGTCGTCGTGGCCCTCATGGTGCTGCTCCGCGTGAGGGAACCTGAGCGCTGGCAAAAAACCAAGGTGAAAACGGTCGGCGGAATTTCTTCACTTCGGCGAATCTTCAGTCCGCCTTACACGCAGCGCACTCTGGTCAACACCGTGCTACTGGCCTCGGCCATCTGCGGGCTGTGGGCGGCCGCGGTTTACGCTCCGACGGCAATCATCAGCCTGGCAAAACGAGCTGGCATGTCGCAGCCCGAGGCCGTGCGCATGTCGTCATTCGGCATGGGCTTGTTGTCACTGGGGACCATCCTGGGATGTCTCGCGGTTCCACCACTAGCGGAGCGCTTGGGCCGCAAGCGAACTCTGACTTTCTACTACGTAGGGATGGCGGCCTGCATCCTGCTCAGCTTTCGTTGGGCATTCTACTTGCCCCTTGGGCTTCATCCGTTCATCGCGGTGCTGTTCTTCTTAGGGTTCTTCGGCGGCAACTTCGCCCTCTTCAGTCTCTGGCTGCCGGAACAATACGGAACGACGGTGCGCGCGACAGCGTTTGCGTTCACCACATCGTTTGGTCGCTTCATTGCTGCGGGAGTCAACTTCGGGGTGGGTGCGCTGGTCAGCCGCATGGGAACTCTCGGCAAGCCAGTTGCGTTTACAGCGATTGCCTTTGGGATCGGGGTGCTGGTCATTCCCTTCGCCGTCGAAACGCGGGGGGAAGTGCTGCCGGAGTAGCGCCAACTTCCATCGCGTGCAGCGTTGCTAAAGTGCCGTTTGATGGAAGGTTAAACTGCGTGGGATTGATCTCGCCGTAACGGTTCGCGCCAAGACCCGAGTGGAATGACTCAGGTTTGACTTTGGGACGGTTTGGTATATCTTTGACCCGGTCAAGTCGAATCCACTTGCGATTCCGTTAGAAGGAGTCCGACCGAGTTGGCGATCAAGGTCTTTCCAAAGGATCACCACAATAATTCGGGTTACTTCGAATTGAAGATTAGGGAGGTCCGCATTGGCTACCAATCCAGTTACTCGCACTCCCGAGTTGAAACTCGAAACGCAGAAGAAAGACTCAGAAACGACCGTTTGGGCACGGGCCGGATTGTAATCGCTTCCTCCGCTACGCTGGAGAGCACTCAGCGCGATCTGATCGCCCAGGGCGAGCGCGTCGTATTAGACCTGACGAACGTAGACTTTGTCGATAGTGCCGGTCTCGGAGCGCTGGTTACGGCTTACGAACACGCGAGAAGGACGAAGTGCCATCTGAAGATTGCCAATCCAAAGGAGCGCATAAGGGATCTGTTCGACAGGAGCGGGTTGGCATCGGTGTTTGAGGGTGACTCTTTTGACGTGCTGTGGGAGGCATGGTCCCGCGATAACAGTAAGACCGGCGACTGATGTGGCACTCAGGACGAAAGTCAAGGTCTAGGCCGACATCGCTATCCTGAAGAACTCTACTGGTCCTCAGCCACGCTCTGATAGCTTTCATCATCGCCCCGAATCAGGCCGAATTTCTTCAGCTTATAGCGCAAGGCGTCACGGCTGATATCGAGCAGTTTGGCGGCGTGGGTTTGGTTGCCGTTGGATTGGCGCATGGCGAGCTCGACCATGGCGTGCTCCACTTCTTCCAGCGAGGTTCCACCTTCCGGGATGTAAAGGCGGGGCAGCATGCGGCCGTTGGCTAAGGTCTGTCCGCCGTCGGCAGGCGATGTTCGTTCGAAGACGGTGCGGCCTCCGGATTCGCCGACGGAAAACGGAAGGTACAACGGGCGCAGGAGCGGTTCCTCTTCCAGGATCATGCCGCGCTCGATGGTGTTCTTTAGTTCACGAACGTTGCCGGGCCAGTTATGACTGAGGATAAGACGCCGGGTCTCCTCGGTGATGCCGCGAATCGACTTCTTAAATCTGTGGTTGTAGCGGTCGATGAAGAAGTCGACTAACGGCATGATGTCTTCCTTTCGATCGCGCAGTGGGGGGATGAAGATTGCGATGATGGCCAGACGGTAATAGAGATCCTGGCGGAATTGGCCTTCCCGCACAGCTTTCTCGAGATCGCGGTTGGAAGCGGCGATTACGCGGACATCCACCTGCATATCGCGGACACCTCCTACGCGGCGGATAACCTGATCCTCCAGTACGCGAAGCAGTTTGGCTTGCAGCAGCGGAGAGAGTTCGCCGATTTCATCGAGGAACAATGTGCCCCCATCGGCCGCCTCGAACAGGCCTTTTTTCATCTGTTTCGCGTCGGTGAACGCGCCTTTTTCGTGGCCAAAGAGTTCGGCTTCCATCAGAGTCTCAGGAATGGCCGAGCAGTTGATGGCAATAAAGGGCTTCTCCTGTCGGGAACTTTCGTAGTGAATGGCTTTTGCGATGAGGTCTTTACCGGTGCCGCTTTCGCCTTGAATCAGAATGGTGGTGGCTTCGCTGGCCGCGACCTTTCTGACGAAGTTCAGAAGCTCCGTCATCTTCGACGAAACACCGATCACGCTACTGTAACCGGAACTGCGTCGCACCTCGCCGCGCAGGGTCTGGACTTCGGTGCGGAGACTGGTGGCTTCCAGGGCGTTCTTGATGGTAACGTGCAGTTCATCGAAATCGACAGGCTTGCCTACGAAATCGTAAGCCCCGAGCTTGAGCGCGGCCTTGACGTCATCGAGTTGCGGATCGGCGGTGATCATGATGACGGCGCGAGCGTCACCATTTTTCTTGAGTTGGTCGAGCACTTCGATGCCGCTGAGGTCCGGCATGCGGACGTCGAGCAGGACGAGATCGGGCGATTCGTGCTGCGCGAGTTTCAGCGCGGGTTCTCCTGAATCGGCCTCGATCACACGGTAGCCCCACTCCTCACACTTCTGGCGAAGCGACCAGCGCACCAGGCGCTCGTCATCCACGACCATGATCTTCTCAGCAGGCATGCGTGTTTTAATTTACTACGAAAGGCAGGCGGCTTGCTTTGGCGCTTCTCAGTGCACAGGTTTGTCGGACTTAGGCCGAGTGATCTGCCGTCTGCCGCGCAGAGCGGCAGGAGTTACCTCCGGCACTTTCGAACCCGACGGTACACCGCTAGCATTGCTCCTAGAACCTGGGCTGTTAGGGATGCCGCCGAATGGGAGCAAAATTAGGCGGGGAGAAGCTCCGCAAGTCGGAGTGGCCTGCGAGAATCCTTCGCTCGACCGGAAACAGCCCACTTCACTTTCTGAGTAGGCACATTCGCTTCTTCTTGGATTGCTTCCGGCTGGTCCGCGCTCCACTCGGGACTGTCCATTTCTGCAAATCCTGCTGGCTCCCTGGTTGACAATTCTTAAGTACTTCAGCTGTCGCTGACCTTCCGGCTTTGCAAAACACGCGCCAGAACCCCAAGAGAATAGGCGATCGCTGAGAGAGTCGGATAAGTGAACAGATCTCGTCCGATAGGGCCAACCTTCTGATATGGGTAGTTCCAAAAGTACCAAGCGGAGATCCATCGCCAATCCAGGTGGCGGCCAAAAAAGTCCCACCCTATGAGTAGAACCAAGAGGGCCGTTGGCGGTAACCACACCCAAAGACCAGCACCGGCAGAAGTGGGGAGTAGTCTGGCTACCAACAATGCTGAACAAAAGCCAAGCGCGGCGATGATGCACGCATTGAGAATCTGAGGGCCCGCCGGGGCTAATGGAAACTGCCGGGATTCGGTCCATCCCAAGGCGTTGGCGATCGTCTGCCACACGATTGTCACGACTCCTGCTACGAGCAACTGTCCTGCTGCTAACAGCGCCTGTTTCGTAATTGTTTGAACCTGGAAGCGCGATCTATCCGGGGCAGGTCTCGTTTGGGTCGGCATAGCGCGGCTGCGCGGTTCTTATCCGTTAGTAATCGTCAAGACTAGGGCGCTACTGGTCCCACCGCTCGTACAGCCCAAATCGCCCGAGTTCCCGCTCGGAGTGTTGACCGTCACACTTGCTGTTCCAGGAGCGGAGATCAGTGCAGCTGTGACGGTGACCCGCAACTGCGTACTGCTTGTGACCAAGGTGGCAAGTGTCGTCCCGTTTATCACCCCGACTGTGGCCGAAACAAAGTGACTACCATTCACGGTCAGAACAAAGCCCTCTCCCTGCACTTCAGCAAGCGTAATCGTGCTGACAGAAAGAGATGCAATGGTTGGAGCCGGCCGAGCGCTACCGCACGCAGGATTGAGCGAGTTGCACGACGGGAGGACTAGCAAGACCAGCAGGGTCGCGCTAAAGGTTCGCATTAGAGCGCCAACTTGCTTCATAGGGGATCGTACCACGCCATGAACTCAGTGTTGGCTGGTCACCCAGCTCTATCCAGCCAAGCGGTTTGCGGTCTAGCAATCGGGGCAAAGAGTGTAGTGGGCGAGCTAGGGCTTCCTTCGGGCTGTAGGCAGCTTTTCGGCATTGCAATTGCCCGGAAGCAAGAACCTACAAACGCGGCATTTGAGCGGCGGGTGTGTGGAATGGCAGCAGCATGGTGAACTTGCTTCCCTTCCCGACGACGCTATGCACATCGATGCGGCCATGGTGCTCTTCCACGATGCGCCGCGCCAGAGAAAGGCCCAGGCCCGTACCATTGCCTTTGGTGGTGTAGAACGGCCGGAAAATGTTGGAGAAGTGCTGAGGAGAGATGCCGCGACCGGTGTCACTGACAGCCACAGTAGCGTAGCCATCTTGCGAACCGATCTCGACGTTCACGTTGCCGGCGCCACTCACGGCCTGCACGGCATTCAGCAGCAAATTCAGAAGCACCTGGTGAATCTGATCGCTGTCGTGCTCGACCTCAGGCAGGTCAGCTGCCTTCTGCAGTTCGATCTTGATCGGTTTGGAGAGGACCTGCTGGCGCGCCAGCATAACGGCGTGTTCTACCGTCGTATTGAGATTACTCAGGCGAATCTGCGGCGGGTGCGGCCGCGCGGTTTCCAGAAGATCGGTGACAATGCGATTGATCTGCGCAATTTCCAGGCGAACATCTTTAATGACTGCCCGCGCCGGGCTGGTGGAAGGCAGATCGCGACTGACAATTTCGATGACTCCGGCAATGCCCGCGAGAGGATTGCGAATCTCGTGGGCCAAACCTGTGGCCAGTTCGCCGAGGGTTGCGAGATGCTCGGCGCGTGACATTTGGGTGCGATGGAGCCGCTCAATCTCCTCGCGGCTTTCCCGCAACTGCTGCATCATGTAGTTGAATTTGCGTCCCAGGTCTCCGATCTCGTCGTTGCGCCGGGAAAAGCTGACGGATACGTCCAGGTTGCCGTCACTCACCTGGCCGATTTTCTCCTGCAATTCCACCATGGGCCGTTGAACCAAATAGGCCAGCATGAACATGGAGACGGCACAGATCGCGACCGCTCCGGCGCCGGCAACGATCAGAACGACGTGCCGGTCCGGGTCGCGCAAGGATACGGTTGCGAGAGTGAAGAGGATGAGTCCTGCGAGGAGCACGAATCCCACCGGCAAGATTGCTTTGAGCTGCCAATTCATACGAACAGATCTTGACCGGAGTTCCTCACTCTGCGACGAAGACGCGGACACATCCGACGCGCCGCTAGTCGAACCGCCTGGAGCGAGGGCGGGTGTCACGGTTGTCTCGGCCGCAGCGACCATTGATTTGGCCGAGAACCCTGGTTGGCTAGGCATAGGAGTGAAGTCCTGGAAGCAGGTAGGTGACGCCGAAGAAAGTGAACATCACTACGACGAAGCCGAGAATCGCGAAGTACGCGGCACGCCGGCCACGCCATCCGCGGGTGATGCGCATGTGCAAATAGCCTGCGTACACGAGCCACGTGATTGCCGCCCAGGTTTCTTTCGGATCCCAACTCCAGTAGGAGCCCCAGGTCTGGTTCGCCCAGTACGCGCCGGAGGCGATCATGAGAGTTAATAGGGGGAAGGCTAGAGAGATGGTTTTGTAAGTGATGCGGTCGAGGTTGTCGGAACTGGGCAGCAAGCGCTCCAGGTCCGGACGCCGCCAAAGTAACAACAGATAGAGCAGCGAGATGAATACTCCACCGACCAGACCTGACAGGATGAATGGACTGGCCGCGAGGCTGGTGGGAAACAACCCTTCTGCGTCGAGTGAAGCAAAGCGGCCGTCGTGGGCGCGCATCAGAAACATGCAAAGCGCCATCACTTGAAGCAGAATGCTGAGGAATACAGCTCGATTAGCGAGCGTAAGGAAACTATCGTTCTTTTTCCAGCGCGCCAGCCCGTAACAGATTAATGGAGACGCGACCACCAGAAGCGCCAGCGTCATGAGCCAGCCAAGATCGGGGACATCGACAAACAACCGCACGCCCTTGGAAAGAAATACTTCTGACTTCGACTCCGGATTCCAGGCCACCAGGCTTAGACCGCCCCACTTCTCGAAGCGGGTGAGAACGATGCTCGCGTAAATGGCGAGCGTGCTGGAACTGGTTATGGCGAGGAAGGTCTCGGTCTTCATCTTGTCCTGGATCAGGAACATCGCGGCCAATGCGAAACTTAGTGCGCAAGCGGCGTAGGCGAGCATGGCGAGCGTGACATGCACATGCAACCAGGTCGACTGGAGGGCTGGAACCAGCGGGTGCACTTCGGTTCGCAATAGTTGCATCAGCACGACGCCCACAATTGCTACCGGCATGGTGACCGTGCCGATGACTTTGACGCCGTATTTTTTTTCCACCACCAGCGTGAGCACAGCCAATGTCCAGACGAAGCTGAGCAGCATTTCGTAGACGCTGGAGAACGGCGGATGTCCGGCTTCATACCAGCGATGGGCGATGGCTGCTGTGTTCGCAACCAATCCGAGTGACGTGGCGAGCGATGCGAACTTCACGTAAGACTCAGTGCCGGTAACGCCGAATCCCAGGTACAACGCCCCCGCACCGGCGTAAAAAATCAGAGCAGCGAACAGCAAATTTGTCTCGTTCAGTACATTGCCGCTTTTGACCACGTTCAGAAATGCCATGAACAGCAGGAACACAATCGCCAGCCCGACCATCACAATCAAGGTCATGCCGGTTGCCGTTTGCTGCGGTTCTGCTTTTGCGCGTGCCATTTACATCCTCCGATGAGCCGGTTCAGTTGCCGGCGACCACAGCGACCCTCTCGCTCCGAGAGGCGCTGGGGATGGTTCTCAGTTCTTCCGTCACCTTTGCGACCAGAGTTTCGAAGCGCTCCTCAAAAGCATCGCGGTTGCGGTTCACGCTGCCCCCGATCCACAGCCAGTGCTTGCCGGTTTGGAGATCAAGAACTGGTACCACCCAAATGCGCACATGGACTACGTAAAAAACGAACGCGAGTCCGACGACCATCAGCACGACTCCCGCCCAAACTCCCCACTGCCCGGGCTCGTGCGACACCTGCAGGCCGGTAAAGTGGCCCATCTTCAAATCGGTGGCCTCCAGCAGATAAGGCGCCCCGGAGTTGTCGGCGATCCCTTCGATCTCTGGGAACCAGACGTCGAACTCTTTCCCGGAGCTCTTCGAGGTCACGACCAGGTGGGCCGCGGGATTTTCCAGATCGTTTGACTTCCGGTAAACATGGCCATCTTGCACCGCATAGTCGGGGAAAAATTCGGCGAAACGAACCGTCGTGTCGGCGTCGAGGGAAACGGTCTCATTCACGGCCAATCCGAGTTCCCGCTTCTCGCCGGAGCCTTTGCTGGGAGTCGCGACCAGCATGAGCTTATCGACCTTGCCATTGGGGCCGTAGCTGGATTGATAGAAGCGGACACCGCTGTAGAAAAGCGGGTCGTTCACGACAATTTCTTTCGTGTGCACATCCTGTCCGTCCCTGACCACGGCCAACTTGGACCACCACTTTTTCGGGGTACCGTCGTTATAGTTTTCTTGTCCGGCGGCATCGCAACGAATCGCAAATGGAAGAGTGCGAGTCGTGCCATCGCGCAATTCGATAATGTTGGAGGTCTGTCCCTCATTCAGATTCAGCGTCCCGCGCCAGCCCCAGATGCCGTCCACTACCGTGCCGAAGAAAATGAGCAAAAGGCTGGCATGAACGATGTAGACCGCCAGCTCTGAGATTCGGCTGCGTTCGGCAAAAATGGAGAAGTTGTTCTCGTGAACCACGCGTTCCGGTCTGTATCCCAGCGAATGCAGCGCACGCTCGGCGGCCACTAATCCTGATTCTTCGTCCGCGGCCGACAGCAGTTTCTGGGGATGGGAGGCGCGGCGGAAGCCTTCATCGGGATATTTATAGGGACGCGAGAAGAAACGCCAGGAGTTGGGAAAACGATCGATGGAGGCCGCTACGATGCTGATGCTGACCAACAGGACCAACCCAAGAAACCACCAGGAGTGAAACACGTCGGTCAATCCGACCTTGTCCAGGATTCTGAGGGCCTGAGGGGAGTAGGCGCGCTGCATCTCGTCCGGCTCGGTGACGGGCCGCTGAAGCACGATGGTTCCGACCGCCGCCAGGATCACGACGAGGATCAAAAGCACCACCCCGGTCTGGATGGAAGCAGCGGTGCGCCAGATTCGGTGCGGGATTGTGCGCCAATCTCCAGCCATATTCCCCCCCTTCGCAGGCTAGAGAAAGCACGTTTCCCACCATCGGCGGCGATGGACCGAAGTGCCTGAAACGGTGGAGGATGCACAATTGGGACGACGACGGACACAAGCGAAATGTGAGGCATATCACACAACGGATTTAGAGTTCTGCGGGAATTTCGCGCAGAATCGAGAACTGCGACCCCAAGGTGGCTGGTTCACCATCACGATTACTTGCGTCATTTGACCATCGGAGTGTGGGAGAATCCGCGACGGTGATGAGTTTCTAAACAACTCGATTCCCTTGATGACAGCGACCAAGCGGCCATCTTATTTCTTTGCAAGCCTTTACAAAGGCCTTCAGTAATCCACAGGCGCGGAGTATAAAGGCGAGATTCGTGCAAAAGTCTGTTACGGAGGTAGGCCGGAGTGGCGCTGGAATCTCTTAAATCGAGTGCGAGCCTGCGTTGCACGCTCAACGTTCTGGGATGTTTCCTCTTAGTCCTCATGTTTGCCAGTCGGGCCTCGGCGGTGCAGCATCCGGTTCCGCTCGATCCTAAGGCGGACTCCTCTACGTGCCTCGCCTGCCATGAAGACAAGACCAAGGGCAAGTCAGTGCATTCGGCGATCGCCATGGGTTGCACCAGCTGCCATGAAATCCGGGTCAATAAAGAAGTCACCCGTGTAAAGCTCATCACCACTACTCCGCAGTCGCTCTGCCTCACCTGCCACGCTGAGAAAGATGCGGCGACGCTGAAAGGGACCGTACATCCGCCCGCGGTACGCGACTGCATTAAATGTCACGACCCGCATGTTTCCAACAACAAGAATCAATTGTTGAAACCGACGGCGGGAGACAAAGGAACGAATCTCTGCCTGGATTGTCATAACCAGGGTGTGAACGTTCCGGAGAAAGGCAGCCGCCATGCCGCGCTCGACATGGGATGCGACACTTGCCACACGACCCACAAGGTTGGCGAAAAGGGGAAGCAGGAATTCGACTATCACCTGACGAAAGCCGTTCCCGCGCTCTGCATCGACTGCCACGACGTCAAGGACGAAGCGCTCATCAAGGCTCATCAGGGGCAGCCGTTTGGCACAGCTACGTGCACGCAGTGCCACGATCCGCATCAGTCGGCGCAGCCGAAGCTGCTGCAGAAATTTACTCATCCGCCCTTTGCCGACAAGAGCTGTGACACTTGCCACTCGCCGGCGAAGGACGGCAAAGTTGTCCTGACCAATAGCGACACGCGGGCGCTCTGCGTCACCTGCCACAGCGATCAGGCGGAGCATATCGACAAGGCTAAGGTGCAGCATCCCGGAGCTGAGGGCGAGTGCGTGGCGTGCCACAACCCGCATGCGGGAAAGACGCCCGGTTTCCTGCAACCGGATCCGGTGAGCGCCTGTCTGGCTTGCCATAGCGACCAGGCCGACCAGTTCAAGAAGGCGCATCTCCATCAACCGGCTTTTGGACAGGCATGCGCGATCTGCCATGAAGCTCACGGCGGCGAAAACGAACATCTGCTGCGTACCAAGAAAGTGGATGAACTATGCCTGGAGTGCCACGGGCCCGAGGCTCCCGAACCGAAAAAACTCGAGGCTGAACACACGATCACGATCTTCAACGG
The DNA here is from genome assembly GCA_049519055.1 of Candidatus Sulfotelmatobacter sp. Lineage (GTDB taxonomy): Bacteria > Acidobacteriota > Terriglobia > Terriglobales > Acidobacteriaceae > Sulfotelmatobacter. Next base: position 27,431 of record JBEKRE010000013.1, on the reverse strand, counting down.
CAGCGTGAAGCTTCCCGAGGACTACTTTAAGAAAAACAAGGTGGTGGTGCTGCCCTTGAAGTATGGACGCGGTCATCCCGTGGAAGGCCACCCCGTGGCTAACGTGGTTGATCCGACCGACGTCACGAAGGTGAAGACTCAGCTCAGCTGCCTCTCGTGTCACCAGCCACATGCGTCGGCGCAGCCCGACCTTCTAGTAAGAGACCAGGTCAACAACGCTCAATTCTGCGCCTCCTGTCATAAGGATCTGACGAAATAGTAGTTCAGGAGAACGACAGCGAAGATGAGGAGAATAGATACCATGTCTGAAGTCAAGGCAAGTTTGATTCGCAGTCGGAAGGGCCGTTTCGCGTCGTTTCTTATGCTGACCTTTATGCTCAGTCTGGCACTGCTTGCGCCCAGCACCGCGGTCGCTGACAAGAAAAAGAAAAACCATGCGGACGCGCCACCAGCACCGACCGTCGGGCCCCCCGATTATTCCAACATCGTCTTTCCAAATCCGCCGGCCCTTCCGCGCATCAAGTACCAAGCGTTTTATGCGGCCGAGAAGCTCTCCCAGGTCCAGTCTGAGAACAGCACCAAGAAAGCGAAGTGGATGGACCGCCTCGCGGGCACGCAGCCCCAATCGGAAAGCACGAAGGTTCTCTACCAGCTCGACGAACCCTACGGCATCGCCGTCGATTCCAAAGGCAGCTTGTATGTGGCCGATTCCAAGGTCGGAGCCGTCTTCATCTTCAATACTGAAACCCGCGAGCTTTCCATGATCAGTAACAGAATTCACGCGCACTTCGCACGCATTATCGGCCTGGCTATGGACGACGGGGATCGTCTCTTTGTTTCCGATCCAGCTTTGCGGCACGTGGTGGTATTCAACGCTGAGCACAAGGCCGAAGACGTGATCACCGACGGAATGGTGAGTCCGGGCTCGATGGCCATCGATCGTGAGAACCGCCTGCTCTACGTATCCGATGTCGCACTCGATCAAGTGCTGGTTTACGACGCAGACTCGCTAAAACTGCTGCGCAAGATCGGCACGACGGGTCACAAACACGAACTCACCACTCCGGGAGATTTCTCCAAACCAACCGGTCTGGCTGTCGATCAGGATGGCAATCTCTACGTCTGCGATACCCTCAACGACCGCATCGAGATCTTCGATGCCGACGGCAAGTTCATCCGCACCTATGGAAAGAACGGCGATGGCCCGGGTTACTTCGGTCGGCCCAAGGGTATCGCCATTGATAGCGACGGCCACATCTGGGTCGCCGATGGCATGACCGATCACATCCAGGTATTCAACCAGGAATGGCACTTACTCATCGCATTTGGTGGCCACGGACTGCTCCCCGGCCAGTTCCAGGGACTGGTGAATATCACTTCCGACAAAAACAACCGTATCTTCACCTCGGAGATCTATCCCGGCCGGGTGCAGCAGTTCCGCTACATCACCGACGCTGAGGCGGCGCAGATGCAAAAAGATCGCGAGGCGCAACGCGCACAAAAACTGGGAATATCACAGAAGGACGCGACGCCGGCTGCGGCCCCAGCTGCCCCGGCTAGCACTGTTCCACCAAGCCGCTAATGGAGAGACTGAGGCGCAGTCACAAGGAGGTCCATCCTCCTGATGTTTCTTGCCCCGTACCGAACTGCTGCGTTTTGCAACACCTGCTCTTACGTGCTACGCGCCCAGCGTTTCAGTAATCTCCGAGGTGGGGGATTTCACCACATGGCTTGTCTAATTGGTTCATTTCCCCCACTACCACACCGCCTGCAATTTCGACGCGAACCACATCGGAGCCGTAATATCTATGAAAACACGCGACTTAGTCTAAACTCCTCGCGGCGACGCCCGATGTTTTATTTCGGATACCCAAGTGCATTACCAAAGTCCGAGGGGCGGCTGCAAAAAGTGCTGAGGCACTTAGCGCGACCCAAGGCCTAAGCCTCTGAGAATTTGAAAATTGCAGAAATCATGGAGGTTTTCAATTTTATGAAACGAGCGATGTTAGTAATTATTTTCATTCTCGCAGTTTCGGGGTTGATGCTGGCCCAAAATGCGTCGTCCACGGTCGACGTCTTGGGTGCGCACGCCAACCAGGGCCGAGGCTGCGCCGGCTGCCACTCTCCGCATAGCGGCTCGTGGGGCTCCGGTCACGCACAGACCACTGGGAACGATACCGGTAACTATGCATTGTGGGGACAGGACGCCAGCCCACTGTATGGCCATACGTTGGCATTTGGCGACAGCGGAAGATACGTTGAAGTCCTGCCCGGCAGCCTCACCGCCGGCGGCACAGAAGTTAGCGGCATCATGCTTTGCCTGAGCTGCCATGATGGCCAAGTCACGGCGACCAACATGATGACCAATTACTCTTATGAACAAAGAATCGGCCTCCTGACCAACAGCGCATACGGCGGTGCCCATATTCCGACCCTGCTCGGCAATGACGGCACGACAGCTGGCAATTACAACAACGATCACCCGGTGGGCGTGAATGCCTTGATCAGCACCACGGCCAACGGCTTGGTCTGGAACGGTGCCAACGCATTTATACTAACTCCCGGTTCGCCCTATGCCGCGTTCGTAGCCAACTACGGCTATCCGGAACTGGCCCCTGGCGCGCACGGAAGCCCCTTTGGCGTCAACACCGCAAATAAGCCCTACGTAGCTTGCACCACCTGCCATAACCAGCATGTGATGACCATCTACACGGCGAGCTCCGCCAGCCCGATTGGTGGCGCTTCCTCAGGGTTCTACAACACCTTGTTCTTCGTGAACGCCCCATACAACCCGAACGCAGTGCAAGACGCCACGGGAAAAACCGCGCCGTCCACTGTGCAGTTCTGCCGTCAGTGCCACTTTGGTGAGGCGAACGAATCTAACAACACCTTCGGCATCAAGACGAACCTGAACTAATATCGCCGTGGTATAAACGGGGGGAGAGAAATTCTCTCCCCTTTTTTTCGGATTCAGTTCTCAAAGAATCAGCGAGCGAGGAATTATGAAGTACCAACCCCCAATCTGCGCATTGCTTCTGGCGCTGTTATTCTCAGTCGCCTTGGTCTCGGTGGCTTCAGCCCAAGTGGCCTCCCACGCCCCGACGGCGGTCGCCATTGCGAAGACCACTCCTCCTCAGTCGTCCTCGCAGGGGTCTCCGCTGCAGGTGAGCGACAAACCCGTAGCGCGCGTGAATGGAACCGTGCTCACCGATCGCGACTTGCTGCGCGAAATGTTTGCCATCTTTCCCTATGCCAAGCAGCACAATGGATTCCCCAAGGCACAAGAGGCGTCCATCCGCCAGGGTGCGCTGGAAATGATCATTTTCGAAGAGCTGGTGTATCAGGAAGCAGTTCGGCGCAAAATGACCGTCTCCACGGAAAAACTCAATCGCTCCGTGGCGGAGTTTCGCCAACAGTTCACCAGTCCCGAACAATACCAGGAATACATGCAGAGTGAAATGCGCGGCTCGGAGCAGCAGCTCCGCCAGCGGACGAAGCGTTCCCTGCTGATCGAGCAAGTTTTGAAGACCGACGTAGAAAACAAGTCTGCCGTGTCGCGGGCAGAGTTGAAGGCGTATTACGACAAGCATCCAGCGCGCTTTCAGCAGCCGGAATCCTTCAGCTTCCAGAGTATTTCCGTGATGCCGCCGCTCAAACCGACTACGGAACAGGCCAAAGAAGCGCGGAAAAGGGCCGAGGATGCGTTGCGTCAGGCCCAGGCAACCAAGAGCTATGAAGACTTCGGCGTGCTGGCCGAGAAGATCTCGGACGATGATTTCCGGGTGAACCTGGGCGATCACAAGATCGTGCCGAGCGACAAGTTGCCGCCGAATGTCATCAAGGCCTTGCTTGCTTTGCAACCTGGACAGATCACAGGATTGATTCAGATCGAGTCGGCTTACACCATCCTCCGTCTAAGTACACACAATGTCGCTCGGAAAATGACCTTAGAGGAAGTGGAAGTCGATCTTAAGGTAGAGTTGCAGAAAGAAAAGTACGAGAGGCTGCGGTCTAACTTCGCGAAGCAGCTGCGCGTCAAAGCCAAGGTTGAGGAAGTCGGCTGACTCCTGATGTGGATACTGCCGCCCGGCTGTCCCGCTCGGAGCCAACACCTGAATAGGGCTTTAGCCCTCCGCTTCGTCTCCCTAATGAGTCTTTAAACACGCTGCACGCGTGATATGCCGCACAATCGCTAATCGCATGCGTTCTGGAACCACCATCAGCCACAGTAACCCCTTTGTTTCCCGTCTGTTTTAGTCCTTCCCACTCGCGAATTTTGGCAATCCTTGTGCACTTTGGAGGCTAAGTGATTCCGGGTTCTGAACCTCTGACGGGAAGGGTAGCAGTCTGATGAAGGTCGCAAACCGCATCATCGCGATAGCCCTTTTGGTTCTAACTTCGATGATGGCGCAACTGGCTCGGGCGCAGCTTGGGTTGGGCGAAAACACGAAGCTCAGTGCCGGTGGTTTAGCTTCTTTCGGGTACTCGGGAGATTACGGGAATGCCATCCCGTCCGACCATGGCTTGACGTTCGGGTTCAACGGCAACGTAAACGGGTACTACTACAACCCTAATTTCCTTTCGTTCAGTGCGACCCCGTACTATAACCAGTCGCGGGCTGATTCCGATTATCAATCCCTCACCGGGGCTAAGGGAGTGGATGGCACAGCGAATTTCTTCTCGGGCAGCCGTTTCCCCGGTTCGGTGAGTTACCACTACGACGCCGACAGTACCAGTACATTAGGTTTCGCCGGGCAGCCAAACTTTACAACCTACGGCAAAGGACAAGGCTTCGGGATCAACTGGGCTGCACTGCTTCCTGGCTTGCCGACTCTGTCGGTTGGCTACTCCCAAGGAGATGGCCATGGCACGCTCTATGGTACCGACCAGCAGACCGATTCCAGCCAGCGAATGCTCAACATACGCTCAAACTACAATATTGCGGGATGGCTGCTCAACGCCGGCTTTGTGCACCAGAGTTTCAACTCGGAATTTCCTGGATTTCTGGCGGGCAGCGGGGACAACCGCGAGGATTCTTCCGGACACAGTTTCGATTTCGGAGGGCAGCACCGCCTACCGATGAACGGGTCCCTCGGCATCAACTACACCCGATCCTCCTTCAGCAGCGATTATACTTCGGACCTGGGGCAGCCTGGGACCTCGGCAAATTCGTCCAACTACACCGACAGCATCGAATCTGCTACTGCCATTTTTCATCCCACTGCAAAGATGAGCTGGAGTGTTAGCCAGAACTACACTGGCGACCTGAGTGGCTATGTGGCGCAGAGTATCGCCAATGGCGGGGCGGTGCCCGTGGGAGTGAATCTGGGAACGGGATCCCACTCCTTTACCGTAGGAGGGGGAATCGGCTATAGCTTTACGAACGACCTATCGGGCTCGGCGCAAGCCACATACTACGATCAGTTCTATCTCGGCCAAAGCTACTCCGGCACCTATCTGAGCGGCACGGTGACTTACAACAAAAGAATCCTCGACATGTTCACCTTTTCCGCTTCGGTCATCGACAGTTCAACCGGCCTAGGCAACAATGCATTGGGGTTCGCCGGATACGTAAACTATTTTCGCCGCTTTGGAAGATGGACAACGTCGGGCCAGTTCAGCTACGCGCAGAACGTCCAGACCTTTCTGATTACATATACAACGTCCTACTACAGCTACAGCGGAGCCGCGTCCCGCCACTTGTCGGAGCACGTGCAGTGGATGGCGGGTTTCAGTGGAAGCCATAGCGGTTTGACAAACGACCCGGGTGACAGCACTCGCAACGTGAGTTATACCTCTTCTTTGAGCATGCCGAGGTTTTCCGTCAACGCAACTTTTTCTCAAGCTCGCGGAATTTCACTGCTGGGCGCTGGCGGATTGATCACGCCAACGCCGACCCCAGGTCTGACAAATTTCATTTTGTTCAACGGTTCTAACTACGGTGGCGGCATCTCGGTGGTGCCGATGAAACGGCTCTCAATCGGAGGGAATTTCAGCCGCTCGATCAGCAATACTCTCTCCACCCTGGCCTCACATAACGACACGGAGGTTTTCACCGCTCAAATGCAGTACCATCTTAGAAAGATCGGGCTGCAGGCAGGATACTTGCGATTCTCACAAGGCATCAGTGCAATCGGCGCGCCCGTGAACACCACGTCGTTTTATGGTGGAATAACCAGATGGTTCGACTTCTTCTAACCGGGTGGCTTAAATCAGTGTTTCGCGCAAGAGGCTTTTGTAGGCGATTGGACGTTGCTGGAGTGGCAATCGTAGGTCTGGCCGTGTTGCTGGCCACCCCCGCCGTGGCTGCGAAGCGCTCTAAGGAAACCATGGACGCGCCATCGGTCCCCGATTTGCTGTTGGATGGCGGCCGCAAACTCTCTTTTGAGCGGACCTTCAGTTTGGAGCGCGAGGTAAAACCCAAGCGCAGCTTCTGGACTCGCGTAGTCGACGTGATCGCGGGCGAGCCGGATTTTCACTACTTGGTAAGCCCCTACAGCGTAGCCACCGATTCCCACGGACGCATCATCGTGACCGACGTTGCCGCCGCTGGAGTTCACATCTTCGATTTCGCTCAGCAGAAATACAAGTTCATTTCACGCCGTGACACCGGCAAGGATCGAATGGTCACCCCGCAGTGCGTGGCGGTCGATGCGCAAGACAATATTTACGTAACCGATTCTCAGACCGGCAAAGTGTTCGTATTCGATGCTAACGGAAAGTACCGCCGCGCCATCGGCAGCCTGAAAGGTGGCGAGGGATATTTCAAACGTCCAACCGGAATCGCAGTGGACTCTGCCGCCCAACGAATTTACGTCACCGACACGTTACGCAACAAAATATTCATGATGGATATGCAAGGTACCGTTCTCCAGGTGATAGGAAAGACCGGAACCGGGGACGGCGAGTTTAATTACCCCACAGAACTGCGTCTAAACGGCTCGGATCTGGTCGTTGTGGACGCCATGAATTTTCGGGTACAGATCCTGGACCGTTCGGGCACGTTCCGCTATGCAATCGGCAAGGTCGGAGACGGAGCGGGTTGGATTTTCCGACCGAAAGGGATTGGATTCGATTCCGAGGGTCATCTCTACGTGGTCGACGGACAGTGGAGCATGGTGCAGGTCTTCGATCAGCAGGGACGTTTGCTCTATTATTTCGGCGAAAGAGGAACAGGCTTGGGCCAGTTTCAACTCCCGACGGGATTGGAGATTGACAAGCAGGATCGCATCTACGTGGTGGATTCCTTTAACCGGCGCGTCGAGGTATTTCATTACTACGGCATCGCACCGTCGACGAAGGGGAGGACGCAGTGAGGCAAGTCCTGCCGTTGGCCGCCATGATGATACTGACAATGATGCTGGCGCATGATTTCGCCGGCGCGCAGGTGTCCACCGATGCGTTAGGCATGCATAACCTGACGGCGGGGAGCGGATCGTCCGTTTCTGCACAAGGCAGTCTCGGTTGCACCTTCTGTCACGCCCCTCACAGCGGATTGGGAGGCGCGTCGCCGCTCTGGAACCAGAAGCTGTCGAAATCTACCTACACACCCTACACCAGCACGACCTACGTCGAACAGGGCAAGACACAGCCAACGCTCGGAATGACGAGCAGTCTTTGCTTGAGCTGTCACGATGGCACTGTGGGGGTGGGGTCCTCCTATGTGTATGGCACGATTCCTACGACCGGCGCGCTAAACAGCATCGATTCCTTTGGGACAACCCTGATCGGTTCGCACCCCTTCAGTCTGGTGACTCCAATGAAGGACGCGCCCAACCTTGTAGCGTCGCTGGTTTCGAAGGGCATGACCGCCGATCCCATCCGTGCTGTGAAACTTGTGAACGGCAATATCGAATGCACCAGTTGTCACTCGCCCCACGTGCAAGGAATCGACAAGATCGCGCAGAATTTTCTGGTCCGCGACAGCTCAAACGGGCAGATGTGTCTGGCCTGTCACGATCCGAACCGGGTGGTGCAAGGTCAGATCAATCCACTGGCAGGTTTTACGGGAAGCATTCATCAGACCGCGACCAACCAAGTGTCGGCGGATGGTCACATTGGTTCGTATCCTACGGTCGGAGTGAATGCCTGCACTTCCTGCCATATGTCCCATGATTCGGTCGCGCCGGCACGACTCCTACGCCCGGCCACACCTGCGGCGACCGGGACCGATCCGGTGACGCAGAATTGCGTCACGTGTCACAACGGGGGCACATACCTGTACCCTGTGCCTCTGAACATCATGGCGGAGGTGGCAAAGACCAGCCATCCTTTGCCGTCCGGGGTTAACTTTCACGATGCAGCCGAACCGACGCTTTTGAACCACAACCGTCATGCAACTTGCGTCGATTGTCATAACGCTCACGCTTCCAAACAAACCGCCCAGTTCACTACGCCTCCCACTATGCGTCCGTCGCAGGGCGGCATGGGTGGGATCAGCGCAGTCGATGGGGTCACCGTTCTTACGCCAGCGATCAATCAGTATGAGACTTGTTTACGTTGTCACGGCACCAGCACGGGCAAGCAGCGGTTGATCATGTACGGGTATGCACCGAGGCGAGAGGTATCGGCGTCAGATCCGCTGAACATCATTCCTCAATTCGCTGTGACGGCGACGTCGAGCCATCCTGTGATTCACCCTCGAACCAGTCCTTTGCTCCAGCCCAGCCTCCTTCTAAACATGCTGAATCTGAATGGGATCGCGTCTTCGCGGTCGTTGGGAGCGGGGACTTACATCTTCTGCACCGATTGCCATAACAGCGACGACAATCGCGAGTTCGGTGGTGCCGGGCCAAACGGACCCCACGGCTCGGTCAACTCGCACATTCTGGAGCGCAATTATCAGTTTAGTCAGGCCGCGGAGCCGGGCGGTGTGGTCACAAACCTTTTTCCCAATCCCGACACAACAGTGAGCGGGCCATATGCCATGTGCGCGAAATGTCATGACCTGACGCAGATCCTATCGAATTCGAGCTTCACGCAGCACAACTTGCACGTATCCCAGTTCGGCTTCAGCTGTTCGGTATGCCACACGGCTCATGGCATGGGCGCAAGTTCCCCGAGTGTCACCGGAGAGCGGCTCATTAATTTTGATGTCCATGTGGTGGCTCAGAATGGGGCCGCCCCGATTTCTTACCATCGCACGACGAATACTTGCGTGATGGTATGTCACCAAGCAGTGCACAATCCAAACGGTACCGTCACGACGCTAGGTTCGCGTGCAATTGTTGGCTCCCCAAAGAAGTAGGAAACCTAAGAACTATGCAAAGGTAACTTCAGTGTCTCGGTCGACTATACCGATTGGGCGTTGTTCGACGATTCAATCGGCAACTGCCCGTACCGGTGTTGTCCTGCCTGTTCTGCCGATTATTCGTGACTTATCTGGAGGAGGCTTTCGATGCCGGCAAACTCAAGTTCTTCTCTTCCCTCGAGGCCCTTCTAGATCCGTGAGGTTTTCCTCCGGCTTCTCGATTCCGTGCGCAATGTGAAATGGGTCGTCTACGCCAAAGCGCCTTTCGCCGGACCCCAGCAAGTGGTGGATTACGTCGGCCGCTACACGCACCGGGTCGCGATTTCCGATCATCGGATCGTGGATATCGAAGACGGGCAGGTCACGTTCAACTGGCGGGACTACCGCGACAACAATCAGCAGAAAACTATGACTCTCTCGGCCGAGGAGTTCATCCGGCGATTCCTGCTCCACGTTCTCCCCAGCGGATTCCACCGCATTCGCTGTTACGGGTTCCTGGGCAATCGATACCGCAAAGAGAAGTTAAAGCATTGCCGGGAAGCTGTGACATAGTGCTATACCTCGCTGGAGTCAGTAAATACGCGGGTTTTTGTAACGCCGATAACGATCAACGGAACGCGATAGATTCGTGGTGCCACTTTCCCCCATCGACTTGCTAGTCATTGAAACGCAACTCCTTCAGAACGGGCGGGGCTGGTGGTTGAACGTTGTCTTTGTGCCCGCACTCCTCATAATCCGACGCACCCAAACACCAGCTCGTCGAAGACCACGGTTTCGGCTTGCCCGGCTCGTCAGACTCGGCTCGGTCGTACTCTACCACTTGCGATACAATCCGCAGAGACAGCGAAGTCCTGCGAGGCCTCCATTCCGGTGTCGACAACACCGCCCAATTGCAGTACCTCATGAACTTTCACGTCCAGAGTGAGACGGAGAATCCGCAGTTCAGTGCGCGGGCACGCCCCGCATTGTGCTGAGCTATTAACGCCGTACACTCGCGGTCCAACCTTAATCAGCAAATCCCCTCCTGGCAGCCGATGCGCGTCAAAGCCGCCTTCGTTAACCTGCACATTAAAATACTGCGTCTTGTCTCCTTTTCGATAGCTCAATTGTGGTCCACAAACCCACTCGCTCTCAGCAATTCCGCGCCAGAAATAGTGCGCCGGACGAGATCGGTGATAGTGCCTCCGGCCCATCCGGATACCCGCCGCCAGCGTTCACTACAACAAAAGCATCTGACTCGAACTCAAACGCTTGATCAGTCTTTGGAACGAACCATGCTGCGCGGAGTTTGCCGTTATTCGTCTGGTCCACCCAGAGGAAGGTCGCAAGGCGTGAGGTGGAAGTGCTGCGTCGGATCAAAGTGGAGTAGATTGAAAGTCTCAGGCTTTCCGTACACGCGGGATGGGGACGACGTGGAATAGGCTCCTACCTTCTTTCCTGGCTGTGGTGCGTTGAAAACATCAACCAGCAAGCGCAAATCGCCTAGTTCAGTTGCGGACGAGGGCGGAAAATCTATAAACGGAATCATGACCTCGAAACTGTAGCCGACACGATCTTTGCCCGGACCGGGCCACATTTGCAGATGACTATGAGGCTTAAGTAATGCCGGGATTTCCTCGTTATCCGGCCGGTCGCTGGCAAAGTGAGTAATGATTTCGTCGTACCCGGGCATTGCGAAGGACTCAACCGCATAGTCCGGTGTGACCAAGTACTGGCGCACGAAGAGACGTTTGAAATATGGGCGGTAGCGACTCGCCGAGCCAAAAAATGCTCTGCAATGTAGCGATCGGGAAAGCAGAATTCGAAGTATAGGTTATCGCTGCCGACACGACCGAAGTGGCGATCACTGTAAGCGGCCTCACCTCGAACAAACCCGCCAGGTCATTGTCACAACCCGCAATCAGCGGTTGGCCGCAATACACTCCCTCGTGCGTTTTATCGCGGAGTATAGCCCACAACATGTGGCGTGACTCTGCTGGCTCTGAAGGCCCGGAGGTCTTCTTCCAGACATTGCGTATTTATTGCACTGTCAAGGCGACAGTGGTGATAGTTACTGGTGCGGGGTGCGCCGTTGTCGTTCCTTGAATTTGGATATTGTATGTTGTTCCGGAACCTGAACCCGCACTCGAACTCCCTCCGCCGCAGGCATTCAGCAGAACCAGAAATACGCACAACGCTCCCACCCACAGCCAACGGCTTTGCCGGTTTCGACGTCCGACGCAAGTAAGCAAAATCCCGGTCAGCGGCGTGAAAGCAAAAGCGAGGGCCCCTAGCCGCATTCCATTTGGTTTCTCGAGCAAGCCCGAACCGGTCGGGATCGTGACGGTCAACCTAAAGGGCACAGGTAAAGGCCCCGGCGTAATCGTGGAAGGCGAAAAACTGCAAGTAGAATTCGCCGGCAGTGAACTCTGCAAACAGGAAAGCGTGATCGCGTATTTCGGATCACCCGTATTCGCATTCAACTGAATGGAGTACGTCGCTGTTCCTCCCGGAGACGCGGTTTGGGCAGCAGGCACAGTAGCGGATGGCGCGGTTATTGTTAGAACCAGTTCGCGAACACGCGAGTTGTCCGTGTCAGCGACAAACAAGTTGCCGGCGGAGTCGCCGAACAAACCGTAGGCTGAGTTGAACTGCGCGCTCGTCGACTCGCCTCCGTCGCCCGAGAAGCCCTGGGTGTTGCTTCCGGCTACCGTGGCGATGAACCCATCGCCGCTCAAGACTTCGCGGACGACGAAGTTGGCCGTATCCGCGATGAAGATGTCACCGGAAGAATCGACGAACACACCACCAGGGCCAGCCAACAAGGCACTCGTCGCTGCAGCGCCATCGCCCGAGTAGCCCTCTGTGCCGGTTCCAGCCACGGTTGCAATATTGCCCGGCGGGATCGAGACCCCGGCTACCGAAACAGCCTGCGTGCTCGTGTTAACCACCCGGATACGATTGTCTCCGGCATCTGCGATGTAGATGTTTTCCGAAGCGTCGAGGAATACGCCGTTGGGATCGGCGAGCTGCGCGCTGATGGCGGCTCCGCCATCACCACACCCCGCGGAGGGAGAACTGCACTGCGTACCGTTGCCGGCCACGGTATTTATGATCCCGCTCGATGCCACAACCTCGCGAATCGCGTGATTGCTGGTGTCCGCGATGAAAATGTTCTCCGCGCTGTCCACAAAGACGCCCACAGGACCGTCGAGTTCTGCGCTGACGGCTGCAGCCCCGTCACCGGCGTAGCCTTGTGTACCGCTACCAGCCACGGTTGCAATATCGCCCGGCTGGATCACCACTGTGGCAATCGTAACCGCGGCCGCCCCTGTATTCACCACGCGAATGCGGTTATCCGAAGTATCCGCGATGAAAATGTTTCCCGCACCGTCCACGAACACGCCGTCGGGATTGTTAAGTTGCGCGCTGGCAGCGAGTCCACCGTCTCCGCAGACTGTTGTTGGCGGTTGAGGGCACGGCGTGCCATTTCCCGCGAGGGTTTGAATATCGCCGCTGGCTACTACGACTTCGCGAATTACAGAGTTGACGGTGTCGGCGATGAATATATCTTCCGAACCATCAACGAAGATGCCTCCGGGATAGTTCAATTCCGCATTCAGCGGCGAACCCCCATCGCCGGAATAGGCCAGGAAGTTATTTCCGATGATGGTCCCCATCGTGCCCGCGGTCACCTCTCGAATCACAGAGTTGTCCGTATCGGCGATAAAGATATCCCCTGTACCGTCCACAACGATGCCGCTTGGATAGTTCAGTTCCGCACTTATCGCGGGTCCAGCATCGCCGGAGTAGCCTAATGTGCCGTCACCCGCCACCGTGGTGATGGTTCCGCCAGATGCCACTTCGCGAATTACGGTATTATTTGTGTCCGCAATAAATATGTTCTCCGAGCCGTCCACGAACACTCCATCGGGCGCACAGAGTTGTGCGGCTACCGCCGGTCCGGAATCGCCCGTATATTCGCAATCAGTGCCCCCCTCCGAAACGTAGTAGGCGCCGGCCACGGTTTGAATGTCGTTTGGCGCAATCGCAACTCCGGCAATCGTAATCTGCGCGGTCCCCGTATTCACCACGCGAATAAGGTTGTTATATGCGTCCGCGATAAAAACGTTCCCCGAGCCGTCAACAAATACTCCTTCGGGAACATCAAGTTGTGCGCTCGTCGCCAGCCCGCCATCGCCGGAGTAGCCGCACGGTTGCGGCAGCGCAGGGTTGCCCGCGATAGTTGAGATGTTGCCTCCGCTCACCTTGCGGATAAGGCAATTGTCTGCGTCCGCGATAAAAATATTTCCCGCGCCATCTACAAAAATGCCGAAAGGATCATTGAGTTGTGCGCTAGTCGCGGGGCCCGCGTCACCTGAATACCCCGAGCCTAACGTGGCGCTTCCCGCCACCGTAGCAATGTTGCCGGTCGAGGCCGAGACCTCACGAATCACCGAATTCTGGGTGTCCGCGATGAAGATGTTTCCCGCACCATCCAAGAAAACACCTTCAGGACCATTAAGCGCCGCGCTGGTTGCGGGCCCGCCGTCACCGGAGTAGCCGAGAGTGCCGTTTCCGGCCACCACGGTAACAGTACCGGTGGTGTTCACTTTGAAAATATGACTCGAGTAGGAGTCGGCAATGTAGGTGTTACCCGCCGAGTCAAACGCGATACTACCCGGATACCCGACGCTAGTTCTAAGCGCCGCCAGATTATTCGGGCCGCCGCCGGCAACTGTATTTACGTCATACTGGGCGAGCAAAAACTGTGGCATGAGCAGCACAAGAGCAAGAAAGGAAGGTACCGATATGCGATGAGGACGCATGATCACTTTGTCTCCCTGCTGGCGATCCGGTCCAGGCGGACCACCGTTGTGCTCTTGGTTTTACCCGGCCCCGGCATCTGCAGGACGATTCGGGGCCGCACTCCCTTTTGCCACAACTGGTAGTCGGAGCGCCGGATGGTAAATTCCTGTGTGGTCTCGACGGAGGCGTGTGCGCGAAGCGAGACCGCGCAGGCCTGCGTCCCGCCTTTATCGGGATGGGAGAAATCCCAAAGAGTCATTCTTTGAATGGAAAGGCTATTCGGTCCGTGGTTCTCCAAATGGATGCGGATCCGAACGTGTTTCTGGGAACCGAAATCGGTGCTCTGCACAACCTCGTAGGAGCCGGTGACGGTGGGCGCGTTATTGGCTAATGCCAGCTCGCCCCCGAATATAAATAATGCAACGATCACCCATCGCCACTTGCGGACACGAAGAATGTTGCAACTCATGTGAACCTACCGTCCTTCCCGGGCGCCCTTGAAGCCAACCCCCGCTCGATGACGCTTCATCGCAGCGTTGGGAGCGCTGCACCAAGTTAGATCCGATTCAACAACATAAGGCCATATTTCTTGTTATAGGGCAATTACGGTGCCAGCTCAGCATAAGGACTAAATGCAATATTCACAAGGAGTTGCATTTTCAACCGCGCAAGAATAGCCAATAATCAGAGGGGTAAAACACGCCCCTGCTGGGGAGAAAGCCCCGTTCGAGAGATCGACTCCGCGGGGGTCCCTTTCCCTCGATCTCGCCCGCTGGACGGGCGGACAGGATGCGCTGTGCGAGAATGAAATGCTCCGCGAGGCAACCTACCAACCTATGAACCCCGACCCTCAAAGAACACCCGAGCCGGGCTCGCGGCACAGCCTGTTCCTGTCAGCAATGCCAACGTTAGGGGCTATGCTGCTGTTGTTTGCTTCCGCGGCGATCTTTGAGGCCAAGAGTCTCTCTTCTCTAACGGCTCTCTCGAACGACGACATCTGGTGGCACCTGCGCACGGGATTGTGGATCCTCCAGAACCACGCTGTTCCGCATGGTGGACTTTTCTCGCAGTCGCCGGCCCTTCCCTGGACTGCTCCGAGCTGGGGCTACGATCTGAAGGTTGCTTTCGCCTTCAAAGGTTTGGGACTGCGGTCCATACCAATCCTGCTGATGGGCTTCAAGACGGCACTCGCCGTAGTAACCTTTCTATTGGCCGGTGGGTTAGGCGGAAGATTTTGGCCCGCGGTCGCATTGTCGGCCACCGCGCAATACATACTAGTTAGCGTGCAGCCGGAGCCCGGCTATTGCTCGATCGTCCTCTTCGCAGTCGAATTGCTGCTGCTCAGCGAGAGCCGCAGCACGGAAAGCGTTCGACTTCTCTTTTGGTTACCACCGCTTTTTCTAGTGTGGGCCAATCTCGATTTGCAGTTTGTGTATGGAATCTTGCTTCTCGGCCTGTTCCTGATGACAACTTTCCTGCCGCATCTTGGATATCGATCGGCAGTCGAGCAGGATCAGAAGAAGAGGGATGCCATCTGGGCAAAGAATGCTGTCGCCGTAGCAATAGCATGCGGCATCGCGACCTTCGTGACCCCGTACTCTTATCACCTCTATGGAGTATTTTTCGCTAGCCTCACCGGCGCCGCAACCAGCTACATCCCGGACCTTCACGCGATGACGTTCCGCCAGCCGCAGGACTATGTTCTAATGCTGCTGACGATGGGAGCATTTCTCGCGCTCGGTCGGCGTCGTTCGCGAGACATATTCCAAATCGCACTCATGATCGGATGCACGATACTGGCTTTTCACGCGCTGCGTAACGCATGGCTTGCAACCCTGGCCGCAACCGCAGTGCTTGGCGAGGCCATCAGCAACACGGTCGGGACTGCAGACTCAGACAAGCGGCGCGCGCGGAACAGACAGGTGTTAATCGCCGCAGGATTGGCGGCCGCGATCCTAATCGTCGCGGCTGCGCTCGAAATCCCCCGCAGTCATGAAGAGCTGATGGCAAAGGTCGCTCAAGCCTACCCGGTTGCCGCCTGCGATTACATTCGCGAACATCAGCTGCCGCAGCCGCTGTTCAACTCCTATGACTGGGGAGGATTCCTGACTTGGTACCTCCCGGAATATCCCGTGGCCATCGACAGCCGCCCCGGCTTGTACGAAGACGACTTCGTCGCGCAATATTTCAAGGCTATGAACGCTGATATGCGTTATCAGGCCTATCCCGCGATGGCCCAGGCTGAAACGCTGCTCTTGCAGCAAAATTCTCTGATGGGGCAAGCCCTAAGAACGCTTCCGGCGTTCCAAGTGGCGTACAGGGACGGCGTCTCGATTGTTCTGATAAAGCCGTAAGGGTGGCGCGTGCCGCTAGGGACGTTCCCTCTTAAAGAGCATGTATATCTGACAGTGAGAATAGCCAGTCTTTGTAAGCAGATAACCATCGGAGAAATGATCAAGTGAGTACCCCCAAGCGCCCGTAAAGAACAACTCTTGCCTGAATAGATTGGCGTCGAAAGGGTCAAAATATTGGATGACGATGTAGTCTGCCGCTGCGCTGCGCAACTGATCTTCAACTTGCTGCGGATGGTATTCATACACGGAGTGGTGATAGTAGGCGCGGTGCAGGTTAGCAAAGATGTTGTGGTCGAAATAGGCGTTGATCGCGACCATACCGTACTGATTGCCATAGATGACTTTGCCCTGCTTGACCAAGGGTGTGAGGTACTTCGCCATGTCCTCGGCTCCGGAGTAGGGGAGCCGCACCTCATTGCGGATCGCGACAGAGGCATTGAAGACCTGATAGCAGAGTGTTAGTGCCAAGGTTGCAACTACGGCCCTGTAGCTCCACAAGCCCGCCGCGTGCAGACTACGTACTTCCTCAGAACTCGGCCAGGCGATCGCCAGCCCGGTGATGATGGCGAGGAAGATCGTACCCTGCTGATACGGCCCTCCGTTTGCGTAGCCGTATAAAATCGCCATGAGTACTACGGGCAGCAGAAAAGAAGTTAGTGCTTTTCGCAGGAAACACCACACGCCGAATATGCAGAACACTGCAAGTGATAGCCACGTGTTATCCACGAGCGCACCGATGACGGATGCGAGCGATCGTTGTGCGATCACCACTGCCGTAACCCCAGCCTGATGCGTTGCCTCAACGTCCGGTGCCGGCCGGAGAATCATAAAAAGAAACAAGTACATTACGACGAGACCGGCCGCTGAAACCGCAAACCATCTCCGCGTCTTTTGGTCGTGATCGGACCACCGCTGCATAAATTGCAAAGCATAGGCAAACGCTAGCCCGAAAGCCATAAGGCTGCCGTGAGCGGTCAAATTGGCCAGCGGAACCAGGGTTAGCGCAAAAAGCTGAGGCCGCTTCAGATCCCGGAATTGGCGAGCCGCAATAAAACAGAGGACGGGAAACATGACATATGACCGCGCGACAACAGCATATTGATAAACGAAGAAATAGCTAAACGCCATCAGCCAGCGGATCGGACGTGGAAACGGCGAAATCGAGAGCAACGCAATCACGCCTGTGAGCGCTAAGGAGGCTCCGACATACGAGAGCGCTCCATATCTGGCGTGGAATACATGCTGTGCCGCCCACAGGATGGTATGCCACAACCCCGGAGAACCTTCGTACCGCAGTTCGTGAAACCAAATGGTACGCAAGTCAAGATCGCGCGCAATTAACCAAGCTTGTGCTTCGTCTGCCCACTTCTCGTGGAAACCAATAGTGAAACTGACGATAACGATCCAAACGCCCAGCACGCCAAAATCCCCGATTCGCCACCAAGGATTAACCGAAGAAGAGCCACTCGAAGCGGGAGCAAGGGAATCGCCCTGATAAGTGAACGATTGTGTCACGGGAGGATCGAGTACGGGGTTCCCGAGAATGTTGGCAAGGTCAGTCATTGAGTAGCTCGGTCCTCGTCTTTTGTGTAACAGCGCAAAATTAAATACCTTTATCGCTACGCGATCATCCGGTTCTGCTCAGCCCAAACTTGACCTCGATTACTGGGATGGCGCAGGCTCTTGACGCCGTGCGTATACCGTCGCGGTGTCATCGTGGTAAAGGAGCTGGAAACGAGAATCGATGCTCAGTATTTTGGCCAGCGGCAACCTTGAATCCAAAAGCACAACGCCCGCCTCATTCAGATAAGGATCAGTTGCATACGACGTATTGGCGTTTTGGGAATTAAAGAAGAGGCGATCCATCTCGTCCCCATAAAGATCGTTGCGCCCGTCGATCGCAACTGGATAATCGGGCATGTACCACATTAGGAAGCCACCCCAGTTGAGATTGTTGTAGAGGGGACCTGGCACCGGATTTCGCCGCAGGAAGTTGATCGCGTTCACTGGATACTGGGAACTGATCGCCCGGTCAAAGCCACGCTGGTTGAAGTCGGTGTTACGAGAGACCAGCGCCAACAACAAGACGACGGCCGCCGTCACGGCGACATTCTCAAACCAGCTCTCCGGGCGATCGCGTTCCCCCTCTGGTGCAGGAAAGTCCGCGATGCAAGCCGCAGCTGGAATACAGACAAACCAGGCGTCGCGCATGGTGCGAAAAGCAACCACGCTCGTGATGGTCAGCAACACGAACTTGAACGGGTCAAGCTTTCTTTGCCATCCGACCGCGAAGAATCCTCCCGCGGTCAGTAGCAGTTCCGCGTACTGGCTATAGCTGCGGAAGGTCAGCGGAAGTAACTCGATGATGACCGAGTAAGTAAATTTCGCTTTCGAATACTCGTAGACCGCTTGATAAGGACGATAGAGGTTGGGACCGGCGAACGTCGCGAGTACGCATGCGGCAAACAAAACCAGTAGATTCTTGGCAGAAAGCTTGGGAGCGCGCAAGAAACGAGCAGTAGTCCCAAGACTGTTCGCTAAGAGCTGGGCCAGTGATACGACTGCAGCGAGGCCTAGGAGAAACAAACCATAAACGAACTGGATGTGTAGGTTGGTCCACACTAGAAAAATCAGTGGCATCCAGCAGAGGGCTTGCACGCGACCGCTGCGATTTGCCTCCAGAAGAAGAGTCAAAACCACGGAGAACAGCACCATCGAAAAGAAAAATGGCCGCGGCATTGTGCTGAACAGGAACGCCCAGCAGGTTACTGCGGTCAGACCACAGGCCAGCCAGAACCGGCCGGAAAGACGGCGCAGCATCCAGTAAATGGAATATGCCACAGCGAGCGTGAGAAGCGTCCCGAAGAGGCCAATCCCGAGGAGACCGAACCAAGCATAAGCCCGCGACAGCAACACTTCGTAGCCCCAGCTATAGGCGATCCAAGGGCGGTTCGCGGCGGTGCGCGACAGAATGCCGGTGTGAGGGAGGGCCCAATGCTCGACTATCCAGTCACCAACTTTGAGATGCCACCAGATGTCGAAGTCGAGAACCGAAAACTTCAGCTGGAATGCGAAGGCTCCTATCCCGGTCAGCAACGCGACCAACGCGGATAACTGCAACCAGCGAAGCCGAAGCAGCGGGTGCAACTCCTGAATGAATCGCAAGGGTCGTTGCTTCTTGACGTCGAAGAGGGTAGCGCTGTTCACAAGACAAGTGCCGGGACTTTTCGCGGTTCGGTACTCAATACGTCGAGCGACTCGGCTCCGCCCTCTCCCGCCTCGTGATATTCGGCGTCCTGGTTCACGGCCCAGACATCGAACTTTCGATTACCTGCCAAAATATTCTTCGCCGTCAGCATGGCAGTCATCATGGCATGGTCCTGATTGTTGTATTTATGCATGCCGTTACGACCGACCAGGTGAAGCGTGGGGCGGGTTTCTTCGAGAACCTCTCGGATCGTGTTCACGTGCTGCTGATAAGAATCGTCGTAAACCGGATATGCTTTGGGCTGTCGGATGACACAGCCATCGACCACATCCTCACTATCAGCGAGATTTATCTTTTGGATTTCTCGCTTAGCCAGTTCGATCAGCTCACGGTCGTCCGCGTTCCACAGTCCATCGCCTTCGAAGCAGAAATATTCCAGTCCATAGGAGCTATAGCGGGCATCGGGAACCATCTCGGGCGACCACGACTTGTAGTTCTGTACGCGACCAACCTGCACGCTGGGATCGTGGATGTAAATCCAGTTGTCAGCGAAACGGCCCCGGTCCTTTACGATCAGTCCCACAGTCAGGAAGTCACGATAACGCAAAGCGCGCGCAGCCTGGATGGCAGCTTCGGGAAGCTGCGGCTCTAGTTGGGTCACCAGTTCCCGGATGGGCATGGAGGAAATCAGGTGTTCAGCACGATATTCTTCGACCTCGCCGTTGGCACGGCACGTGGTCACGTTCCAGAGATTGTTGGTGGAGTCAAAGTGGCAGCCAACAACTTTGCGGCCTAGTTTCACGACGCCGCCCAGCGCGCGAACCTTTCGCGCGCATGCTTCCCACATCATTCCTGGCCCCTGGCGAGGATATCGGAATGTGTCGATCAGCGTCTTCACAACCTGATGGCGGTCTCTTGGCTTTTTCCAGGCAAAAAAGGCATGTTTGATGGCCGAACCAAGCGATAGCCCCCTAATCCGCTGTGCCGCCCAATCCGCGGAGATTTCATTGCAGCTCATCCCCCACACCTTCTCGGTGTAGGTCTTGAAGAAGATGCGGAACAAACGCTTCCCGAACTGGTTGGAAACCCAATCTTCAAAAGTCTTAGGGTTGGGCTTGGGTCGGAGGCAGGCGGTCGCAAACGAGAGCATGCAGCGAATCGATTCGATTACGCCCAGCTTCGCCAATGCTTCGATGGGTTTCAAAGGATACGTGTAGAACTGACCGCGGTAGTAAATGCGAGATGACCGGGGACGTTCGAGCATATCTTCGCCGGCAATCTCGGTCCACAAGTCTTCCACTTCGCGGGACTTGGAGAAGAACCGGTGCCCGCCGATGTCGAAACGGAAATCCTTATAGTTGACAGTTCGGGAGATCCCGCCGACGTATTGAGGGTCGCTCTCCAGGACAACCACCGGAGCCTTCTGTTTCGACAACTCGTACGCGGCAGTCAGTCCCGCCGGTCCGGCGCCGACAATCACGGCCTTGAAGATCACGGGTTCCATGGGTGAAGCAGATTTCTGACCCCAATTTGCGAACCTACCGCGAACGGCAGTCTCCGGAGGCGAAAGGTGGTGCAGTACGTATCGCCCCGAATTACGGACTGGCAATCGGGCTGCCACCCAAGCATATGGACTAAGCCAAAGATTCGCAAGATTTTATACGCTCGGCGTGGCGATGCACTCCAAGTCGGCAGAGTGGCAAAACACGCCCTTGGTGGGGAGAAAGCCACTTTCCGAGCCTGCTTTCCAGCGGCTTAACAGCCTCGGGTTCCCCTCGCAACCGAATGAAATCAGAACTGCAAGCGGCAGACTCGAGGTAATTGCAGTTTGGCAATTCCTATGCACTCCGTCTAGATGGACTGTTGCGCAATCTCCTCGAATTACCGTTGGATATTGGATAATTCGACGGGTGGCACTAAACGCGAAGTGCATATCGGCGGATGCGACGGGGGGGTAGAATCTTTCGTTTTCCTAGGGACAACGTTTTCAGAAACTGTTTAACGTGATCCTAGGGACCATACAGGGCTGGATCATGATGGGTTTGAGGACGCGGTTAGGCCCACGGAATCAGATCCGATCCAGCCCTGCTTTGTCACGTGGCGATCAACCCGGAGGTTTTGGGGATCGGGACTGTTGGGGACGTTCTGTCCGCGTACGCTAGCGTGTGGAAAACGGTAGAACTTCTAAGGGTAGCAAGGAGGCCTATCGCCCAAGGCACGTGGAATCTGGCTGAACATCCGGCTAGGCGCAAAGCCTGACAACGAATCTATTGCAGCGCATTCGCCGGCGTCCCAGGTTTGACTCCAGAGTGCTTCTTAGCCTGCGCCATCAATTCCAGAACCTTGTCCTTACCTTCATAGTTTGGATTTGTGTCCAACAACTTCTGCCAGGCGGCGGTAGCTTTATCGATGTCCATCTTTCCCTGCCACTCGACGATTCCCAGGTTGAACAATGTGTTGGCCTTGGTCGGTTCATAAGACAATGATTTCTGGAATTCCGCGATGGCGGTATCGGCATCGCCGGCATACCAATAGGCCGTCGCCATGTCGGTACGAACGCCAGTGTTTGCAGGCTGCAGCTTCAGCGCGCGTTGGTAGTACTGGATGGCTGTCGCGTATTGCTGCGCGTCGTAATAGATGTTCCCAGCATTTTCCAGGAGTTCGAGGTTGGCCGGATCTGCTTTTAGCTTCTCGATTAACGGTCCAGCTTGAGTGTCGGCCATCTTCTGCATCTGTGCCGGAGTCGGAGTGCCCGGGCCTGCATTGATGGCCGGCCCCGCGGATACATTCGCCGTCGTGTCAGCCGCAGCAGCTGTAGGACTCTGCGATCCCCGAATGAACCAGCCGCCCGCGATGCCCACCAGTAGGCTTATCACCGCCAACACGTAAGCTTGGACGCTTGTCCATTGCTCGATAGAAGTTCCTCGATCTTTATTCGTCATTGCTCAGCGCTCCCTTAGATCTCTTTTCCTTCGCCAACGAACTCCGGCGGTTTTGTACTCACGTTGCGCCAGATCGCGCGCTAGCTTTTGCCTTGCATCTGGACGTCGGCCATCAGTTTCTGCACGGTGGCTTTGCGGTCTGCGCTCAACTGCGGATTCGATTTCAACAGCTTCTGCCAAGCCGCCAGCGCTCCCTTGCTGTCCTGTTTTCCCTGCCACTTGATCATGCCCAGATTGAATAGAGAGTTAGCGTCCTTAGGGTCATACTGCAGCGACTGTTGAAGCTGGGCGATTGCCCCGTCCGCATCGCCGTCGTAATACATGCAAGAAGCCATTTGCGTACGAATGGGGACATTCCTTGGATCCACCTGCAATGCCTTGCCGTAATAGCCAGCAGCTTCCTTGAATTGGTGGGTAGCCTGGTAGAGGTTTCCCGCCTGGATGAGCAGATCGCTGTTGTTCGGATCGCCCTTCAACTTCTCCAGCAGAGGTGCCGCTTTCTTGTCGGCCATCTGTTTCATCTCTTCAAGGCTGGGCATATGTCCAGCCATGCCGCCTGCCGGAGCCAAGGGTTGGGCATTGGCCGCGGGTTGCGATGGCGCCTGCGATTGCGATCCGCGGAACAGGTATCCGATTGCCAAGCCGACCAAGAGGCTGATGACCGCCATAGCATAGACTTGCCGAGCCCGCCAATTAGACCCTCCCGCTGTCTGCTCGACCACTTCGTTTGGCATTCGTCCTCCTTCGACCTGCGCATTCGTCAGCAACCTAACAGAATCCCGGTTGTTCACGACATCTTGCATGCACCCCATTTTTTGTACGCGGAAATCATTTTCGATCCGGCACAATCTCTACGCTCAGCCTACCTTATCTGCGCAGGGGCCGAGAGGACAGCGTGCGCCATCACAGGCAAATGTGATGTTGATCACACGACCCCCGGGTATCTCACTGGTCCACGTTCGGAAGCTGTAGCTCGGTCGCCCGTTGCCTGGCTGCGGCGGCGAACTGCCTCTGGCCAGTCGCTTCGTACAAGGCAGCAAGCCTCTTCCAGCGGCTCGCGACAGAGGGAGTTCTCTGGGTCGCTTCCTGTTGGCAAGCGATCGCTTCAGGCCAGCGTCCGAGGAGCCTATGCGCGTCGGAGTTCCCTTCAGCAATCTCCGCGTAGAGTTCCGGGGCAAGCGATTCGCTGCCGTTGCGAAACGGGCTGTGTTTCTGCGCTTGTCTGAACGCTGTTAGTGCCTGCTCGGGATGATTGAGCGCAATTTGGATTCTTCCAAGAGTCATGTACATCTCGAGCGGTTCCGTGGATTCCTTCGCGGCGCGCTCGATGGCCTCGACGGCTTCGACGTTACGTCCCTCGAACGCATAGAGGCATCCAAGAGAGTACAAGGCGCCACTGCTTTGATTGAGTGCAATGGAAGCGCGATATTCCTGCTCAGTCTCGCGGTAGCGTTGCTGCCGCTGAGACAATAAAGCGAGCAGCAAATGCACATTCGGATCTTCGGGGTAAAGCGCGGAAGCACGTCGCAGTGAATCCGCCGCCTCTTGATCGCGGTGCAATTCGAATAGTAGCGCTCCGGAATTCAGATAGAAATCGTAAAGTGCGGAACGCGAAGCGGGCGCAGGCGGAGCGAGCTGCTGCGTTCGGCAGTCGATCTGCAAGCGATCGATCCATGGACGATTCTGTGGTGTGTTCCGCAGATATACCAGCGAAACATCATCCATGTAGACCGGACGCCAGGTTGCACTTCTACAGAACGCAAACGGATCCATCTTCTGTAGCCCGCGGAACCCGGATGTAGCGACCAATAGAACATTCAGATTCCAGCGGTCGGCTTCGGTCTTCCACAACAGTGAATCGGGATCCTCGCGGTAGAGCCTGCGTTGTTCCACAACGAGATCGGGACTCAGGCGGTCGCCGCGGCCGTCGATGAAGTCGGGATACCCTGGGCCAAGGGCCCAAGCCGCAAAACCACCGAGCGCATACTCCTCGAAAACATTACCCGGCAACTGCTCCCGCTGGATAAAACCCGCCGCGCGAGCTGGAAACCAGGACGATTCTCCTGCGCCAAACCTCCAATCAGAGTTGAAAACCACATACGTGCGGCTCGAAACAAAGTCGGCGATATGGAGCAGCGAGACAATGGAGAGAACACCAAGCACGACTAGGGCAATGGTTACCGGCACTCGGACCAGCGGCTGCCTAGTTCGGCTGCTCTCGTCGGTGGAACTGACACTGGAGCTACTGACAAAGACTTCACTCAGCTCGGTGCCCCCGAGGGTAGCGATGGTAATGGCAAACATCCCCATGTAGCGCGCGTGTGCCAGTCCGAAATAGAGCGCTATGAAAGCGATGGCGGCGGCGCCGAGCTGTCGTTTCCAGAGAAAGAACCCGACCAGAATCAGCGCCACCAACAGTAACCAGGTGAAACCATTTTCCATGTGCCTGATGTCGATGAGCTGGTGCAGCAAATGGATTGAAAGCGGTACGCCCTGGAACTCGCCGATGAAAGTATTGCTGTTGAGCTTTCCCGGGGCTGGAGCTGCGAGTCCCGACAAAATGAGGGAAGAATCATAGATTCTGTAACCCCATGGATTCACCAAGGTGCCAACCACGCAAGCCGCCAGCCAGGGCCATATTTTTCTTAGCCGCAAAAGTACGGCCTGACGGCGCTCTGCAAACAATAAATCTGACATCTCAATGAGCAGGTATGCGCCGAGGATCCCGAGTCCTGCGATAAATCCCGGATGGAGATTAACCCAGAACAGCATGGTGACCGGCAGCAGCCAAGGCAGCGAACGCATCCCGCGGTGGTAGGCCCACAGTTCACCGAGAAAGAATGCAAAAAAAACAGTGCTGAAGAGATCGGCACGCGGAGCCGTGCGGGCGGCAATGGATTGTACCGCGAGCATCGCTAGTACCGCGCTGCCGATGTCTCCCCGACGCGTTAGGTAAGCCACAACCGCCAGAGATGCTAGCGCGCAAAACCAGCTCAAGCCTGCATAGCCAAACGCACGGTACGCCAGATAGAACAGCACCCCTGCAAACGGGGGATACGCCCACGGCTTTCCTGCTGACGTAAATGACAAAACATCGGTCCGAGGGATGCGGTGGTGCTGAATCACGTAGCGGCCCGTCGCAAGTTGCCAGCCCATATCGTAGTCGGCAACAGTGTGCAAGCCGGCGCTCAAGGCGCTAAGCAGCACCAGGAGAATGAACATCGATCGGACGACGGGATAGGCGGGGTTAGCAGAAGATCTCATATTTGCGCGCCCCTTATCGACTTTCGCCACCCATTCGATTTAATGCGCGTTGACGCAGTTGCAAAGCGGAATTGTTATGGGGGTCAATCCGCAATGCAGCCGCTAATCTCATCTCCGCGGTTTGATTATCCCCTAGGTCCAACAGTATTTCCCCGGAATTGATCAAGCTTGAGAGCGCCATATCCTTACTATCAGTAAGCCTAACCGTGAGTTGATACTGTTCCAGGGCATCTCGAAGTTGATGCCGGTTAAACAGGATCTCTGCCATGTTGTAATGACAGAACGCGTAGTCCGGGCGCAATACGCACGTTTCTCCGTAGTGCTGATAGGCCTCATCATACCGTCCTGCGGACGTCAGTGCGTCCGCCAGAGCCTCCTCGATAGCTGGGTCCGGACGGCCGGAAACGATAGCCGCCCGCGTAAACAACGTCACTCCATTTTGCCAGTACGACAGGTAGCGGGCTGTAGCATCCGCGGATACCGCGATTAGGCAAAGTGCAGCCCACGACGGTAAAACCCGAGGGATGGCGGTCGCAACAACCAGATCGCTTAAGCCCCATACGAGGATGATAAAAAGACCAACGCAAGGAACGTAAGCGTAACGATCGGCCATGGCTTGGCGTCCAACCTGAACGACCCCGATTACTGGAAGCAGCGTTATGAGGAAGAAGGACCAGCCCATCGCCAAGTAGCGAGTGCGGTGAAAATACAACACCGCCACAGTAATTGCCACTAGGATGAACGCCGATGCGACAGCATCCGACCAAGGCAAAGAGCGCTCCGGGTGGGGATAAAAAACGGACAGATTCGCAGGCCACACTGTCTTTCCAACGTATGCCACGTAAGAGACCAGGGCGTTCCCCATGCGCACAGAAAGCGGCAATGCGGATGCATCTGCCACCGCACCGCCTGAACGCTGCGCGGCCACGGTCACAGCAGAACTGGCAGCGCTCATCAAAAGCAGTGGCAGCTTCTCCAAGAACAAGCGCAACCACTTACCTCGGAATGGGAGATCCTCGTACCGTTCCAGTGGCCAGTAGTCGAATAGCAGCAAGACAAACGGGAGGCTCACTGCCATCGGCTTGGACATCAAGGCAAGAGAAAAGGTGACAACAACGAGCAGGTACTTCTTCCATCCCGGCCGCCGAACATACCAGCCATAGGCGGCAATCGTGACTAAGGAGAAGAACATGCTGAGCAGACTTTTCCGTTGCGCCACCCACGCGACGGTTTCCACATTTAGCGGGTGCACGGCGAAGAGGGCAGCCACCCAGAAACTACGCCCGACGGCGCCGGTTGCCCATTGCAGCAGCAAGAACAACAGCACAACGTTCGTTGCATGCAGTGCGACATTGACGAGGTGATGGGCTCCGGAGTGGAGGCCAAACAGTTGACAATCCGCCATGTGGGAGATCCAAGTGAGCGGATGCCAGTTTGCCTCATGGAAACTAGTGAAAGCCCAGATTACATTCCCGCGGTTCAAACCAGTGCTGACATGAATATTCCTGTTGATGTAGGGCCCGTCATCAAAAGCAAGAAACTCATGATGTACGACGTCGCCATACAGCAGTAGAGTGACTAATACGAGCAGCGCGCCCAGCAGTATCGGTTTCTGGCGCAGTTCG
>JBEKRE010000012.1:0-95543 GCA_049519055.1 Candidatus Sulfotelmatobacter sp. | reverse complement strand
TAGAACCTGAACTGGAGCCAGCAATGTTGTTGAAGTCGTTCGAACCTGGATGACTGAGATGCAACACTGATAACTGTTGCGCCGACGCTTTTGAAAAGAAAGCAAAGCCGAAGTACGGTGGCAGAAATCGGAAACAAAACAACAAGAAAGTAAGCCACACCCAATCTATTCAGTTGTGAGGTTTCGGCCTCACGATCTTTGAAAGTTCGTTAGAGCGTCTGATTACAGCTCAGACGGTCTGACAATGAGATGGCGTAGAGATCTTTCGCCGCACAAAACACGGCTCAGGATTTCCTCAGCAGGCTCCCACTCGCCGCCTGACGGCGGCTCATTCACGCCTGCTAGACGCCTCAAGTTGTCGGTGATCTTACCGCGGGGGATCCACCCACACGGAAGTTAAGCCCCGCAGGGCCGATGGTACTGCACGCGCCAAGTGTGTGGGAGCGTAGGTCGTTGCCGGCATAAATAAAGGCCAGTCTGAGAAATCAGATTGGCCTTTTCCTTTTTGGTTGAATGTGGCGCGGCCGCCCTCGCTCGCGGCTTTTGACTCTCTCATCCCGGTTCATCCGTTCATCCGCAGGCTGGCCCTGAATCCCTGAATGATGCAGGAGATTGTTAATCCGGTGAGCCGTCGCGCCCGTGAAACGCTGCAAGATTCTACCAGCGGGAACGGCCAGCCGCTGCGATCGCCCCACGGGGAAAGCAGCAGGTCCACGTGATCGGGTAAAACGCGGACTGGTGCTCGAACCTCAACACTGGGACTGGAGCGGCCACCGGCATGATGCTGACGGCGAGCGCGGAGGCGTGCTGGTGAATGAAGAGCGGAAGGCGGAGCCAGTCTCGGCGGGGTCGAGGTCCGTTGCCCAGCTTTGCAAAACCAGCAAAGCTGGGGCAGCCTCTTACGTAGGCGTAAGCAGAAAAACCACGATTCCGAAAAAGATGGCGAACCGGACGTGTATTCTCTCGTGGGTCGGGCAAACAGAATCGAAGTCCCGGCTCACCCTTCCATGTCCCTGTCAAGGCAGAACACGTCGGGCCTGCCGTGGGCCCGGAGAGAAAACTTGGCACGCTGACCTTGACCCGAAACGGGATCGCGCATCAATTTTTCTATTTCGCGATGTCGCTGCTGATCGCGGGGATTGTGGTCGACGGCTCAAGCGTACGGTCAACGACAATCTGTTCCATCCCGCCGTGCCGCGGCCCTTCATTCTCTGGATTCATGGCTCGGCTTTCGCCGCGTGGCTGATCTTCTTCAGTTTTCAGTCCACGCTGGTCCGCGTGCACAAAGTCAGTTGGCATCGCTTCCTCGGCTGGTTTGGTGCCGGGCTCGCCACCATGACAGTTCTGCTGGGCACTGCCACGGCCCTCATCATGGCCCGCTTTGACGCGGTGCAACTCCATCAAAGCGGCACGGATGCCTTTCTGAGCATCCCGTTCTTCGACATGATTGCCTTCGGTGCGCCCATTGCACTGGCCATTTATTGGCGCACGAAACCAGAGCTGCATCGCCGGCTGATCTTCATCGCAACCTGCTCGCTCATGGACCCGCCCATCGGCCGCTTTGGCTACTTGTTCGACCACAATCTTTTCTATCCTTGCCTGGACCTGCTGATGGTTCTCGGGGTTGCGCGCGACCTCCTGGTAGACCGGCGCGTCCACGAGGTGTATCTCTATGCGCTGCCGTTGTTGATCGTGGGCCAAAGCCTCGCGGTATACATGTGGCGGCAGAATCCTTCCTGGTGGCAGGGGATCACCCACGCGATTCTGGGATAGCCACAAAATCTGTCCTTCCGACGCGCGAGAGAGGCGAGGCAGAGCCTGTCCTGAGCGAGGCTATAAGTGCCGACGCCAAAATGGCCAACCTGAAGCTTTTGGTTCTTGATCCTCCTCCCGCTCAAACGATTTCCACACCTGCCACTGTTCATCCAACCTTAACTAGCTTTTCGCAATATCAAATACTCAATCTATAGCTAGCCAAATGCTGTCTTCACCGAGTGCGTGTGACGATGTCGGGATCCTTCAGCGACGATACGGCGGTCGCTTCAGAATGACGATGCGGTTTGGGAATTGAGAAGAAGCGGGTCAATGTTCGGCGACCGTTCGGCGCCATGGACGCGGAGGTCGAGTGGGGGAGTGGAGTCACGCTATGGCGATGGCGGAGGATGGGCCGAGGAAACGGCGGGCGGCGGGACCGTTTCAACGCAGTTGGGGGGAGATTGCGGAGGCGGAGTTTATTGCCAAGGCGATAGGGTTGGGATTGTGGTGGCGAAGTCGTGGGCAGACAGCGAGCCTTATGACTTTATCGTGAATGCGCGGTGGAATTTCTGGAGGGTGCAGGTGAAGTCGGCGCAGGGGATTGGCGAGGATGGGTCGTATAACTTTCGGGCGCATGATCACGCGCAGCGGTCGTATAGGGCGGAGGATATTGACACGCCGGTGGCTTATGCGAAACCGGAGAAGGCTTGGTATGTGTTGCCGGTGAGAACTGTGGAGGGGTTCAATTGGATGGGGACAGGAAAGCAGGTTCCTCACCGGGCTATCGCCCCGGTTCGGAATGACAAGCGTTAACCCTTCGGACGCGCCAGCGCCGCTACGGTGGCTTTGGTCGCGGTCAGGCAGTCGGCTGGGGAGAGCAGAATTTGCAGGCCGCGAATGCCGGCTGAAATGGAAATGACGTCGAAGAGCTCGATGGTTTCGTCCGCGTACACGGGATAGTCTTTTTTGCCGGCCAGAGCGGTGACGCCTCCGCGAATGTATCCGGTGAGTGCTTGCAGTTCCTTCACGGGAACGAGTTGGATCTTGCGGTTGCCTGAGGCCGAAGCCAGTGCCTTCAGATCGAGCTCGGCATCACCGGGGATGACGGCGAAACAAACGTCGCTGCCGTCGCCACGAGCCACCAGTGTTTTGAAAACCTGGTCGGGAGGGAGTCCGATTTTGGCGGCCACGGTCTCCGCGCCTAGGTCGCTCTCGTCGATGTCGTACTCGCACAGCTCATAGCGAATCCCAAGCTTATCGAGCAGGCGAACTGCGTTGGTTTTGTGGGGCATTAGAGAATTGTAATTTCCGGCGGCTGCGCGGTTACTCCGACTTCTCCCCTTCAGCCTTTTCGGCTTCTGCCAGGAAGGCCTTTAGATCCTCGATGTCTTCGGGGAGCATTTTGGTGAAGTGGATGCCGTTGCCGAATTGCGGGTCTTTGGTGACGACCGTGGCCATCACGAGAAGCGTGCTGTTGGCCTCGAGCTTGAGTTCGAGGACGGTGCCGATGGGAAAGGGAGAGAAGCTCTCGATGTAGCAGCCGTGCAGGCTGAGATCGGAGGTAGCGGTGCGCAGGGGAACGTCGTTGCCCTCGAGAAAAATCTCAACGGGCGCCTTCACTTTGACGCGGGGATCACTGCGTCGCTCTGGGGGTGGAGGCATCTCGTGCAAGTGTCCGGCGGAGGAGCGCCCAGCTTTGGACGGTCAGGAGTATAGCAGGTGACCCTGAGCGTCTTCCAGTTGGGGAATCCGCGATAGCACTTTTCTCTGCTAACGCGGTATCTCATGATGCATGAGGGAATCTATCGCTCAAAGTTATGGAAAGAAATCACGAAGCGGCTGGCGAGCGACGGAGGTGTTGGCGGCAGATGGTGCATGCGCCGGCGTTTGCCAGTTTCGATGGCGTGACTGGAGGTATGATCTTGGACTTGAGTGAAGAAGGGATGTCGATGCAGACGGGACACAGCGATCCGCCCTCTCTGGAGAGGGAAAGACGCGTGAAGCTGAAGCTCGATCTTTCCGAACCGGAGGCGCACTTCGAAACTACGGGATACATTGCGTGGGCCGATGCGCTGGGGCGTGCGGGCGTGCGCTTCTCGGATTTGCCGGAGGATGGACGGCGGCGGTTGAACGATTGGCTAACGCTGAATGCGGGCGCGCCCAGCCATATTGCGCCGAAGGTTGCATTGGGCAGAATGGCTTGGCCTGCGGGAGCGAAGTCGGCGGGAAGCGTGGATGGAAATCCCATGGCCGTAAGTTTGGAAGCGGAAACCCGGACGGCTGCGAGAAATGGGGATGGAGGGTCGGCGTCGGCGACGGTGCAATACGAATTCAGCTCGCTTGGAACGGATCTGACCGCGGCGTTACGGCTGATTGGAGAGCGGGCGCGGTCGCTGACGCGGGGGACGAGCGCGGCGATTGCGCTTGCCCATAGAGGGGTGGTGATGTGCCGGGCGAGCATTGGCGAAAAAGCTCCGGCACTGGGGACGCGGCTGGATGTGAACTCGGGCCTTTCGGGAGAGTGCTTTCGCGCGGGGAAAACCTTGCGCTGCGACGATGCGGAGAATGATCCGCGCGTGGATTTGGAAAGTTGCCGGAGGCTGGGCGTGCGATCGATTCTGGCGGCGCCAGTTCGCTATGAGCGCGATACGGTGGGATTGCTGATGGTATTGGCGACGGAACCGTTCAATTTTGACGAAGGCGATGTAGCGGTGGTGGAGAGCCTGGCGCACACGGTGATTGTGAGTATGAGGCAGGCGGAGTGGGGCAAGAGAGGGTAGCGTACGGCGAGGCTGCGCTCAGCCAGAATCAAAGTCAAAGGCAGCGGACAAGAGTGTCCGCTCCACGTGGGCACAAAAAAAGACCACGTTCTGAGAATGAACGTGGCCTTGGTTTGTGAATCATGCTGCTTGTTGTTGCTGGTAGGCGGGGACGAAGGACTGAGCGACGAAAGTTTCGTAAGGCGTTGGAGTAGTGTTGCGCGGGGTGCGAGGTTCGAGGGTGCGCATGTGTCCGGAGTTGAGCGCAGCGGACATTTCGAGGATGAGGCCGGCGACGTTGTCGGACATTCCCATCTGAACGAAGGCAGCGCGAATCTGATCGTCGGGCGCTTGCACATAACCGAGTTTTGGATTGCCGATGGCGTTGCCGATGATGGTGGCTGCTTCGATGTAGTTGAGATCGCGCTGACCGTGGAGTTCCTGAGTTTGTTTGCCGCGGAAGACCAGTTCAGAAAGAGCATCGGCGGCTGCGGCTCCAATGTCGCGAGTGGCAATCATGGGCAGCGTAAGATCGGGACGAACGGGTCCGACGGCGGATCTCATCATGCGAATAACACGGGCTTGCGGCAGAGTGTTTTCCATGAAGTATCCGGCGCGCAAGTGAAGAACGTTGGCGGCTTCGATCTGGTTGAGCTTCTGCTCCAGGTTGTGGAGGCCGACCACGGGACCGGTTCCAGAAGGTTTGTCGGCTCCGAAGCTGCTCAGAGAAACGATGTGTTTGACTCCCGCATTCTGCAGGGCGGCGGCGATAGCGTCGCTGGTGCGATCCTGAAGGGCGCGATAGTCGGTGCTGGAGGGATTGGGCGGAACCATGACGTAGGCGGAATCCGCGCCCTGGAAAGCTTTGGTGAGGGCCGATGCGTCGGTGAGATCGGCGATGAAAATCTCTGCGCCAATAGCCGCGAGAGGTTGCAGGTGAGTCGCGTTTCTGCCGACGGCGCGAACTTTCTGGCCGCGGCCTAGAAGAGTCTTCGCTACTACGTGTCCGGTGTTGCCGCTTGCCCCGAGAATGACGTGCATAGAGGCCTCCATTCTCAAGTTGGATGCTCGCCGATTGGAGTTGGGTTCTACACAGAAGGGCACATGGTGCTGCCGTGCTTTTGGCGGACAGCAGTCTTCGTCACGAAGCCTGGAGGGCTGCTGCGCTTCCGGTATAAATAAAGGCTGGGCCCAACCTCACAAGGGGAAGAGGAATGTCGATCGAAGGCGGCGGGAATGGCGCCAGAATCAATGCGGTAATTCTGGACTACGGCGAGGTACTTTGTCATCGGGCATCAGATGAGGAATTCAATCGCCTGGCGAATGTGTTCGGCACCGAGGAGAAAGCATTTCGAGCGCTGTGGGAGAAGAACCGAGGTGCCTTCGACCGCGGAGATATGACGGCAGAAGCCTATTGGACCGCCATGGCGAAGGACACCGGCGCAGGAATCGATGCCGAGCAACTGCATCAGGTGTGCAAGTGGGACATTGAGATGTGGGCAAGTGTGAATGCGCAGATGGTGGCGTGGCTGCGGCAACTGCGGCGCGCTGAAATCAAAACGGGACTTCTTTCGAATATGCATCCCGCGATGATTTCGCATCTTCGCGAGAATTTTGACTGGCTGAATCTATTCGACTTCAAAACGTTTTCGGCGGAGGTACGCCTGATCAAGCCGGATCGCGCCATCTATGAACACACTTTGCGCGGACTTGGGGCTAAGCCTGAGGAGACGCTATTTGTGGATGACCGGGAAATCAATGTGCGAGCGGCGAGCGAGCTCGGGATTCATGCGGTGCGCTTTGAATCGATGGAGCAACTGCGTGGTGAACTGCGGGCGATGCGATTTCCCGTATTGCCAGTGGTTCAAGAACGGGAGTAAGGCGAAAGCCGAAGCAAAGTCAAAGGGCGGACGGGACTGTCCGCCCCCCCACGGGCGCCGGTCATTTCATTAAGAGCATGACCGGCGCCGTTGCAATTTACTGAGCTGGCGTTTCGGTGGGATGCGCCTCCGTTTTAACTTCAGCGTTGACTTCGGGGGTTACAACCGGGGTGATCTTCACCGTGGCCAAGATTTTCTCCAGGCGCTGGAAGACTTCATCGCGGTTGACTGGCTGGGTGGACTCCGTTGTCGGCGAAGAGTTGGGTTCGGTGGTTGCGACTTTCAGAGCGAATTCGTAACAGGCTCCATTCTGGAAGACGTGGTAGTACTTCGAGGCTTCTTCGCGAGGGCCGTTGCTGGTTTGGCCACCGCCATTGGTTTCCGCAGACTGGAGCTCCATGTCGCCGATCATCAGCTTCGAAATCGGCGGAGTCGCCAACTGTGCGGTGGCTTCAACCGTGGGATCGGCTGGGGCTGCGGGGTTCGACTGCGGAACGGAGAATTCGCCGCACTGATCGGCAGTAAGAGTTTTGTTCACACTGACGTTGAAGAAGGCCGAGGCCAGATCCGAGTTGGGATAGCTGGAGTCGGGAACAGAGACGGCCGCGACAGCGATTCCACCAGGCTGCACGAAGTCCATGGGGGGGGAATCGGAGGAAACAAGTTCAGTGGCGGCAGCGCCAGTCTTGAGCGCGTACTTGCGCGGATATTGGAAAGAGACTCCGGAAGTTTTGTCGGCGTAGGTTGAGGTTGCCGGGGCTTTGTGGACGATTTTTTTGTGCACGGGCTTGGCGGCGGCTTGCTGCACCGGCATTACCGGGGCCGGCGTGGAACTGGTTGTGATGGGCGGAGTGAGTTGGGCGATTGGAGACTCGTTAGTGGAGCTTGCAGGTTTGGGTTTATCGCTGGAGCATCCGACGGCTACCGAACAAGCGATCAGGAGCGCGGCGAAGATCAGCGTGCTGGTGTTGTCGAGATTCTTCTGGAAGTTCTTTTTGCCCCAGGCAACGGAATTGAAAGTGGATGGGGCAGTGCGAAACAGGTTGATACGGGTCATGGTCGGTCACCTCCTGCTGCTGAGCAGCGATTGGGGAGAGTGCATGGAATGAGCCATAGGGCGGGGTGTTGATTTTACGGGGGTTAGAGTTGCGTGCCTTGATCAGGGCCGTGGCGGGTCGGACACTGTGTGGGGCGCGGGACACGGGCGACGTGCACTCAGAATTGCAAGCCGGCCTTTTTCTGCTTTCGTGTTTCGGCTTCGGCTAGCCAGCCACGGCGTAACTTTTGGGGAGGGATGCCGGATAAGTAGGGTTTGATATCGAGGATCGGTGTGCCGTGCAGCATATCGACGCCGCGCACGTGCAGGTCGGCGCCTTTGCGACGAAGCAGTTCGACGATAGTCAGGCCGATCGGGTTCGGACGGCGCGGAGATCGCGTAGCGAAGACACCGTGCGGGCGATTGTCGGAGGGCGGGGTACCGAGCAACTCAAAGCCCTGGGATCGGTCGAACTCCCAGAGGATGATGAGATGCGAGAAGCCTTCGATGTCGGTGAGGCCGGGCTCGAACTCGGGCTCGAGGTTGAGGACGCCATCGGCCTCGTGCTTTGCGCCGAGGCCTTTGGGAATCTCGCTGGTGTCTTTGTAGGGGCTGATTACAAATCCGATTGGCCGCGAGGTGAACATAGGGCGAGTGCCTCCGTGTCCATATTAACCTCGAGGCAAACGACGCCCTCGGCGTGAGGAGCGTCTGCTCTGAGCTGTTGAAGGCGTGCTTGCGCCCCATAAGCCTTACGCGGCCGCGATGCGGCGGATCAGGTCTTCTTGTTCCGATTTGCTTTCGGCGCCGATGGTGAAGGCGTCCAGGATTCCGAGGGACAAGGCATATTTGATGGCTTCATCCTGGCGTGTGGCGAGATCGCCCTGGCCGAGAATCTTCATGCCGACCACGGCTTTGCCGGCGGATTTCATTTCGCGCAGGACACTGACCACGGTTTGAGGGTCGGCGTCCATGTGCGAGCCGATGGGATTGATGCGGGCCAAATCGACTTCGACCCAGGGTGACTTCGCGGCGGCGCGTAGAGCTTCGATGCTGTGGCAGGAGCAGCCGTGAGCGCGAATGATTCCCTTCTGCTTGGCCTCGGAGAAGACATCCATCACGCCGCGGTAACGTTCGGTCCAATCGGGCTCGGTGAGGCAGTGCATGAGGCAGATATCGAGATAGTCGGTGCCAAGCTCGCGGCGGAAGCGATCGAGATCGGCGCGGGCGGTGGCGGGGTCACGGGCCCAGGTTTTTGTAAGCACGGTGACGTTATCTCGTTGCACGTGGTTGAGCGCCTCGGCAACGTGAGGATGACTTCCGTAGGAATCGGCGGCGTCGAAGAAACGGAGGCCGTGATCGTAACCATTGAGCAGAAGGTCGGAGAGTCCTTTAACGCCGAGCGCGGTTTGATTCGAATGATGACCGGAGCCGACCGTGCCGGTACCCATGGCGAGGCGGCTTGTCTTGATGCCGATGCTGCCTAGAGTGACAGTGTCGGAGGCGGAGAACTTGGTAGGAAGAGTTGTGCTGGCGAGAGCGGCCAGGATTTGTTTCGAGTTGAGCCAGGTGGCTCCTATGACCGTGGTGGAGCGGAGCAGGAATTCGCGGCGGTGCATAAGATGCTCCTGTTTGAGAGCGCGCTTGATACGAGATTACACCAAGAAAGCTTATCGCGCAGATCGCCGAGGGCGCGGAGGGGAGAGACACCCTGACACTTATTCGAATTGTTTGCGGAAGGCGGCGAGTTGCTGGTGGATTTCGGTGACCTCCCTTCTTAATTCCGCTACTTCGTTTTCCATATGGGATAGGCGATCGTCGGCGGAGGAGTCTGTCCCGCGCGAGGGCGAGCGCGCCACGTCGACGGCCGGAGGAGCGTCTCCGGATAGGAGCTGCATGTAGCGTGATTCCTTCGTTCCTGTCTGGCGCGGGAGGACGGCGGCCAGCGGAGGCTGGCGCTGAGCTAGGCGGTCGAGGGTGGAGATTACATCGTCGAGACCTTCGAAGTGGTACATACGCTCGGTGCGACCGCGGAGTTCGCCGGGAGTTTGCGGGCCGCGGAGGAGAAGCACGCAGAGAACGGCGATCTCGCGGCGATCGAAGTTGAAAACTTCCTGCAGGCGGTGCTCGTATTTGGGCACACGGCTGTCGGCTCCACTGGCCGGGCCGGCGAGACGTTTTTCCTGCAGCGTGGCAAGCGCGTGGCCGACGGAATCTTCACCCAGGGCCATCACTGGGTCGCGGT
Organism: Candidatus Sulfotelmatobacter sp.; assembly: GCA_049519055.1. Lineage (GTDB taxonomy): Bacteria > Acidobacteriota > Terriglobia > Terriglobales > Acidobacteriaceae > Sulfotelmatobacter. The sequence continues at coordinate 85,868 of JBEKRE010000012.1, read as the reverse complement.
TGTTCTTTTGATTGCTGGCGTTGACCAAGGCGTTCAGCGATAGCGGATAGTAATCGGGAGTGGTGATGTCTTTTTCGACAAGCGAGCCGAGAACGCGCACTTCGATGTCAGTGAGGAGATCCACGAGGTGGATTGTACTGCAGCGGCGCGATGCGATGGACAAGGTATGCTAGTGGCGGCGCGAGGTGAAAACGATTGGCTGGGAGTCATATGGGGAATCTGCCGTTGGCGGCGGGGCTGATGGCGTACAGTTTCAAGTGGCTGCTGAAGTTCTTGAAGCCGATCGCGATTGTTGGGCTCGCCATTTATTTGCAGATCAGATTTCCGCGGATATGGGCATCGCTGGGGCTGGAGCGGATCGAACAGTTTGGGAAACGAATCACCGGGTGCAAAGGGCTCTGCGTTTTTCTTGTGGGGCTCGCGTTGTTTGTGATTCGAGGTTTGGGTGCGCTTCTTCTGGGCGTGCCGTTGCCGCGTTACCACGATGAATTCAGTTATCTTCTGGCGGCGGATACGTTCGCACACGGAAGGCTGACCAATCCTCCGCATCCAATGTGGATGCATTTCGAAACCTTTCATGTGATCTGGCACCCGACGTATATGTCGATGTATCCGCCGGGACAGGGGCTGATCCTGGCGCTGGGCGAGGTGTTGGGGAATCCGTGGATCGGCCAATTGCTGGCGGCGGCGCTGATGTGCGCTGCGATTTTCTGGATGCTGCAAGGGTGGATCCCGGCGCGATGGGCGCTGCTGGGCGGAGTGCTGGTGGTGGCGCGGCTAGGGTTGCTGAGTTATTTCACCAATGGATACTGGAGCGCATGTTTGCCGGCGGTGGGAGGGGGGCTGGTTCTGGGAGCGGTGCCGAGAATTCAGCACGGGGCGCGAAAACGCGATGCGGCGATTATGGCGATTGGATTATTTGTCCTCGCCAATACGCGTCCGTACGAAGGATTTCTGTTGAGCCTGGGCGTGGCGATTGGCTTGTGGGCATGGATTCTGGGTAAGAATGGGCCCCCGGCGCGAGTTTCGCTCATTCAGATTATATTGCCCTTCATCCTGACGCTGATTCCGCTTGCTGCATGGACTGGTTATTACTACCACAGAGTGACCGGAAATGCTTTCCGCATGGCCTATGACGTGAATCGGGAAACATACGCGATGGGGCGCTATTTTATCTGGCAAGAACCGTGGGCGCGGAAAACATACCATCACGCCAGGATGCAAGCGAAATATGAGCAGGAGCTCAAAGAGGCAGACGAGAATCAGACGCTGCGTGGATTTCTCCGGCGTGGGGGAGAAAAAGTTTATTCATTCGGGCACCTCTATCTGGTTGCACCTTTTCCGTTCGTATTCATTGCGCTGCCGTGCGCGGTGCGCGACCGGCGGATGCGAGTGCCGTGGATGATCGGCGGGATCTTTGTGATTGGGCTGGCACTCGAGGTGTGGTTTCTGCCGCACTATTTCGCTCCAGCGGCGGCATTGTTTTATCTGATTTTGCTGCAGTGCATGCGGCATCTGCGATGGTTTGAGTGGAGAGAGCGTCCGATCGGATTGGCCCTTGTGCGGGCAGTTTCGCTGATTTATCTGGCGACGGTCGTATTGCGCATCGGGATGGCGGTGGCGCACGTGCATCCGGAAAAGGAGTGGCAGCACGGAGACATGGGGCGGGCGGCCATTGTGAAGGAGTTGGATGCTATGCCGGGAAAAGATGTGGTGCTGGTGAAGTATGCTGCGGACTTTGATCCTGATCGCGAGTGGGTGTTCAACGGGGCGGATATTGATGGACAGAAGATTGTGTGGGCGCGCGACATGGGGCCGGAGAAGAATCAGGAACTGCTGGATTACTACCGCGGGCGGAAATTCTGGATCGTGGAGGCGGACGGTGAGGCACGGCTTGAGCCGTATCAACGGAATTGAACAAAAGCCCCACCCTTCGACTTCGCTCAGGGCATGCTTTCTCGCAAAGAACGCGAGAACTAGGGCACCCAACGTTTGGTTAGAGCTGATCTCCTAGAACAGGGCTGTGGGACGGCGCTTCCAGGGTTTGCCTTTTTCCTGGGAAACTTTTTCCACGTCGGTGACATAAGCTGCGACTTGGGTGACCAGGTGATGCAGATCGTTGCCGAGGCTGAAGAAGGTGAATCCTTTGTCGAGGAACTCGCCGACGCGCGGCGTGCCGAACAGGAACAGGCCGAGGATTACGTTGTTCTTGCGGGCGTGCTCGATTAATTGTTTCGTGGCAGCATCGAGTTCGGGCGATGTGTACATGTGCGGGAATTCGTATTTGTTGTAAAGGCCCATGGACATGCAGAGATCGTTTTGACCGAGGAAGAGAATGTCGACGCCGGGAACGGCGGCGATCTCGGCGATGTTTTCGATGCAGGAGGCGGTCTCGACTTGCAAGGCGACGATGCCTTCTTTGTTGAAGTTTCCGGCGTAGCCGAGGAGTCCGGCCTTGTTCATGCTGCGCTGGGGAAAATAAACGGAGCGCGTGCCGACGGTGGGGTACTTGGTGCAACTGATGGCCTGACGAGCTTCTTGGGCGGTGTTGATGTAGGGAATGAGGACGCCATCGGCGCCGAGATCGAGAGCTTGCTGGATGCCGGGGCGGTCGTCGTATCCGCCGACGCGGACGATCGACTTGGCGCCGCCGCTAGCGATGCCGCAGAGCATCGACGAAAGTTTTTCCTGGTCCATGGGGCCGTGCTGGGTATCGACGAGCAGCCAGTCATAGCCGCTGTGCGCGATCTGCTCGGCGACCGTGGGGCTGTGCGAGTTGAGGAAGAGGCCGACCTTTGGCGTGCCTAGATGCAACTGCTTCTTGAATTCGGAGCCGCTCAGTGCGGGTTCGGGCATGCGAAGTTTCTCCAGAAGAGCAAAGTTGAATTGTGTAGTGTAACGCAAAGGAGCGGCCCTGACGGCGGATGGGCCACCAATTATTTGGGTTGCTATGACCCGGGGACATGGGCTTGCTGAATTGATATAGTCTTGCGAGGAACATTCGTGGTCACGCGTGGGGGCAAGGAGCGACTATGCGGATCTTACTGAATTGGGTTTTGAGTGCGCTGGCGGTGTGGATCGTGTCGCAAGTGGTGCGCGGAATTTCTGTGAGCGGGATCAAGGGGGCGTTGATCGCGGCGCTCGTTATCGGCTTCATCAACGCGACCATCGGTGCGTTGCTGAAGATCTTGACGTTTCCTTTGACCCTCGTGACGCTAGGGTTGTTCTGGTTTGTGATCAACGCACTGATGCTCGAGCTGGCGTCTGCGCTGCTTTCGCCAAGTTTTCAGGTACGAGGATTCTTCGCGGCGTTTGTGGGCGCGATCGTTCTCAGCCTGGTCAACCTGGTGCTGAAGGGGATCGTGATGCCGTCGAGGCGGGAGCGGTAGTTCGTTGCGCGAAGCGGAGAAATTGCTTTTTCTGATTGGCGACCGGGGACCGGCTGTTGGATCGTGATGGCGTCATTCACAAGTTTTGTGAGCAGCTTGGCCCAGTCTTTGATTTTTGGCAGGTCCTCGCAGAACGACGCGCGTTTCGGGATCCAGGATTCTCAATTGCGAGTGCGTGTTGCCCACTCCTGGCTCATGGTCTAAAGATATCTCGAAGATGATGTCCGCGTCCGCGGGCGCAGAAACTGGCTCATACCAACCCCAACTTCTCATCGACGCAGTTTAAAAAATCGTAATATGCGTTCGTATCTCCAGTGAGTTTCATGATCTCCGAGCTGACAAAGGTGCTGTTGATGCCAGAATCGGGAAATGAAAACGGACTTACCGGCGAAAAGTTTTGTCGGTATCGGAGCCGGTGGCATTGTGGCTTTATTTGTGGCGATGCAAAAGCGGGTACAGCCATGAGTGCAATGCCGAAAAGGACGCAAAAGAGACTGGTTCTGGTGGTTGTGAGCATGAGTTACCTGTTCCGATCTGACTCGACTCGAGGGTTATTTGGACCCCCTCGGTGTCCCGCAAAGAATTGTTGGGTTGGGCTCGAGTAACTTCCTTCAGGCTGAGCCGGGCCGTTTGCGCGGTTTCAGAGATTCCCAGTCTTTGTCGCTGAGGGCGCGGCCGAGGTTGCTGAACTCTCCGGCGCCTTGCAGAAATTCTCCGCCGTCCATGCGGATGACTTCTCCGTTGATATAGGCTGAGCCGTCGCTTACCAGAAATGCGGCGAGATTCGCCAACTCTTCCGTGGTACCGAAGCGGTGTAGCGGATTGCGATCGAGCGCGAGGGCTTCCAGTTCGGGGCGTGGCATCAGGCGAGAGAATGCGCCTTGCGTGGGAATGGGGCCGGGAGCGATGGCGTTCATGCGGATTCCGCGATTGCCCCATTCGACGGCGAGACTGCGGATGAGGGCTTCGACTCCGGCTTTTGAGATGGCGGAAGGAACAACGTAGGCGGAGCCGACTGGGGCGTAGGTTGCGGAGATGCTCAGCACAGTTCCAGGCTGAGCGGCTTCGAGCCAGCGGCGTCCGCAGGCCATCGTGGCGTGGAGGGTGCCGAGGAGCACGATGCCGATGACGGATTCGAAGGCGCGTGGAGACAGTTCTTCAGTGCGAGCGATGAAATTTCCGGCGGCGTTGTTGACGAGGATATCGAGAGGATCCTCTTTCCAGATGGAATCGATCATGGCCTCGACGGCGTCGAGGTTGCGGATGTCGCAGGGGAGAGCATGGATGGTGCCATGGGTCGCGACGGCAAGTTCGGCGGCGGTTTGCTCGAGTACGTCTGGGCGGCGGCCGCAAATGTGGACCGTAGCACCGAGGTCGAGAAAGCGGTGAGCCATGGCTTTGCCGAGTCCGGTGCCGCCGCCGGTGATGAGAATGCGCTTGTCGCGGAGAAGATCTTTGCGAAACATGGGAGCTTGCCTCGATTCTGATATCAGAAAACAGCAGGTTCCTCACCGGTCTGACGACCCCTTCAGAATGACAAAACTATGGTGGGTCGCACGCGACGCGGAAGCCGTAATCGGCATACTGAAATTCGGGAGGGATGCTGGAGCGGGCGGAGCAGCGGGAGACTTTTACGTGATGGCGCCACGATCCGCCGCGGGACGCCTTGCGCTGGCCGATTCCTGAGCGACCTTCAGGGCCGCGTGGATTGCGCTCGGGAGAGGTGGCGTAGTAGTTGGAATCGTACCAGTCGCTGCACCACTCGTGGACGTTGTCGCACATGTTGTACAGGCCGAACGGGTTGGGAGAGTGGCGGGCGACGGGCTCGGGGCCGGTTTGCCAGCGCGTGGCGTAGTCGGGGAGAGATTGCGGCGGATCGTTGCCCCAGGGGAAATCCTGTTGCTCGAGGCCGCCACGGGCGGCGCGTTCCCATTCGGCTTCCGTGGGAAGACGGTAGGAGCGGTGGCGGGCGGTCTGCGTGGATAGCCATCGGCAGTAATGGTCTGCGTCGAACCAGGAGACGCCGGCGACGGGCTGATCGGAACCGCTAAAATTCTTGTCGTTCCAAAACGGCGGAGGGTGCGATCCGTCGGAGCGAAGGAAATGTGCGTAGTCGGCGTTGGTGACTTGAGTGGCGGCGAGCTGGTAGGCGTCCACCCAGACGCGGTGGATGGGGCGTTCGCAATCCTGACCGGAGGTGGAGCCCATGAGGAACCAGGCCGCGGGGATTGAAACCAGACGGGGCTCGATGCAGGTCGCGGGGGCAGATTGAAAGTGCGAATGGGCTGCCGACATGGTTTTCGCTGGGATGTTCCGGACTAGAGTGTAACAGCGGGACGGAGGGTTGTGATGGCCAAGCAAAAGCTGCGGTTCAAAGTGAAGATTGCGGGAAGAGAGGCAGGCGCGGTGGCCGCGATCACGCCGCCGGTGGATGTCCCGGAGTTCTTTGGGACACGGGCGCGGGTGCCGGTACGGGGAACGATTAACGGCTTTCCATTTCGCTCGTCGTTGATGCCGATGGGCGGTTGCCACATGATGCCGGTGAACCAGTCCTTGCGCACGGGCGCTGGGGTGGAGGCTGGAGATACCGTCGAGGTGGTGATGGAGCGGGACGAGGAGAAGCGCACGGTGGTGGCGCCGGCGGTGTTGAAGAAAGCGTTGGCGAAAAACAAAGTGGCGAAGGCAAACTGGGAAAAGCTCGCGTTTACCCATAAGAAGGAGATGGCGGTTTGGATCGAAGGGGCGAAGCAGGAAGAGACGCGGGCGCGGCGCTTGGCGAAGGTTATGCAGGTGCTGGAGAAGGGGACGAAGTGGACGGGGTGAATGGCTGTGACCTCTGGGGCTAAAGCCCAGCTCCAATAAAGCAATTCATAAGCGCAGCGCTGAAGCCCTGCGCCACCCAAAGGTGTTTCATTAATATGCGCGTAAAGTGCGGACGATGGTGGCGATGTCGTTTTCCTGGAAGAGGCGGATGGCGGCGATGCCGGTTGCACCGGCTTGCAGACAAGACTTGGCATTCTGCAAAGTGATTCCTCCGAGTGCGAGGACGGGGATTTTGGCGCGACAGGCCTGGCGGAGAGCGTCGAGGCCTTGCGGGCTGGTTCCGGGGGCATTTTGTTTTTCAAAGACCGGAGCCAAGAGGGCCATGTTCGCGCCGCAGGCTGCGGCTTGGACGACCTCTTCTGGGGAGTGACAGGAGATGGAGATCAGCGGATCTCGGATTGCGGTTGAATGCTTCCACATTGCGAGGACATCGGCGGGCGAAACATCCTGGGCGGGGAGGTGGACTCCGGCGGCCGATGCGGCGAGGGCGACATCGCTACGAGAGTTGATGAGGAGAGCAGTTCTGAGTTGAAAGATGATGCGGGCTGCTTCGCGGGCTAACGACTCGAGATCGCGGGTGCAGAGATCTTTTTCGCGCAGCTGGATGTAATGGACTCCGGCACTGGCGGCTTCGGCGATTTTGTCGAGGAGACGGAGGCGGCGAGCGCGTTCATCGCCGGGGAAGCCGGTGCGGTCGGTGATGTAGTAGAGGAGCGTGCTTTCGGGCATCAGGTTTCGGGTCTAGTTTAGAGCAAAGAAGATGAGGCAAGTACCTCAGGGGCTAAAGCCCAGACCTGGTGTGACGCTGATAGCGCAGCGCTCCAGCGCTGCGCCACCAAAAGCACAAGCCTGGACCACTCCGGATCAAAGCCGACACCACCCGGAACCAAAACTTGCAGCGAGCTGGAGACATATGGCGCCGAGCTGCACTCGACGGACAGGCGAGGGCGGCCGTCCCCACAAGCTACGGTCTCGTCTTCGCGATTTCGGGGAGGACTTCTTGCTCTTTTTCTTTCTTGGGAGGGCCGCCGAGGTGGTATTCGGTAAGGCCGTCGCGGAGGAAAGTGAAGGCGTCTTCAGGAGAGTCGACGAACTTGAATAAATTCAGGTCTTGCGGAGAGACGGTGCCGGCGTCGACGAAGGCCTGGAAGTTCATGATGCGATGCCAGTATTCGCTGCCGTAGATGACGACGAGAATTTTCTTGGCGAGTTTGTCGGTCTGCGCGAGGGTGAGAATTTCGAAGAGTTCGTCGATGGTGCCGAAGCCGCCGGGAAAAATCACCAGCGCTTTGGCGAGATAGGCGAACCAGAACTTGCGCATGAAGAAATAGTGGAACTCGAAGTTGAGCGAGGGCGTGATGTATTGGTTGGGATTCTGCTCGAAGGGCAGATTGATGTTGAGGCCGATGGTTTTGCCTCCGGCCTCGTGAGCACCGAGGTTGGCGGCTTCCATGACGCCGGGACCACCGCCGGTAGTGACGACGAAGCGGTGGCGGCGGGCGGGAATCTGAATGGACCACTCGGTAAGCAGAAAAGCCAGGCGTCGCGCGTCTTCATAGTAGCGAGCCATATCGACGGCGGCGCGGGCGCGCTTGAGGTTTTCTTGATGCTCCGGGGAGTTCGCTTGGTTTTTTTCCACGGCAGAAAGATTTTTCTTGGCGTCATCGCCTCCCTGGAAGCGAGCCGAGCCGAAGAAGACGACGGTGTCCTGAATCTGCTCGCGGCGAAAGCGCGAGAGCGGTTCCTGGTACTCGGCGAGGATGCGAAGAATGCGTCCGTCGGGACTGTTGATGAAGGGTTGATTCTCGTAGGCCAGAGGGGCGGGTTTAAGTTTATCGACCATGTAGGAGACTCAGTTCTGAGATCCGGCATTCATACGTTTCTCTATGCGTGGAAGCATTCGCGAAGGCCCACAGTTCCTTGGATTATTGACGATCGTGATAGTGGAGGGCTTCCCAGAAGCCGATCCAGATGTCGAGCAAACCCAGTCCACTACACAAGCCACGAAAAAATCCGGTTGAGACCAACATACGAAGCCAGGGGTAGGAAAGCAAAAGGGAGTTGTCGGTCCACTCGGGGGTCCAGGGCAAAATCACGAGCAGAACCCCAGCAACGGCACTAATCAGGACGAATAGGAAGACCGAGGTGCGATGCAGCCAGAGTTGTAGGCCGGAGTGTGCCGGGGCAGGGCCGGGTTTGGGCTCGAGGAGGCCGGTGATGGTTTCACCCTGCTCCGGGGAAGAGTGGGCAGGCACAGGACCGCTTTCGAGGGGCAGCTTGGGATCAGTGGTCACCGGATGCTCCGCTGCGGCAGGTACAAAAGCGCGCGAAAAGACTCCACGTAGGCCGGAAGCAAAGAATAAGGGACAAAACCCATCGGGCTATTCTACGACTTCAGGGGCTTGATGCGCTCGGCGACGTCGCGATAATCGATGTTTCGGCCGTAGACTTCCATGAAGTGCTTGAGAGCGGAGGGCTTGTCACCGGCGGTCTCGTAGGCAGACGCGACTTCGTAATGCAGGGCTGTTCGGGTGTCTTCGTCAATGCTTGGGGCGGTCAGAGCTTTTTGATACCAGCGAATGGCGGCCTCGGGAACGCCTTTGTCGAGGAAGCACTGAGCCAGCCAGGTATAAGTTTGCATGACTTGCGGGAACGGATGTCCGTGCTCGACGGCCTGGCAGGTCTTCTGCAACTCGCCAATAGCTTCATCGAGCAGACCCATTTCGCGGAAGGCGATGCCCAGGTTGTAATGAGTTTCCGGATCTTCTTCAGCGGCGGCGGAGCCGGCTTCCAGATCTTGTTTGAGCTCGCCGAACATTTCCGCGAGATCGACGCCAGCATCCTCGCCGAAGGGTGAAGACGGGGCGGCGGCCGGTGCGCCGGAAATGATCGGAGGAATTTGTGGAACGGGAGCAGCGGCGGCAGATTGATGCGGGACGGCTGGTGCTTGCGATGAGATTGCGGGAGAGCCAGAAGATGCCCCGGCGGCTGCGGCGCTGGCGGCCACGGGAACGCTGGCTGGCGGAACAGGGGCAGGCGGAGCGGGCCATTGCTGCGCGGGTGCGGCTGCAACCGGCGGCTTGGTTTGGAGTTCGGGCTGAGGCGCAGACTCGGGCAGCGGGGCATCCTTGAGGAAGTCATCCCCCAAGGAAGCTTCGAGATCGGCGACGAACTCACCCATGACCTCGGTTTGTTTCACTCCGAAGGCTGTGGGGGTGGCGTTGCCCACGGGCTCTAGTTCTTGCTGAACGATGTGCTGTGGGGTGTCCACCGAAGCGGTTTCGAGAGCCGGTTCGGCTTCCTGCGAGACCGCAGCTGGCAGGAAATTCTCTCCCAGGGAAGATTCCAGATCGGAAACGAATTCCTGGAGGACGCCGTGCGCCGGCTCGACAGGAGGTTCGACCACGGGAGGCTCATCAGAGACGAGCTCAGTGTAGAGAGGAGCCGGAGCTTCTTTTTGCGCGACTGGAGCAGGTGGCTCGGGAGCAATTTCTTCGACGGCAACCGGCTCTTCCGCAGCAACCGCGGGAATGTCATCCACGGTGAGTTCAGAGACAGAATCGTCCGCGGACAACTCCTCCGCTGCGGGAGCGTGTTGTGAGGCGGTCTCCATTTCAGACCGGATCGCATTGAGTGTGACTTCGTCATCGGTGACAGCCTGAAGCTTTTCGAAGGCCGCCGATGCCTGCTCGGGCATACCGTGATCGAGATAGAAACGGATTTCTTCGATGGCCTCGGCTATCTTCTCGGGATCCAGTTTTGGCGCTGCGGCCTGGCCAATCGTAACTTCATGATCGGCCGCGGCATCGGGGACCTCGATTTCCGCGGCTTCCGCAGCGGGCTCGTCGGCTTCAATGGTGAGGGCGTCATCCCACTCGGAGGAAAGATCGATCTCCGCAGTGGGCTCGGGTTCAGACGAATGCGCTGCCGCCGTGACTGGCTGGTTGTCCTGATCAATGCGCTGGTCGGACTCCTGATCGGCGACGACGGAGAATTCCAGTTCTTCCGAGGACTCGGCTGGAGCCGCGGGCCAAGGGGCCGAGGCGGTTTCGACGGGAATTTCTTCTGGAGCCGGTTCTGCCAGAGCAGGCAAATCGACAACTGATCCGGTGGAAGCGGAAATTGTCGAACGCTCTTCGTAACGATCGGCGAGTTCGCCGTAGCGGGTAGCTTCTTCGGGATATTCGGCTTCGGAGTATACGCTCTGCAGAGTGCGGCAGCAGACGCCCGCCTCGGCGAAACGCGCAGCGCGGGTGTGCAGGGCGGCGAGACGCTGGTTCAAGCGAAGATCGCTTGGCGCCTGCGGCAGAGCGGTCATCAACGGTCCCAGAGCCTTGGCCGGCATGTTGTAAGAGATGAAAAGTTCCGCGTCGGTGAGAGCGGCGCGCACGGCGAGCGCAACCGCGTCAGAATAATGTTGGTGGACGGAAGGAGAAGTAGCTTCCAGTTCATCGACGATGACGGCAGCTTCTTCGGCGGTGATGAGCTTTTCGGCGGAAGGTCCACCGAGCTGGCTGACCACCTGCTGATAATGATTCATGTGCAGGGGATTGCCGGGCTCCATGGTGGCAAGTTTTTGATAAAGATCGCGCGCGCGCGGCAGATCGCCAGACTGGACCGAAGCGTGGGCCAACAACTCGATGACTTCAGTGAGGTGTGTGGATTCTCCCGCCTTCTGAAATAGTTCGAGAAGCTTCTCGAGCGAGGCGGGATTGTCACGCACATGCCCGATGATGGAGTGCAGGTTCTTCAAAACTTTATCGGAATCTTCAGCGAGCAGACGATCGGCGTGCTGGTCATAAACCTGAAGGGCGTTCTCATATTGGCCGGCCTGTATGAGAGCATCGGCAAAGGTGGAGATCGACGCCAGGTCATTGTGGACGGTAAGAAGTTTGCTGGCCAGCGTGCCGGCATCGGACAGTCGCCCGTTCTTGAGATAAGCCTTCAGCAGATCGCGCAGGCCGTCGGGATTGGAATCGAGGTCCGGAACTTTCTGCAGAGATTCGATGGCGGCTTCGGCGTCACCGGCTTCGAGCAGATTGCGGCCCTGCATGAGCAGCGCATAGCTGTTGCCCGGGTCGAGCGTGAGCATGCGCTGCAGGACTTCTTCGGCGCCGCTGAGCGAGCCTTTGGAACGGAGGGTTTCGGCGGCGGCGGAGAAAATCTGCCAGGCGTCATTCTTCTTGCCGAGACGGACATACACTTCCGCCAGGCGGACGCGCATGTTTGTGTTTTCCGGATCCATTTCCAGAATCTTCTGGAAGATGCGGACGGCGTTGTCGAGTTCATTGGCCTTCAGGAATTCTTCGGCGACTTGCAGATATTGGGCGCGGGCGTCGTTGAAGAGCCCCTGCTGGGTGTAGAGTTCGGCCAGCTTCAGCACGCTCTCGAGCGAAGGCTTGAGCTTGCTGATCTTCTTGTACATGGCGATGGCCTTGACCGTGAAGCCTTGCGTGGCATAGGCATCGCCTACGGTCTTGAAGCAGTCCGTGGCCTTGTCGGCCTCGCCCAGACGGGAGTAGAGGTCGCCGATCGTGTTGGTGACGGTGAGGTCCTTGGGATCGGCCTTGATGACCTTTTCGTATTCAGCAATGGCGTTTTGAATTTTGCCCTGCTGGACATACTTCTCCGCAGCGCTGAGAACCTTCTGTTTGTTGAACCCGAAACCGAACGCCATAAGGTTACGAACTCCAGCCCCTGGTGTGCACTGACAAAGCTTGTACTGAAAAACCTATCCACTGAGAACCTGATGACCGCTCCTGGGAGTGCTACCCGGAGGAACGTCACGTGGCCAAACTCCATTTTCCGAGATGGCCAGTTGGAACAAGAGCAATTGTACGGCTGGGCGGGTGGATACGCATGGTTACCAAGGGTTACCAAAAGGGAGTGTACGAAAGGGTTACCAAGGGAATCAGGGGTGGAAGGGCCGGTTACGAGCGGAATCGACCCTTGTTGAAACAGTTTCGGCGCCTAGTACAAATGCGCTATGGGGTGGCAACGCGCTAGCGTGTAATCTTTCGCGCTACCAGCGTGGAGAGAAATGTTGACCAGAGGCAGAGGCATCTATGACTTGGATTAAAACCCTACCGCTGTCGGAAGTGGATGAGAAGCTGCGGCGGGCGATGGAGGGTCAGCGGGCGCTGTATCCGGTGGAGTATGCCACACCGGTTCATCCGGACGAGTCGGGCGGGTCGACGATTGTCGGATCACACACGCTGATTCCGGAGGCGCTCTATCATGCGTTCGGAACCTTCGGGGCCCTGATGTCGCCGGAGTTGCCGTTGAGCCGGCGGCAGCATGAAATGATTGCGACCATGGTCTCGGTGACCAACCGGTGCGTGTATTGAATCGAGTCGCACGCAGAGTTTCTGCGTAGGGTGACGTTGGACCGGGAGTTGGTGGCGGCGCTGGAGACGGATTACACGATCGCGCCTATCACGCCGCAGGAGCGGGTGATGGTGGATTATGTGGTCAAGCTGAGCAAGGATGCGACCAAGGTCGGGAAGGACGATATTGAGGGGTTGCGGGCCGTGGGATTTGACGATCGCGGGATTCTGCAGATCACGCTGATTGCGTCGTGGTTCAACTACATCAATCGGGTGGCGGATGCGCTGGGGGTGGGGAGAGAGTGAAGGCTCGGGGACGTTCACAAGAATCCGAGGGCCTTGGCCAGAGTCGGAAGGCCTCCATCAGGCACAGCATATGCAGAAGAGTCAGCACTGTTTCGTTGCCCTTTGTGCAAATGCCCCCCCCACGCCCAGACCTCACCATGCTGTTCCAATCAGCAGATTCGCTCCCGATGGGCTTGACGCCGAGGGCTGTCAGCCATCCTGGCGGCACCGCCGGTCAATCAGGCGCACGCTTAAGGAAAAGTAAGGCCCAGACTCTGGCACAGTAACGTATGCGAGTGGAATGTGCAGGCGGCACCCCTTCGTTCATCGCTTTCTCACCAAGTTCGCAGCTCTGAACGGGGCTGGGATTTCTAGGCTATTGTAATGAGTGGTCCAAGAACGCGTTAGAGAGCATCTGGGATGTGCGATTGTTCCCTTCTGCTACTAAACGTGCCTAGAGGCAAGGCTTCGGTTTTATTTCTTTACTCTTCACCCCATGGCTGAATCGTTGGCAGAGTTTTTCCTGGCGAATTTTCAGGCGCACCGCGACGAGCGCGCCTACGGGCAGCGGCGTGGATACCGGATGGAGTGGTTTACCTACGGGCAGGTTCTCGAGATGGCGTTTTGGTTTTGCCGGGAGCTGAAGGCGCAGGGGATTGGCAAGGGGGACCGGGTGATGCTGTGGGGCGAGAACTGCGCGGAGTGGGTTGCGGCCTTCTTCGGATGCGCGATGTGCGGTGCGGTTGTGGTCCCGATGGATGATGGCGCTTCCGCCGATTTTGCGACGCGGGTTTCGAGACAGGTGGAGGCCAAGCTCTGGGTTTGTTCGCGACGGCACGCAGAAGGTCTTGCGGGAGCAGTTCCTGCGGTGGTTCTTGAGGATGTCAGAATCCCTCTGTCTCTCCAAACCACGGAGAGACAAGGACGGGGTAGCCGCGGTCCGGATGTGGCGATCGGCCGCGACGATCTTCTACAAATTGTGTTTACTTCCGGGACCACCGCCGAACCCAAGGGGGTGGCCATCACACATGGCAACGTGCTGGCGAACATCGCTCCGCTGGAACAGGAGATGCAGCGCTATTTGAAATATGAGCGGTGGGTGCATCCGGTGCGATTTTTGAATTTGCTGCCGCTGAGCCATGTCTTCGGACAATTCTTGGGGATGTTTCTGCCGCCGATGCTGGGCGGGATCGTGATTTTTCAGGAAGAGTTGAAGCCGTCGGAGATCCTAAGCATGATAGGGCGGGAGCGAGTGTCCGTGCTGGTGAGTGTGCCGAGAGTTTTGCAGTCCTTGAAACAGAAGATTGAGCGCGATCTGGAAGACCGAGGCAAGATCGAAGAGTTCCGGCGGCGATTCCGCAGGTCAGAAGAAAAATACTTTCTGCGGCGGTGGTGGATTTTTCGCGACATTCACCGGCTGTTTGGATGGAAATTCTGGGCATTTATTTCCGGAGGAGCGGCGCTGGATGCGGAGACGGAAGAATTCTGGGGACGGCTGGGATACGCGGCGATCCAGGGGTATGGACTGACAGAGACGACGTCGCTGATCAGCGTGAACCATCCGTTCAAGTTGGGGAAGGGGTCGATCGGGAAGGTGCTGCCGGGGCGGGAAATCAAGTTGGGGGAAGATGGAGAAATCCTTATCCGCGGAGGCGGAGTGGCGGTCGGATATTGGGGTGCGGGTCAGCCGAAGGGAGTTGCCAACGAAGATGGTTGGTATCGCACCGGAGATGTGGGAGCGCTGGATCAGGCCGGGAATCTTTATTTCAAGGGGCGCAAGAAAGAAGTAATTGTGACGCCCGCCGGACTGAATATTTATCCGGAGGATTTGGAGGCGGCATTGCGGCGGCAGCCGGAGGTGAAAGATTGCGTGGTGGTGGGAATTGAGCGCGGAGGGAATGCAGAACCGTGTGCGGTGTTGATTCTGCGCGACGATGCCCGCGCGCAGGAGGTCGTGGAGCGCGCGAATCAGGCACTAGCGGAATTTCAACGAATGCGGATGTGGGTGCCGTGGCCGCAGGGTGATTTCCCGCGCACCAGCACGCAGAAGCCGCGGCGGAATGTGCTTGCGGAATTCGCGACGAGACAGATTCTACAGCCGGGGGAGAAGGAGAGTAAGAGTGACAATCCCGTGATGGAATTGATTGGGCGCATTACGGGACGAAGCGCAACGGGAGCGAATCCTGAAGCAAAGCTCGACGCGGATCTCGGATTAAGTTCGCTGGACCGTGTGGAACTGATTAGCGCGCTGGAAGATCGCTATCAAGTGGATTTGAGCGAGACTCGCTTCAGCGCGGCGCGCACCGTCGGCGACATAGAAAAGATGTTGAGCGGTGAGCGACGGCCGCGGGCGGAATATCACTATCCGGGTTGGGCGTTGCGGTGGCCAGTAACTTGGGTGCGAGGGCTGGCACAGTACTTATTAATGATGCCAGCTGTGATGCTGCTGGGCTGGCCGCGGATCGAAGGGCGGGAAAATCTGCGAGGAGTGAATGGACCGCTGCTGGTGGTCTGCAATCATATTGACGATGTGGATGTGGGGTTTGTGCAGGCGGGCCTGCCCGCTCGGTTGAGGAATCGGATAGCAACGGCGACAGGCGGCGAGGCGCTGGAGAAGCTGCACTCGCCTGCTGTTGACCGAAGTTTCTTCGGGAAAATCTACGACCGGATTCAGTGGGTGCTGGGAGTTTCTCTGCTGAATCTGTTTCCGCTGCCGCGCGAGGCCGGGTTCCGGCAAAGCTTTGCTTATGCGGGTCAGGTCGTGGATCGCGGGTATAGTGTGCTGGTTTTCCCTGAGGGTCGACATACGGTGGATGGGAAGATGAATCCGTTCCGCGCGGGGATTGGGTTGCTGGCGAAAAATCTGGATATTCCCGTGCTACCGGTAAGGATTGTGGGATTGTTTGAAATCAAGCAGGCTGGTAAGAAGTTTGTGCGGCCGTGGAAGATTGGGGTTCGAATGGGGCGGCCGATGCAGTTTGCGGCAGACAGCGATCCGGCGAGGGTCGCGCGGGAGCTCCAGAACGCGGTGGAAGCCTTATAGCTGAGCGCTGTTTTGCTAACGTGTTCCGCGGCTAAAGCCGGGATTGATTTTGGACGCTTTATGCGGCGCTGAAGCGCTGCTCTTCCACGGTGCTGCATGTCTCCGCAATCCCCACGCTTCCCCGAGGTAGTGTGAGCCGCCCATTCTCTTACCCTTGTTACGAATCATTAATGGTTCAGCAAAATAGGTAGCGAACAGCGCACCCTATTCTGCATCCGTATTGCTCTCTTCCTGGTGAGGGTCCGATCCGATCTTTACTTCCGGCAGATTTGCGCGATCGAGAGTGCGGTTGAGGGCCGGGAGATCGATGGTGCGGAGGGCGTTCCAACGTTTCATCACCTCGGAGACTTCGTGTTCCATGGTGGCGGCGGCCTCTGATTGCGAGGCCGTGGGTTCGGCATCGACCTGCCATACTTGTCCGTACAGAATCCCAACCTGGCCGTTCACCTGGCTGAGAGTGGGTTCGCTGGCGGGTGGTGCGGCGAAACCTCCCGCTGCTCCCAGCAAGGCTGCGAATTTGTTCTGGAATGCCTGAACCGAATCGCGAACCGGGCCGCTGGCTTGCTGGCTCAGTTTTTGCAGCGGTTCGCGAATTGATCCGGCTTGTAGTACGGCTTGTGAAGTCTCGCTCAACAGCGACGCCAGACGGGTTTCAAGCTGGAACTTTTTCTCTAAGCCGGCGGTGGAGGCTTTTACGCGAGGGTCGAGCTTCAAGGTAAAGGACGCGGTATAACTCTTGCCGTTTGCGGTAAGCCGCGCGGTATACGTACCGGGCAAAGCGGTGGGACCGAGCGGTAGACGAGGCGTATCGCCCGGAATCGCGGAGATGGGATATTCATGGTGCGTGGCCTCGGGCGCGGGATAGTGCAGATCCCAAACCCAGCGGTGCATCCCGGCGGCGGAAGGCAGAGAACGGAATGGACGCAGCCAGTCGAGGGGGATGAGTTGCTTCTTCAGCTCTTCTTCTGTGACCGGTGGTTTATCGGTACCGGAAAATTTGCGAACGTGTTGGCCGTGAGCGTCTAGGATTTCGAGAATGACAGGAGTCGACGCGGCGTGCGCCAGATAGTAGTCGATCACTACGCCGTCGGGGGGATTGGAGGCGACAGGCTCGTCGGGCGGAAGCGGTGTGTCGGTGTAGGTGTTGCGCTGGATGCGGAAGGCGGGAGCCGGAGTAAAGAAGTGCGCATCGGCGCTACCACCCAGGTTGGCTACTTCGCGCAGCGGGGCGATGTCATCCAGAATCCAGAAGGAGCGGCCGTGGGTGCCGACGATGAGATCATCGTCGTGAATCCAAAGATCGCGCATGGAGGTGTGCGGCAGATTCAGTTGCAAAGATTGCCAGTGGGCGCCATCGTCGAATGAAACCCAGACCGAGTTCTCCGTTCCGGCGAATAGCAAGCCTTTGCGCGCGGGATCTTCGCGGACGGTGTCGACGGGGCCGAAGTCGGGGAGACCGACGGTGATGAGGGTCCAAGTCTTGCCGCCATCGTGAGTGCGATAGATATAAGGACGCTCGTCGTTGATGCGGAAGCGGCTGACGGACGCGTAAGCGGTATCGTCATCGAAGTGCGAGGCGCTGATCTGCGTGACCTTGCTCCAGGGAGTCAGCTCTCTTGGAGTGATGTCATTCCACTTCTTGCCGCCGTCGCGGGTCTGCCAGATCAGGCCGTCGTCGGTGCCGGCCCACAGCGTGTTGATGGTTTTGAATGAGGGGGCAAGCGCGTAGATAACACCCCGCTGCTTGTCGGCGCCTTTGGGGACGAGATTGCCGACGCCGGCTGGAATTCCCGGATTCTCACGAGTGAGGTCGGGGCTGATCGTCTGCCAGGAGTTGCCGCCGTCGATCGTTTTGAAGAGCACGTTGCTGGCAAAGTAAAGAGTGTGCGGGTCGAGAGGCGAGAACATCGTGGGCTCGCTGCGGTCGGTACGATATTTCGAGTTACGAAGCGGGATCGGAGTGATGTTCTGCACCTGGCCGGTGGACCAGTGAAACTTCGTGACTTCGCTTCGGCCGCCGCCGTAAACAATGTCCGGATCAAGGGGATCGGGGGCGACGTAGCCATATTCGATCACGCCAACGGGATGCCAGTCGCGGAAGGTGAGGGCGCCATCGTTGCCGCGGCTGGAAATGCAGACGGAGCCGCTCTCCTGCTGGCCGCCGCAGACGCGATAGGGGAAAGTTGGAGCTACCGAGACGTGATAAATCTGAGCCGTGGGCTGGTTGTACCAGGAACTCCAGGAGGCTCCGTCGTTGACGGTGACGAGGGCGCCTTGGTCGCTGACGAGAAGAATAATGTTTGGGTCGTTGGGATTGATCCAGAGATTCTGATAGTCGTCTCCGCCGGGAGCACCACGGAAGCCGGACCAGGTTTTGCCGCCGTCGGTGGACTTCATGGTTACGGTACTGGCGCTGTAGACGATATCGGCATTCTTCGAATCGACTCGGGGAATGGGAAGGTCGCCGCCGCCGATACGGCCAGAGGGGCGGGGATCGTCGGTTGCCCTGAACCAATTTTCGCCGGCATCGTCGGAGCGGTAAACGGCGAGTGCACCCGAGGCCATGCCGAGCGTGGCGTAAAGGCGGCGCGGAGCACTGGGAGCGATCGCGACATAGATTTGCGATAGATCCTTCGGCAGGCCGTTCGTCAAAGGATTCCATGTGTTCCCGCCATCACTGGACTTGAATAGGCCGCCGCCGGTTCCGTTGACTTGGTTGCCGTCTTCCCACGGACCTTCGCGAGCCTCCCACATCGAGGCATAGACAACGTCGGGATTCGAGGGATCGATCTCTACGTCGGAGGCGCCCGTGTTCTCGTCTTTGTAAATGACTTTTTGCCAGGACCGGCCGCCATCGCTGGAGCGGAAAAGGCCGCGCTCTTGATTGGGACCGTAAGGATGGCCGAGCACCGCAGCGAAGACACGATTGGGATCGCGAGGGTCGATGGCAAGCGCGGGGATTTGCTGGCCGTCGCTCAGGCCGAGGTGAGTCCAGGTTTTTCCAGCGTCTGTCGATTTGTAGATTCCGTTGCCGACGGAGAGGTCGGGGCGATGCAGCCCTTCGCCACTCGCCACATAAATGATGTTGGGATTGGACGGAGCTACCGCGATGGCGCCGATCGATTGCGTGGGTTCGTGGTCGAAGATGGGGGTCCAGGTGCGGCCGTAGTCGTCAGACTTCCACACTCCGCCGTTGACCTGGCCCATATAGAAGACGTTTGGCTGGCTGGGAACACCGGTGGCGGCGCGGGTGCGACCACCGCGGAACGGTCCGATCATGCGCCAACGCAGCTCCTGATAAGTGTTCTCGGGAATCTGCTGCGCGGTGCTAGACGCGACCGGCAGCAATAACGAGAGGCAAACCAGCAGACGAAGAACGAGTTGCGGCATGGTCACTTGGGCCCCCTCCGACACCAAAAGCCAAACCACACAGCATAAACCAAATTCGTGAAAGGAGGTGCGGCGGGCGCGCTAATGAATCTCGCGCAAGCTTTGATTCAGGTCGCCGCCTTTCGGTGCTGGAGTTCCTCCGGGCTGACTGGCGACCCAGGCGCCAACCCGGTTGGCGGTTTCATTGATTTGATCGAGAGGCGCTCTCCGAAGATATCCGTGCACCAAGGCCGCGGTGAATGCGTCGCCGGCGCCAACGGTGTCAGCGACTTGCACTCGGAAGCCGGGATGCTCTGCGCGTTCGTTCGCGGATAGCAACAGGCTGCCATTCGTGCCGCGAGTAATGCAAACCAGCTTCAGATCATAAGAAGAGAGCAGGTGTCGCGCCGAATCTTCTTCTCCGAGATGGTCCAATTCCAGCAAGCGCATGACTCTGGGGAGTTCTTCGTGATTGAGTTTGACGATGGTGGCCAGCTTCATCGATTCCGCCACCACGTGGGCATTAAAGAAAGTTTGCCGGAGATTGATGTCGCAAACCCGCACCACACTTGGCTGCAAGGCAAGGAGAAAACTGCGCATGGTGGTACAACTGTGCTCTGATCGTTGTGCAAGAGTGCCGTAACAAACTGCGTCGGTGCATAGCGCCAAGTCTTGCCACTGTTGTGTCCACTGAAAAAAATCCCATGCTACGGGCTGGGCGATTTCGAAGCAGGCCTGGCCGGCACGATCCACTTTGACCTTCACGGTTCCGGTAGGATGGTCCGCGTCCCGCTGAATAAACTCGGTCGAAAGTCCAAGTTCAGCCAGTCGACGAATCGCTTCCGATCCCAAATCATCGCGGCCCAAACGGCTGGCGGGAATTCCTTCATCGCCGAGCAACGACGTGATGTAAGCGAAGTTGGCGGGAGCTCCACCTAACTTTTTGCCTTCGGGAAAAAGGTCCCACAGCAATTCGCCCAAACCTACGACGGTGTGTTTCTTGCTCATCATGAAAGTTTCGCCACCACGGCCGGAGGTTGCAGGAACGAACAAAGTGGCCGAGAATCGGGACGCACGGGTTGAGGTGGTCGCATAGAGACAGGCCTCGGAACAAAATCAGTCGACGTCAGAGGTCACAATCGCCCCATGATCCACTCCATTCAAATCAAGAGCTGGGTGAAGATACTCACGCTCGTTCTGGCGCTGGCTTCACAGGATAGCGCAAGTTGGCCCTTTGGGGCGTGGCACCGTGTGTCCGAAACCCCGGTGATTTCCCCAGAGGGAGACGGATGGGAATCAGCAGGCACCTTCAATCCCTCTGTGGTGGTGCGCGACGGGAAGATCATTATGCTTTACCGGGCCCAGGACAAGGGCGGGACTTCACGGCTGGGATACGCAGAGAGCTCCGATGGTGTCCACTTCACAAGGCGGAGCGAGCCGGTATTTTCGCCGGAGAAAGATTATGAAAAAGACGGCGGCGTGGAAGACCCGCGGCTGATCGAGTTCGGGGACACCCATTATCTGACCTACACCGGCTACAACAAGAAGGATGCGCAACTGTGTCTGGCGACTTCGAAGGATCTCATCCACTGGGAGCGAAAGGGCGTGATCCTTCCGGCTTACAAGGGGCGCTGGAACATTCGCTGGACGAAATCCGGAGCGATTGTGCCGGAAAAGATTGGCGGCAAGTACTGGATGTATTTTCTGGGGACGGCTAAAGACAATAATGACCAAGTCGGGTTGGCTAGTTCGACGGACCTGCTGCACTGGACCGAAGCCACCGATGGCCCGGTGTTACCGGTGCGTGCGGGAAAGTTTGACTCGCGCGTAGCCGAGCCCGGCCCTACGCCAATCCTAACCCCGAAAGGCATTGTCCTCATTTATAACGGAGCCGATGACAAGCTGGTATACCGGACCGGTGTGGCGTTGTTTGACCGGAACGATCCGCGTGTCTTGATCAGGCGCACGGACACTCCGATTTTTGCTCCCGAGAAAGAGTGGGAGAAGGTTGGGCAGGTGCCAAATGTGGTGTTCGTGGAAGGAATGGTGCGGCAGGGAGAGCGGTATCTGTTTTACTACGGCGGGGCGGATACGAACATCGGCGTAGCCGAGGCGCCGGCCGTCCCCTAACCGCTGGACGCGGCTGAGGCTCGCGAACCACTTGGCAGAACCGCTTAGCTATGGTCTTAAATGCTAATGATTCTGATATAGCGCCGCAAATCGGGGAGCGCGTTGAGGAAAATAAATCCCGCGTGCACCAATCCCGCGGCTCCCACCACCGTGGTGGCCCCCTGGAACGCCGACCTAACTTTTTTCATAAGGCTCCTTCGGAATCGGGGCCAAACTAGGATGTGCTACCGATTCAAAAGGAAGCCTTCGATATTTGTTTTTTGGACCTATTTCCGAAGTTGCTGAATTTCGGACTCAGGGATTCCAACCTTTTGCCCGGGAGACGGCTTCGTTCCATCGCGCGCGCAGTTCGTTCACTTGAGAGCGTGGCATGCGGGGCTCGAATCGGCGTTGGCCCTGCGAGCCAGAAAATGCCTCTATCTCTTTCCAGAATCCAACGCCCAGACCGGCCAGAAACGCGGCGCCCAGCGCGGTGGTCTCTGTCATCGCCGGACGCACCACGGGGACCCCGAGAACGTCGGCCTGAAAGTGCATGAGACTGTCGTTGGCGGACGCGCCGCCATCCACGCGCAGCTCAAGGAGCGGAGTGTGGGTGTCCGTCTGGACCGCGTCCATGAGATCTGCAACCTGGTAGACGATGCTCTCCACGGCGGCTCGCGCGATGTGGCCTGCCGTACTACCACGGGTGAGACCAAAGATTGCGCCACGGGCGTAGGAATCCCAGTGTGGAGCGCCAAGTCCCACGAAGGCGGGCACGAAATAGACTCCGCCATTGTCGGGAACGGAACTGGCCAGGGTTTCCACGTCCGATGACTTGCGAATGATCCCGAGACCATCACGCAGCCACTGCACCACCGCTCCAGCTACGAACACACTCCCTTCGAGGGCGTAGTTTGTGGTGTCGCCGATTCGCCAGGCTACCGTTGTGAGCAGGCGATTCGTCGACGCGACGGCGCGATTGCCCGTGCTCTGCAACAGGAAGCATCCCGTACCGTAAGTGTTCTTGGTAAGGCCGGGAGTAGTGCATCGTTGGCCAAACAACGCTGCCTGCTGGTCGCCCGCAATTCCTGCAATGCGAATGCCGTTGAGACCTGGGACCGAGCTCACTTCTGCGTAAACTTCGCTGGAGGGACGGACTCCCGGCAACATTGAGTCAGGGACGCCGAAGAGATCAAGCAATTCGCCGTCCCAGGTTCCAGAATGCAGATTGAAAAGCATGGTGCGGGAGGCGTTGCTGGCGTCGGTAATGTGCACCCGGCCGCCGGTCAGTTTCCACAGCAGCCAACTATCCACCGTGCCGAAGGCCAACCGGCCGGCTGTGGCAAGCTTTCTTGCGCCGGGAACGTTCTCCAGAATCCAGGAAATCTTGCTGCCGGAGAAGTAGGCGTCGATGAGCAGGCCGGTTCGCTGCTGGATGAAACTCTCGCGACCCTGCGCTTTCAGGTTTTCACAAAACGCGGCGGTACGGCGATCCTGCCAGACAATCGCGTTGCAGATGGCTTTGCCGGTGGTGCGATCCCACACAATCGTCGTTTCTCGCTGGTTGGCAATGCCGATGGCGGCGACGTCGCTGGGCTGTGCGCCGGCCTGAGTTAAAGCTTCCAGGGCGACTGCAATTTGCGATGCCGCGATTTCTTCAGGATCGTGCTCGATCCATCCGGGCTGGGGGAAAAGCTGTGTGAACTCGCGCTGGGCCACGGCCCGGACGGAGCCTTGGTGATCAAACAAGAGGGCTCGCGAACTGGTTGTGCCCTGGTCGAGAGAAAGAATGTAAGGCAAAAGGCCTCCTGCTTTTCGCGAACCTTGAATTAGCACGACGGCTGCGATGCGCGCAGAAATCGTCGAACAGCAAAATCGTAAACGGCGGCGCCGACCAGTCCTCCGAGCAGCGGCGCGGCCACCGGAACCCACCACACTCGAGGTCCATCCGTGAGCCCGTTGTTTCTGAATCCCGCCACAGCGGTGAAAAGACGTGGGCCAAAATCACGAGCCGGATTGATTGCATATCCGTGCATGCCGCCGAAGCTCATGCCGATGGCGACGACGACCAACCCGATCATGGCGGGCGCGAGATTGGCTCCTGGAGGAACGTTGAGTTCGTCGGTGATGGCCAGCACCATCAGCAACAACAGAGCGGTGCCGATCACCTGATCTAGGAATCCTGCCTGTGGCCAATCTGGAAAGGCGGGAAAGGTTGTGAAGATGCCGGCGGTTTTTTCTAGTTGAGGGTCGAATTGGTGGAAGGCCGGCAGATAATTCCGGTATACCAGGGCGGCCGCCAGAAATGCTCCTGCCGTTTGCGCGATGGAATAGGGCAGGACCTTGCGCCAAGGAAAACCGCGGAACACCGCCACCGTGAGAGTAACCGCCGGGTTGAGATGGCCTCCAGAAACTTTTCCTGCAACATAGATTCCCATGGTGACGGCGAGCCCCCAACCGAGGGTGATGTTGGTGTAGCCGCCGTGCGCGGTCGGGTTTGAGGGAAACAGAACCACCATGGCGACCACACCGTTGCCAAAAAGAATCAGAACGAAAGTTCCAAGAAATTCGGCAATCAGTTCGGCAAGCAGTGTGGGTTTGTTGCTCATCCGGCGTGCTCCTCTGCTGGCTGGCGGCAGCAGCCCTCCGAGCCGGGAGTAGTCTAGCAAGGATTGCAGAGCGTCCTCCCGTCTTTCGCGAGCCGGAACCTTCGGGGCCACCGCGACCGCGTGTCCTCGCCGGTTACCGGAAGAGTCAGCGCCGGCGTGATTTTTTCTTGACAGGCCTGGCCCAGCCTGTAAGATAAAAGAATATTTATTCATCATTATGAATAAATATTCATAATGAATAAAGTGTTACGGCAGAGAGCGGTTTTGGAAACCCTTCGGCAAGGGCCGGTTGCCAACCAGGAAGATCTACAGCGGGCGTTGCGCAAGCGGGGATTCAAGGTGGGGCAGGCAACGTTGTCGCGGGATATTCGGGACCTGCATTTGAGTAAGACGGGCAATGGATACACATTGCCCCAAGGAGACGGTGCTGGTCTGGCTCTGCCCCCGGTGCAGCGGTTGGTTCGCGAGTTTGTACTCGATGTTCGCGCTGCGCAGAACCTGCTGGTGGTGAAGACCATTATTGGCAGCGCACAGCCGGTGGCGGCGGCGTTGGATGAGCAGGAATGGGAGGAGTTGGTGGGAACGATTGCGGGAGACGACACGATCCTGATTGTTTGTCCCGACAAGGACGGCGCGAAGAGGGTTGCCCTCCGGATCGAGGAGATGCTCGGCTGATGGTAGCCAAGCTTAAAACTGCGGTGCTTGGCGCCAGTGGCTACTCCGGGCTGGAGTTGACGCGCATCCTCGAGCGCCATCCGCGGTTGCAAAAGCCGGTTTTGCTGCGGCGCGAGGGCAGTGATGGCGCGACAGATTTGGCGGAGATTTTTCCAGAACTCTCGGGTAACGGAGGCTATCCGCTGCGATCGCTTTCGTGGGGAGAACTGAAACATCAGGGCGTGCAGTTGCTTTTTCTGGCGACGCCTGATCAAGCTTCGCGGTCGCTGGTGCCGGAGGCGATAGCGCAGGGATTGCGCGTGATCGATCTCAGTGGAGCGTGGCGGCTGAAGCAGGCGCAGCATCGTGCCATCTATTCGTTTCAGGATGCCGACGCCGTCACGGCCGGGGAATTGACCGAGAGCGCAGTGTACGGGCTGCCAGAGTTGAACGGCGAACGGATTCCCTCGGCGCAGCTGGTGGCGAATCCGGGTTGCTATGCGACGTCAGTGATTCTGGCTTTGGCCCCGTTGCTTAGGGCGAAGCTCATTGACCGCAGCCGCGGAGTTATTTCTGACTCGAAGTCGGGCGTCTCAGGAGCCGGCAAAGCGCCTACCTCGAGGACTCATTTCGTTTCGGTGGCCGACAATCTTTCCGCCTATTCCGTGTTCAATCATCGGCATCTGGGAGAGATGGTGGAGCAGTTGGAGCTGGACGATGCGGAGTTAACCTTCACGCCGCACTTGCTGCCCATTCCACGAGGGATTTTGTCGACCATCTACGTTCACCTAAACCGGGCGATGAAGCCGGCGGAAGTGGAATCTTGTCTGCGTGATTTTTATGCGGGCAAACATTGGGTGCGGGTGTTTGCGACGCCGAAGCTGCCCCAGTTGCAATTTTCGCTGCATACGAATTATTGCGATCTCGGTTTTTGTCTGGCCGAGGATGGGCAGCGCCTGGTGCTGGTTTCGTGCGTGGACAATCTGCTGAAAGGTGCGGCCGGACAAGCCGTGCAGAACATGAACTTGATGTACGAGTGGGAAGAGCGGGAGGGTCTGCAGTGACGATCGTGGTGAAAATTGGCGGCGCGGCCATCGAGGATGCTGCGATGCTGCGGAAATGCGCTCAAGCCATTGCGGAGTTGGCCCAGGACGGGCATCGCGTAGCCGTCATTCACGGCGGCGGCAGCGCTCTGACTCGCATGCTGGAGCGACTGGGAAAGAAGAGCGAGTTTGTGAACGGGCTACGGATCAGCGATGCCGAGACCCGGGATACGGCGCTGATGGTATTGGGCGGGCTCATCAACAAGAAGCTGGTGGCGGCGATTCAGGCAACAGGTATGCCGGCGATTGGATTCTGCGGTGGCGATGGCATGACCTTCCGCGCGCGAAAGAAGTTTGTTCATGGACAAGACCTGGGATTTGTAGGAGAGATTTGTTTCGCGGAGCCCTGCTGGATTGAAGCGCTGTGGCGGCGGGGAGGAATTCCTGTGATGGCTTCGCTGGCGCTGGGAGCCGATGGCGAGTACTACAACGTGAACGCCGATGAAATGGCGGCATCCTGCGCCGCGGCTTGCCACGCCGACACTTTGGTTTTTCTCACCGATGTGCCCGGAGTAAGAGATGCGGCAGGCAGCGTGATGCCGTGGCTGACCACGAAACAGGCGGCAGAGCTGGCGGCGAATTCGATCATCAGCGGCGGCATGTTGCCCAAGCTGCAAGCGTGCGGGCTGGCTCTGAAACAGGGCGTGGGACGAGTAAGAATCCTGCCGGCGAATGAGGTCGAGGTGCTGCCACAGTTTTACCTGACGAAGCTTTCCTGCGGTACGGAGGTGACTTACTCATGAGCCCGTCAGTCGCTGCTCGATACCAATCGCAACCGGCGGATACGCGGGTGCAGAAGAAGGAGTCAAAGTTGAATAGTCAAGTGCAAGCAAGGACGGCGGCCGCTCCTGCGAATGCGCCGCAAGCTTTCTGGTGTCCGGATCTGGTGTCGACCTGCGATCTGGGGCCTGCTGGGGTAAACGCGGTTTTGCATCTTGCGGGAATTATGAAGACGCGCCCCGGCGATTTTCACAGGGCGCTCACTGGCAAGCAGATGGTGATGTTCTTCGAGAAAGCTTCTCTGCGAACCCGGCTGACTTTCGAGGCGGGCATGACGGGGCTGGGCGGTCTGGCAATGTTCGTCGACCAAACCCAGGAACGCCTGGGTGCCCGCGAGATCTTGAGCGACGTGGCGCACAACCTGGAGCGGTGGGTGGACGTGATTGTGCTGCGCACCTTTTCGCAGGAAACGATCGAGGGCATGGCGCAGCACGCACGTGTGCCGGTGATCAATGCGCTCAGCGACTTGGAGCATCCGTGCCAGGCGCTGGCCGACTATTTCACGTTGATGGAGCACTTCGGAGATGTGAAGAACCGTTGCCTGGCGTATGTCGGCGATGGAAATAATGTGGCGCATTCGCTGCTGCTTACGTGTGCCTGCCTGGGATCGTCGATACGAATCGCGACTCCGGCGGGCTACCAGCCGAATCCGCAGATTGTGGCTGCGGCGCGCGAAATTGCCCGCCAGACTGGTGCCGAAATTCAATTGCTGACCGATCCGCATGAAGCGGTTGCCGGAGCCCACGCGATTTACACCGATGCCTGGGTCAGCATGGGTCAGGAGCCGGAAACGGGTGAGCGAGCGCGGATTTTTCCGCCGTATCAGGTAAACGAAGAACTCATGGCAGAAGCCGCACCTGATGCGGTGTTCATGCATTGTCTCCCGGCTCATCGCGGGTTGGAAGTGACGGACGCGGTCATGGATTCCGAGCAGTCTCTGATTTTCGACCAGGCAGAAAATCGCCTGCATGTACAGAAAGCCATTCTTTATTTGCTACTGGGCGGCGGTGATCGTCTGCCCGCAAGGAGCGCTCATGCCTGAAAAAATTGTTCTTGCTTATTCCGGGGGGCTCGATACTTCGATCATCATTCCATGGCTCAAGGAAAATTACTCGTACAACGTGATCGCGATGGTCGGCGACGTGGGCCAGGGCGATGACATCGAAGCCGTGGTCGAGAAGGCATACGCCACGGGCGCAACCAAGGTGGTGGTGGAGGATCTCCGCGAGGAATTCTTGACGGGATACGTTTTCCCAGCCCTGCGCGCAGGCGCGGTGTACGAGCATAAATATCTGCTCGGCACATCGCTGGCCCGTCCGGTGATTGCCAAGCATCAGGTCGAAGTTGCTTTGCGCGAGGGAGCAACGGCGGTGGCGCATGGCTGCACAGGAAAGGGCAACGATCAGGTTCGTTTCGAGCTGACCTACCAGGCGCTCGCGCCGGAGTTGAAAGTGGTAGCGCCGTGGCGGGAGTGGACGCTGAAATCACGAGAAGATTGCCTCGATTACGCGGAGCAGCACGGCATCCCGGTGGAGGCGAGCCGCACAAAAATTCACAGCCGAGATCGCAACCTTTGGCACATCAGCCACGAAGGCGGAGAACTGGAGGATGCAGCGAATGCGCCGTTGCCGACCACGTGGCAGATGACGCGCTCGCCCCAGGAAGCGCCGGACAAAGACGAGCAGGTGACGATCAGCTTCGAGAAAGGAACTCCGGTCGCGGTCGGTGGGATGAAGCTTGACCCGGTGTCGCTGGTCGAACTGCTGAATGAAATCGGCGCGCGTAACGCCGTGGGCCGCGTGGACTTGGTGGAGAACCGCTTTGTGGGAATCAAGTCGCGCGGATGTTACGAAACCCCCGGTGGAACCTTGCTGATCGCGGTGCATCGCGAACTGGAAGCGTTGTGCCTGGAGCGTGAAGTGGCGCACTTCAAGCAGCACGTCGCTTTGAAATATGCGGAGCTGGTTTACTTCGGCTTATGGTTCACGCCGCTGCGTGAGGCTTTGGACGCGTTCGTTGCCAGCACCCAGACGGAAATGACCGGCAGCGTGACGCTGTCTTTGTACAAGGGAAACGTTTCCGTGGTGAGCCGCCAGTCCGAGCGCTCGCTCTATCGCACCGACCTTTCGTCGTTTACCATGGGCGACAGCTACGACCAGAAAGATGCGGCGGGTTTTATTCGCATCCTCGGACTGCCTTCGCGCACCCGCGCGCGCGCACGTCAGGAGGTTGCGCGATGAAGATGTGGTCGGGCCGGTTCCGGCAGCCGCTGGATCCGCAATTCGAGCGCTGGCAGAGGTCTTTTGACTTCGACCGTCGGCTGCTCCACTACGAGCTGGCCGCCAGCGCAGCGCACGCTCGCGCACTGAAAAATGCAGGTGTTCTGTCCGCCGACGAACTCATCAGCATTCTGGAAGGGCTGCAGCAGATTGGCGAAATGGCTGCCGCTGCCAACGGACTTGTCCAAGACGACGAAGCTGAGGACGTGCACCACTTCGTGGAGAAGCAGTTGGCCGCGCGGATCGGAGAAGTTGGATACAAACTGCACAGCGGTCGCAGCCGCAACGAGCAGATCGCCACCGACCTGCGCCTTTATGTGCGTGCGGCGATCGACGAGATGCGAAAAGAACTGGCCGAGGTCTGCGGAGCGTTCACCGATCGCGCCGAACAAGCCGGCAGTGAAGCGATGCCGGCTTACACGCATTTGCAACACGCTGAGCCCGTGTTGGTGGCGCATTGGCTGCTGGCTTATGTGGAGATGTTTTTGCGCGATGCCGAGCGGCTGGCTGATTGCCGCAAGCGGTTGAATGTTTGTCCGCTGGGATCGGGTGCAGTCGCGGGTGCGACTCTGCCTCTTGACCGTGCTTTCATGGCGGCAGAACTCGACTTCGCTGGTCCCACAGCAAACAGCATCGACACTACCAGCGATCGCGATTTCGTTCTTGAGTTCGTCAATGTGCTTTCGCTGTTGAGCCTGCATTTGAGCCGATGGGCGGAGGAGATGATTATTTTTTCCTCGCAGGAATTTGGCTTTGTGCAGTTGCCGGAGGCTTATTCGACGGGCAGCAGCGCCATGCCGCAGAAGAAGAATCCGGATCTTCTGGAACTCGTGCGCGGCAAAACCGGCCGAGTGCTCGGAAGCGCTACGGCTCTGATGGTCACGCTGAAAGGCTTGCCTCTGGCTTACAACAAGGACTTGCAGGAGACGCAGGAGTCGCTGTTTGATGCCGCGGATACGGCGTTAGGGTTGTTGCCGCTGGTCGCCGGTTTTATGAGGGCAGTTGAGTTCGACCATTCGCGGATGAACAAGGCGGCGCAGTCGGGATTCATGAACGCCTGGGCAGCCGCAACTTATCTGGCAAGCCGTGGCGTGCCTTCGCGGCTTGCGCATGAACAGATTGGCAAAGCGGTGAAGCTGTGCCTGGAAAAAAATTGTGAGCTTCAGGATCTGTCGCTCGACGATTTGCGAGGCCTGCACTCTGCATTCGACGAGAGCTTTTATGACTGCTTGAAGCCGGCGGCGGTATTGGCGATCCACGATGTAGGTGGCGGCACTGCGCCCGCCAGAGTGCGGCAAGGGATTGCGGCCGCGAAAAAGAAAATCAACTCCCTGCGCGAGGAGGTCCATGCGCACGCGTAAAGCCATTTTGCCGGATGCTCAGCACATCCACGATCTGATCTCTGCCTATTCGAGCGACGGTACCTTGCTGCCCCGCACGCTGGCCGAGATTTGCGAGAACGTCCGAGATTTTGTCGTTCTGGAAGAAGAGGGCCGCATCATCGGATGCGGTGCGCTGCATCTTTATGGCACGCACCTGGCTGAGATTCGTTCGATCACCGTTGCCCCTCGAACCCAGGGCAAGGGCGGAGGTAGCCGGCTGATGAAAGCTCTGGTCGCGGAAGCGAAACGGCATGAGGTCGATTGCGTCTGCCTGTTCACGCGAGCCCCCGAGTTTTTTGCGCGCCAGGGATTCCAGATCGCGCAGCGAGAAGATCTTCCCGACAAAATCTACAAGGACTGCCACGTCTGTCCCAGATTTCACCAGTGCGATGAGGTCGCAATGGTGCGCGGCAAGCTCCCCACCTTCGCCATCCTTCCCGAACCGGCGAACTGGCTGGTGAAGCTGCAGGATATATCCGGCAACGCCGTGTGATTCGCTCGCGGAATCATTTTTCCGGACAGAGAAATGCCGAGGTCTGCCCTCCGGTGCTATGATGCCGAGCGGAACCTACAACTATGTCGATCAGTGCGCCGAGCAGTTCCACCGCGGTTTCTCCTGAGTCGTCGTCTTCCTACACCATGCCGCTGGCGGTTGTGACCACGTTATTTTTCATGTGGGGCTTTCTGACTTGTCTCAATGACATTCTGGTCCCCCACCTGAAGCCAATTTTCGATCTCAATTACAAAGAGATCATGCTCATTCAGTTTGCCTTCTTTGGAGCGTATTTTCTTTTCTCCATACCCTCGGCAAAAATCATTGACTGGGTTGGCTATCAGCGATCGATGGTGTTGGGTTTGCTGACGATGGGCGTGGGCGCGTTTCTTTTCGTGCCGGCGGCCAGTGTTCCCTCCTACCCGTTGTTCCTGATTGCGTTGATCGTGCTTGCGGCCGGGATCACGTGTTTGCAGGTCGCGGCCAATCCTTATGTGACGGTGCTGGGCAAGTCCCAAACGGCTTCCAGTCGACTGAATCTCACGCAGGCTTTCAATTCACTGGGCACTTTTCTGGCACCCTTTTTTGGTGGTCTGCTGATTCTGAGCGCTGCACCGAAATCAATGGAGGAGATCCGCGCCATGGCGCCGGATGCGCTGCAGGCCTATCGCCTGCATGAAGCGGCGACGGTGAAGACGCCTTACGTAGGATTGGGGATCGCGCTGGTGGTGCTGGCGATCGCCATCGGCAGCTTCAGGTTGCCGAAGATTCCCCAGGCCCAACACAAAGTCGGCGAAAAAGTGAATGACTCCATCTGGAAGCATTGGAATCTGATCTTTGGCGCGGTCGCCATATTCGTATACGTCGGCGCCGAAGTTTCCATTGGGAGCTTTCTGGTGAACTATTTTACGCAGCCAGAGATCGGCGGCCTGACCGAAAAGGTGGCGGCTAGTTTCGTTGCTTTTTACTGGGGCGGAGCCATGGTGGGGCGCTTCATCGGATCCGGGCTATTGCAAAAAATGAAGACCGGACAACTGCTTGGCATTTGCGCGGTGTGCGCGGCCGCGCTCGTTGGCATTTCCATGCTCAGCACCGGGCACTTTGCCATGTGGAGCATCATCCTGGTCGGATGCTTCAACTCCATTATGTTCCCGAGCATCTTCACTCTGGGCGTAGCGGAACTGGGCCCGCTTACGGGGGACGGGTCAGGAATCATGATCATGGCGATTGTTGGGGGAGCAATTATTCCGCTGGCGCAAGGTGCGATAGCCGACAGGGTCGGCATTCATCACGCCTTCTTTCTTCCTGTGATCTGCTATCTCTATATTCTGTTTTTCGCGCTAAGCGGTTCGAAGCCGAACAGCGAACGGCATGCCCGGGGCTAGATGGACGAGCCCGGGAGGGACTTCAAATAGAGTCGGATCGCTGTTCGAACAGGCGAGATCAGGCGTTAAACCTGTACTGAAATCAACTCCGGGGTGCAGCGGGAGTTCTGCATCAACTTGACCGCATCTTCCGCAGTGAATCGGCCCATGGCGAGCGCCAGCTTTTTGTTGGTGGTGGTCTGGATGGGGCTGCGGTCGATCCGCAGAACGTATTCGGCGGCACGCGCACCGCCGCGATTTACCTTTACGAGGAACTTTGTGTTTTTCATGGGCTCCCTATTTTGGCTCAGGATGTGCGAAATGCGGAACGGTTAAGATCGAGCTAGCGTCGCCAGCCTACAGAGCTGGCTGAGTGCGATAAAGCTATGATAGGACCGGTCTTACGTCTGATCGCTAAAGGAATTAAGAAGAGATAAGTACCCAAATCGATTTTAGGCCCGAAGGTGGTGTTTGTCAATTAGTAAAGGTGTCATGGCTGCACGACCTGAATCGCCTGGGGATGAACCTGCTGGTCTTTGATTTCGCCGGCGTCCCAGCCGCCACCGAGAGCTTTCACAAGATAGACGGAACTCACCATCTGCTGGCCGAGTAACTGGGTCTCCAGGCGCTCGCTGGTTAACAGCGTGGTCTGCGCGGTAATGACGTCGAGGTAACTGGTGACGCCGCCTATGTAGCGATTGTTGGCGATGGCGAGGGCGCGGCGCGCATCCTCGACCGCCGCCCCTTGCGTGGTGAGAGCCTGAGAGAGCGTGCTTAGATTGCTGAGGCCGTCCTCGACCTGCTGGAAGGCAGTCAGCACAGATTGGCGATAGTTGGCCACCGACTGGTCATACGCGGCGCGAGCGGCGGACAGATTGGCGCGGTTGCGTCCGCCTTCGAAAATGGGTTGCAAAGCGTCCGCCCCAAGCGACCAGAGAAGACTGGGCGCGTTCAACAATGGCGCAAGCTCCACGCTCTGCCATCCTCCCGAGCCGCTCAGCGTAATGTTCGGATAGAAAGCCGTGCGGGCGATGCCCACCTGCGCGTTGTTGTACGCCATCTGACGTTCGGCGGTAGAGATATCTGGCCGGCGCTGCAAAACATCGGAAGGCACGCCGAGCGGGACTGGCGGAGGAGTGGCCCGCAACGGCGCCACCCGAACCGCCAGAATGGAGGCCGACCGTCCCAGCAGCACGGCGATTGCGTGTTCATACTGCGCCCGCGACTGTTGCACCAGCGCCAGCTGCGACAAAGTTGAATCGAGCAGAGCCGCTTGCTGCGCCACTTCGAGTCCACTCGCAGCACCGCCATTGTGACGGTTGTTGACCAGATCCAGACCCTTGCGTTGATAGCCTACCGACTCCTGCACCACATCGAATTCGGCGTCCAGTTCGCGCAGAGAAAAGTAGTCGGCCGCGAGTTCAGCGGTCAGCACCAGCTGTACGTTTTGAAGATCGGCAGCCGTCGATTGCAGGGTCGCGTTCGCGGCTTCCACGTTGTGGCGCACGCGGCCGAAGAGATCAGGCTCATAGTTAATGTTGAAGGGAATCGTGTAGACGCTTTGGGTGTACGGAGGAACCGGCTGCACTGCTCCATTAATAATTGTAGGCTGCTCACCGTTCAGAGGCCGATTGCCGGAGCCGCGTTCGCGGACCGCAGACGGGTCCGTAGATAACTGCGGGAAGTAATCCGCAGTCGCGACGCGCGCCAGGGAGCGAGCCTGATTCAACCGGTCGCGCGCGGCTTCAAGCGACTGGTTGGCCTGGAGCAACTGCTGTTCGAAGGTGTTGAGATCGGCGTCGTTATAGATTTTCCACCACTCGCCCTTGGGGATCGCGTCTTTGGGAGCAGCTTGCTCCCACGGTGGTTGCGTCTTCCAAGCGTCAGGCGCAGGGGTCGGTGCCGGAGGGCGGCTGTAACGCGGCCCGACCGTGCATCCCGCAACAAGGCCCAACAGAACAAGTGCGGCTGAGAGCGCGACTCGGTTCACGACGCGCCACCTGTCGGTTGGCCTTGCGTCGTTTGGCCCGGCTGCTGCTGAGGTTGCGCCACGTTGACCTGCTGCCCATCTTCAAGCGAATCGGGAGGGTTGACGACGATCCGGTCCGTGGGCGCGACGCCACCCAGAATCTCCAACGCGGTGCCGTAATCGCGGCCGATATTGATGGCGCGCAACTGCACTTTGTTGTTCGGACCGATAACAGCGACTTGCGCGCCCTGAGCGCGAAACAGCATGGTGTTCACCGGAACCGTGACCTTGTTCACGTTGGAACCGACGGCGAAGTGCACTTCTCCAAACGAACCCGGCAACAAACGACCGTCCTTGTTGGGCACATCGACTTCAGTGAGCAGGGTGCGAGTGTTCGTATCAATCGCTTCCGCCGTTCGCGCCACCGTGGCCACAAACTTTTGTCCGGGAAATTCCTGCAAGGCGACAAAGGTTTTGGCGCCGACCTTGATGTATGGAGCGTAGGCCTGCGGAACGCTGGTATAAACCCGCAGAGGATCGACCCGGGCAATGTCAAACAACTCGCGGCCAGCCGCCTGCGCACCGGCGTTGATCAGCGCCCCAGGATCGACGTTGCGTCGCGTAAGCACGCCGGTGAAGGGGGCGTAGACTTCCTTGAATCCTTCGAGCTGTTCCAGGCGGCGGACGTTGGCGTCGGCCGCGGCCAGGTTGGCCTGAGCCTGCTTGTATCCACTGGTGTTCTGGTCGGCTTCCTGAGCGGAGACGGAGTCCGTCTTGAGAAGGTTTTGCCAGCGATCGGCGGTGATTCTTGCCAGCTCCATCTGAGCGACAATTTGCTGACGCGCGGCCCGCGTTTGATTCAATTCCTGATCAACCTCGGGCGTATCGATCTTGGCCAGCAACTCGCCTTTGGTTACACGGCTGCCGATATCCTTGTACCAACGCACCAGGTAGCCGTTGGTGCGAGCGTAGATGGGAGATTCCTCATAGGCCAGCAGCGAGCCAGGCAGAATCAAATCTTCGTCCGGTTTTTCCGCCTGGGGATTCACTACCGCGACGGTGGGCACGGTCTCGCGCTCGGTTTCGTTGGCCAGAGCTCGTTCGTGACTCATGCGCGCCAACATGGTGAACCCACCGGCCGCCAGCAGAACCAGCAGCAATATTCCTACAATCGTCACAGCCTTGCGCGGAGGGGCCGGGGGAAGATCCGGCGGCGGTTGAATCGCCGCCGGCTGGTGCCGCGAATGCTGCCGGATGGTTTCGATCTCCTCGTCACGCTGAGCCTGGGCACCTGAAGCATGATGCTCCTCGCCGCTTTGCCCCTGCCGCGAACCTTGAGCACTGGCATCCGCCGAGGGGCGCCGCTCATCCCCGGGTTGATCTGACTTG
Source organism: Candidatus Sulfotelmatobacter sp. (assembly GCA_049519055.1). Taxonomy (GTDB): domain Bacteria; phylum Acidobacteriota; class Terriglobia; order Terriglobales; family Acidobacteriaceae; genus Sulfotelmatobacter. The sequence goes on along the minus strand of JBEKRE010000012.1, from coordinate 50,502 downwards.
CTTTCTGCACTCATTCTCGACTCCGATTCTCACGAAACTCTAGAACTGCTGCTCCCGTGCCAGCTTCGCTTCCCGGCGGCCACGAAAAATGGCGAATACACTGGGCACGAAAAACAAGGTGGCAACCGTGGCAAACAGCAACCCGCCGATCACGGCTCGCCCCAGCGGCGCGTTCTGCTCGCCGCCTTCGCCAAATCCCAGCGCCATCGGTACCATCCCGATGATCATGGCCAGCGCCGTCATCAGTACGGGACGCATACGAGTGTATCCCGCTGATACCGCGGCCCGAACTGCAGGCATTCCTTCGTCCATCTGCTCGCGCGCGAAACTTACCAACAGGATCGAGTTGGCGGTGGCCACCCCCATGCACATCACCGCTCCGGTGAGCGAAGGGACATTCAACGTGGTACGCGTCAGCAACAGGAACCAGCAGATTCCCGCCAACGCTCCCGGCAAGGCGGCGATGATGATGAAAGGATCAAGCCAGGACTGAAAGTTAATGACGATCAGCAAATAGACCAGAAGGATCGCGCCCACCAGTCCTACACCCAGGCCGATGAACGAGGAGCGCATGGTGGCCACCTGGCCGCGCACCACAATCTGGGTTCCGCGCGGCAGATGGCCGTCGAATGTTTTGAGTATTTTATTAGTGTCCGCGGCCACGGCTCCCAGATCGCGATCCTGTGTGCTGGCGTAGACATCGATGACCGGCGCCACGTTCCAGTGGTTCACGGTGGCGGCCCGCGACACCGGATACAACTGCACCAGATTGCTCAGCAACTGTGGTCCTTGTTGCGAAGTCACCGGAATGGTCATGAGATCTTGCATGTTGGTCATGCGGTATTGCGGCGACTGCACCGCGATCTGATAGGTGACTTCATTTTTCGGGTTCAGCCAGAAATTTGGCGAAGTCTGGAAGCTGCCGCTTAGCGACACCAGCACACTCTGCGCCACGTTACCGGCCGTCAACCCGACCTGCGCGGCGCGGGTACGGTCGATATCCATGTGCAGCGTGGGCAGCGAGAGCAACTGTTGGACGTGGACATCGGCGGCGCCGGGAATGTGCCGCATTTTGTTGGCAATCTGCTGCGCGATCCCATAGCTGCTTTGCATGTCCGTGCCGACGATCTGCACGTCAATGGGTGCGGGCAAACCAAAATTCAGGATCTGCGTCACGATGTCGGCAGGTTGGAAAAAGAACTCCACCCCAGGGAAGCGCTGCGGTAACACCTCCCGCAGATGCCGGGTCAGCCCCGCGGTGGGAGGATGATGCTCCGGATCGAGCGCGATAAGAATTTCCGCATCGCTGCTGCCAATGGTTCCGTTGGAACTGTAGGACTGGTTGATGCCCGAGTTGGGCAGACCGATGTTATCGAGCACGGTTTGCAATTGGCCCTTGGGAATTTCCTGGCGCAGCACGGCTTCAATTTGGTCGCAAAGGCGGGCCGTTTCCTCCACCCGCAAACCGGGCCGAGCCCTCACATGCAGCCGTAACAAGCCGGCATCCACTTGGGGGAAGAAATCTTCACCCAGGAAGAAAAATAGTCCCAGCGACAGCAGGCAAAATGCCAGAAAGCAAGCCACGAACAGGCCGCGATGCTCGATGGTGGTCTCTAACAACTGCTCGTAGCCGCGGCGGAAATCTTCAAACTTGCGTTCGAAGCCCCGCTGAAACCTGCCCAGGAACGACTTCGGAGCTTCGGCGCGATGTTCATGCCCGCGCATGATGTACATCACCAAGGTGGGAATGAGAGTTCGCGATAGAAGATAGCTGGCCAGCATGGCGAAACTCACAGCCTCCGCCAGCGGTACGAACAGGAACTTTGCCACGCCCGTCAAAAAGAACATGGGCACAAAAACGATGCAGATGCTGAGCGTGGAGACAAACGCCGGAACCGCAATCTGTTGCGCGCCGTCAAGGATGGCCTGCTTCATTTCCTTGCCCATGGCCAGGTTGCGCTCGATGTTTTCGATCTCCACGGTGGCGTCGTCGACCAGGATGCCGACGGCAAGCGCCAAACCTCCCAAGGTCATGATGTTGATGGTTTGTCCGATCGCGCCCAGCAAGATGATCGAAACAAAGATGGAGAGAGGGATGGAAATGGAGATAACAATCGTGGGGCGCCAATCGCCGAGAAAGATCAGGATCATCACGGCGGTAAGAGCAGCTGCGATCAAGCCCTCGCGCAGAACTCCCTCAATCGATGCCCGCACAAATAGAGACTGGTCAAACAGAGAAGTGATCTTCAGCGCCGGCGGCAGCGCCTGCGCCGCCTGCGCAACAATATTCTTGACCCCCGAAACAATTTGCAACGTGGACGCATTGCCATTCTTGTAAATCGACATCAATGCGCCACGGTTGCCGTCCGCCCGCACGATGTTGGTCTGGGGGGAAAACCCGTCGCGGATGTGCGCGACATCCCGCATATAGAGCGTGGAACCGTTGACCGTTTTCACCGGCAAGTCGTTCAACTCCGTGATGGTCTGCGGCGTTCCATTCATCTCCACGTTGTATTCCAGTGGACCCATCTTGATCGTGCCGCTCGGCAAAACCAGGTTCTGCGCGTTGACGGCGTTGACGATGTCAAGGGGCTGAAGCCCGTAGGACTGGAGCTTCGGCAAGTCCAGATCCACCTGAATCTGACGAATCTTGCCGCCGTAGGGATAGGGAGTAGCCGCTCCCGGCACGGTAGCCAGGTAATTGCGTAGGAAGTTCTGCCCCAGATCGAAAAGTTGTTGCTCCGGCAAAGTCTTACTGCTCAATCCGAGCTGAATGATGGGCGTGGTGGAAGCGCTGTAGGAAATGATCAACGGTGGCGTGGTGCCGACCGGAAGACTGCGCACTGTGGTTTGCCCGATGGCCGTGATCTGCGCAATTGCTCCCTGCACGTTGGTTCCCGGTCGGAAGAAAACCTTGATCACACCCAAGCCATAGACCGACTGCGATTCCATGTGCTCGATATCGTTGACCGTGGTGGTAATGCCGCGCTCGGAGTTGGCCACGATGCGGTCCGCCATGTCTTGCGGCGACATGCCCGTATAAAACCAAACTACAGAGACCACAGGAATATCGATATTCGGAAAAATATCCGTGGGCGTCCGCAAAATCGTGATCGGCGTCAAAATGATGATAACCAGCGCCATCACGATAAAGGTGTAGGGACGTCTTAGAGCTAATGCAACAATCCACATCGCTTAGGCACCAGACTTCAAAGGTAAGTACCAGGAAGAAAGGGTCTTTATCCATGGATGCAAACTGACCCTTCGATTTTCACTTTAGATTCGATACTATCCGTATTGGATTCTAAAGCCTGAACCCGATTATATATGATAGGGTAAGGCCATGCGCCAGAAGCCTGCGGCTCAAAAGTGTGGTCACCCGGAGAGAAAAAAGCGGTCTCCGGGACGTCCGCGAAGTGAACAGGCCCGCTTGGCGATCCTGCGCAGCACCTTGACACTCCTGGCGGAAAAGGGTTTTTCGGAGCTGACCATCGAATCGGTCGCCGACCATGCTGGCGTAGGCAAGGCAACGGTTTATCGTTGGTGGCCCGACAAGGCCGCACTTATCGCCGACGCCTTTGCCCGTAGCACAAAACGCAAACTCCACTTCCCCGATACCGGATCGGTGCGCACCGACATGAGCCAGCAAATGCGTCAGCTCATAAAAATCTTTCGCAGCCGCCGCGGCCGCATCGTTTCCGCAATTCTTGCCGCCGGCCAGACCGACCGAGGCGTCATCGCCGCCTTCCGCGAGCGCTTTATGATGCCCCGCCGCCAGGAAGCCTACGCGACGCTTCAGCGCGGGATCCTGCGCGGTCAACTGCCCAAGAAAATTGACATGGATCTGCTTCTCGATTCTCTCTACGGCCCAATCTACATGCGATTTCTGATTCGTCACGATCGTTTGACGCCTGAATTCGTCGAAGGTCTTTGCGAATTAACCTTAGGCGGATGTCGTCCCCATGCAAACTCGCGTCGCCGAGCCCGTTCCGCCTAGTCAGGGATTCCGGTTGGTGCATCCGCTTGGGACTCAGAATGCTATAAGCTTCTCTGCTACACGTATAGGGAGAGGTTGAAGATGGCATCGCGCAACGTGGTCTTCTGGGAAGTTGATACGCAGGCGGATTTCATGCTGCCCGGCGGCAAACTCTACGTGCCCGGAGCCGAAGGTTTGCTTCCGAATATTCGCAGGCTTACGGATGCTGCGCGCCAGGGTCGAGTCTTCCTGGTGTCGCATGGGTGCTACCACACGAAGAACGATCCTGAGTTCCAGACCTTTCCACCGCATTGCATCAAGGGCACGGCGGGTTCCTTATTCGTCCCGGAGGCGCTGACAGATAAGGTTGTCACGGTGCCGAACGAGGCCGCGGCGGAGCCACCACGAGACCTTTCACCGTACCAGCAGATTCTGCTGGAAAAGCAAACGCTCGATATTTTTGAAAGCCGGCACGCGGGGAGGCTCGTGGAGCGATTCGCGCTTGATGTGGAATTCGTCGTTTTCGGCGTGGTCACCGAATACTGCGTCCGTTTCGCGGCCAAGGGATTACTGGATCGTGGCCGCCGCGTCTCGGTTGTTCAGGATGCGATCGAAACCTTGAAGGCGGAAGACGCGCAGCGAACCACGATTGAATTGCAGAGCCTTGGCGCAAGATTGGTCACTACCCCGGAGGCTCTCGCCCTGCTCGATCGTTAATCGTTCGAAGTAGCCGGGTTGTGATGAGTGCGTGGTTTATAATCCGGCCCACTCATGAACCTGACTTCTGGCACAAAACTAGGGCCGTACGAGATCGTCTCCTTGGTGGGCGCAGGAGGTATGGGCGAGGTGTATCGCGCCCGCGACTCCCGTTTGAAGCGCGAGGTGGCGATCAAAGTATTGCCGCAAGCGCTTTCTCTGGATGCTGACCGCCTGCGGCGTTTCGAACAAGAAGCGCTGGCTACGGCGGCTCTGAATCATCCCAATATTCTGGCGGTATTTGACATTGGTACGAACGAGGGTTCGCCGTATGTCGTCTCCGAACTGCTGGAAGGAGAAACGCTGCGAGACCGTCTGCGCAGCGGCCCAGTCGTCGTGCGCAAGGCTTTGGACTATGCGCTGCAAATCGCGCATGGACTGGCCGCGGCGCACGAAAAAGGAATCATCCATCGTGACCTGAAGCCGGAGAATTTATTCCTCACAAAAGACGGCCGCGTCAAGATTCTGGATTTCGGTCTCGCCAAGCTGACTCAGCCCGATCCGAGCAAAGCCGGTGCCCACACGTCACTGCCCACCATGACGCAGGCCACCGAAGCGGGCGTGGTGATGGGCACTGCCGGCTATATGTCTCCGGAGCAGGTGCGCGGCGCTGCCGTGGACCCGCGCTCCGACATTTTCAGCTTCGGCGCAATTCTCTATGAAATGATTTCCGGCAAACGCGCCTTTCATCGCGAGACGGCGGCGGATACGATGAGCGCTATCCTGAAGGAAGATCCTGCCGATTTAAGCGCAACCAATCGCAATGTTTCTCCCGCGCTGGAGCGCATCGTGCAGCACTGCCTGGAGAAAAATCCCGAGCAGCGTTTCCATTCCGCCAGCGACATCGCGTTTGATCTGGAACATCTGACGGGAGTTTCCAGCACCGGTGCGAAGGTGACGGCGGTGGCGAGCGCTCCGCCTCGTAGCAAGCTGTTGCTCCCGATCGCCGGAGCGTTGGCAATCGCGCTGGTGATGCTGGCTCTCGGATGGTGGCTGGGCCGCGGCAGTGGCAGGGCGCCGCAGGCCGAGTATAAGCAGATCACGTTTCGCACGGGTTCGATGGGGAACGCCAGATTCACGCCCGACGGTAGCATCGTATACAGCGCGTCCTGGGATGGCGGCGAGGATCAGCTTTATTTGTCCCGCACCGATGATCCGGGCGCGCGCGAACTGGGACTGAAAGATGCCGAACTGCTATCGATCTCGAAGAGTGGAGAACTCGCGATTCGCCTCAATACCGTGCGTTACGGTGGCTATTCGCGAAGCGGCACGCTGGCCCGGCTGCCTTTGAGCGGAGGAACGCCGCGGGAAGTGCTGGAAAACGTGCAGGACGCGGACTGGTCCGCCAACGGTGATAGCATGGCGGTAGTCCGCTACGTTCCGGAAAACAGTCACTGGCGCCTGGAATATCCCATTGGCAAGGTGCTGTTTGACAGCATCGGTTGGATCAGCGACCCGAAGATTTCTCCGGACGGCAACAGGGTGGCCTTTGCCGATCATGAAAATCAAGGTGGAGACGACGAGGGTTCGGTAGCGGTCATCGGCGCCGACGGCAAGGATAAGGAGAAGAAACTTTCTTCCGGTTGGGAATCTCTTGAGGGAATTGTCTGGTCGCCTGCGGGCGATGAGATCTGGTTCACATCCAGCGATAGCGGCAGCGCCCTGAACCCTCGCGCGGTAACCCTTTCTGGCAAGCTGAGGACGATCACAAACGTTCCCGGTGGCGTGTGGCTGGAAGACATGAGGAATGGGACAGCGCTGATGGTAAGGCATCAGGAACGCATCGGAATACGTGGGTTGGGGCCAGGCGAAAAAGAGGAACGCGAACTGGGTTGGTTCGGGTGGTCGCTTCCGCGCGACATCAGCCAGGACGGCCGGAAAGTTCTGTTTGAAGAGGAAGGCAATGGTGGCGGGCCAAACTACACCGTGTTCCTTCGTGATACGGATGGGTCACCTCCCGCGAAGATTGGCGAGGGGCTGGCGGGAGCCATCTCTCCAGATGGGAAATGGGTGATTACGAGACCGGCGAAAGGCGGACCGCTGAGCCTGGTGCCTACGGGAGCAGGCGAGACCAAGACATTGACGCATGATGCGGTTGATTACGGAACCGTTCGCTTTTTCCCTGAGGGCAAGCATCTACTGGCCAGCGGAATTGAAAACGGGCATGGCCGGCGCGACTACCTGATTGATCTGAGTAATGGCGATTCCAAGCCCATTACGCCGGAAGGCGTCGCCGGGGTGAATCTTGCGCCGGACGGCAGGAGCACCGCCGGGCTGGGGCCCGACGGGAAATGGGGAATCTGGCCGCTTGACGGGGGCGGCGTTCATCCAATTCCGGGGCTGGACTCAAAATACTACATTGCCGGTTGGTTTCCGGACGGAATATCCGTATATGCGGCCTCCAGCCGGAGTGAGAAGGCTGCGAAGGTTTATCGGGTCAACACACAGACTGGAAAAATGGACTTATGGAAAACATTCGGCGCAGAAGCTGGCGCGGGGGTCACGGCAACGGGCGCGCCTCATTTTTCCAGCGATGGAACAGCGTATGCATACGTCTACGTCCGGACCCTCTCTGAGGCTTACGTCGTGATTGGATTGAAGTAGGACCGTTCTGCGCCGGGTAGCCAGATGAATTGTTAGCCGGACAGAGTTTCAATTGCTTGCACCGCATCGGGCGGGAGAACCAACTTCGAGCTGGCCAAATCCTGCTTCATGTGTTCAGCGCTCGAAGTGCCGGTAAGGGGAAGCATTCCGACCGCGCGGGCGAAGGCAAAAATGAGCTGCGCCGGAGTGACTTTCTCGCGTGCGGCGAGCGCGGCGACGACGGGATGGTGCAGCGCTTCAACGTTCGCAGTGAGCAGCGAAAATCCCTGATAGATGATCTTGCGCTCGCGACAGAATAAGCGCACATCGCGATCCCAACCCAAGCGGGCGTAGCAGCGGTTTTGCGCGAAGGCGGGAGTTTCTGCGTGGATGACGGCCATTTGCTCGAGATGCGACACAGAAATGTTGCTCACTCCGAGCAGGCGCGTGCGGCCGGCATCGCGCTCCTTCCTCATCGCTTCCCAAACCTCAGCATCGGCGTCAGTCCAGCCATATCCGGATGAAGGGCCGTGCAACACGTAGCTATCGACGTGGTCGGTGCCGAGATGTTTGAGCGAACTGGCGAGCGACTGCGCGACCTGAACCGACAAACTAGCGGCGGGATCGTAGGGAAGACGGTGGTCCTGGCCGGGCCTGTAGGTAAATTTTGTTTGCAGAAAGAGATCAGCTCGCGTGACTACTGCGGCGCGATAGGCGGCGGCCAATCCCTGACCGACGCCTTCTTCGCAGTAATGCCGACGCTGGTTGGCAGTATCGATGCCGCGAAAGCCCGCGCGCAGCGCCAGTTCGACCAGGCCAGGGGTTCGTTCTTCTTTCCAGGCAGTGCCGTAGAGAAAATCGGAAATGGGCGGGTGGGAAGATGGCATGAGGGTTATTCTGCCATGAGTGCGAGGCAGCCGTTGGTCACAGCTGCGGCAGACGGCCTGCATAATCGCCGCTTTGATTCGCGGGAGTGATCGCGATGCCTCCGGAAATAGCCGGCTACCGGTCAATCCACAAGATCGGCACAGAGCAAATCTCCTACTGCGATCGGGGCGAAGGAGCTGCCGTGGTTTTGATCCACGGAATGTTTGGAGACTTTCTAGATTGGGAGCCTGTGCTGGAGCCGCTTGCGGCATCCCATCGCGTGATCGCCCTCCCTCGTCCGTAGCGAAACTCCTCGAAGCGTCTGAATTCGGCGCGGCTGACTTACGGCACGTTCGCTGGTTTATCAGGGGCGGAGCGCCCGTGGATTTAATTGAAGCGTTCTGCGCGCGCGGCGTGATCCTGAAGCAGGGGTTATGGCCTCACGGAAGTGGGCGTGAATTGTTTTTCACACGTCTCCGGACGAGGCCATTCGAAAGCAAGTTCGATTGGCAAGCCGATGATGTTCACTCAGGCTCGGCTGGTTGATCGGGAAGGCCAGGAGGTTCCAAAGGATCAGCTGCGAGAGCTGTGTCTGCGTGCTCGGCATGTGGGCAAGGGTTATTGAAATAATCCGACGGCCACGGCGACTGCACTTGATCGCGATGGGTGGTTTCACACCGGCGACATGGCCCGCTGCGATGATGCAGGATTTTTCCACATTGTCGGCCGCTCGAAAGACATGTTCATTGGTGGCGGCGTGAATGTTGATCCGGTGGAGATTGAAGCTGAATTGCTGCGGTGCCCGGCTGTGCGCGCCGCCGCCGTCATCGGCGTGCCCGACCCCAACTGGGGTGAAGTCGGAGTGGCCTTCGGAGTTTTGACCGGCGCGACGATTCCTTCCGCCGACGAACTAAGAAACTTCCTGGCCGACGAAATCGCCAGCTATAAACTCCCGCGAGATTTCATTTTTGTAGATGCTCTGCCGCGTACGGCGTACGGCAAGGTAGTGAAGGCGGAATTAAGGGAATGGTACGAAAGGCGAAGCCCGAAAGATTCCGCGGGGACCTACTCCCTTTCGCGAATCATCTCTAAATGCACAACCGGGGACGGCTGCCCGTCCCCGGTTGTGCGTTTCTGCTGCGAGAATTATTGCGGTTGAGCTTGCGCTTGTTGTTCGTCCAGTTCCACGCCATCGCCGGCGTGAACGTCTTCCATGGCGAAGACGATCATTCCAGTGGCCGTGGTTGGCGTAGTTCCGATGACCACGATCTCACCTACGGCGCGCCGCGGCAGATCGCGCACGTGAATCACCGGGCCTTTCGACTTGGTGAGCATATTCGGATCGACGGACGGCTGCTTCATTTGCGTGTCTTCACTGATCGCGGCCTTGAAAGAAAGCGAGTCTACGGGATCGTGCAGGTCGGCTTCATAGCTGCGTACGGCGCGGAAATAGTCGCCCACCTTCACGCCCTGGTTCGCTCCTATGTTCATGTAGACCTTCTGTCCGGTGCCCAACTGTGAATCAAAATCTCTTCCCATCACGATCCGGCCCGAGACCTTGCTGCCCGTGGGCAGGAAGCGATCGAAGTGCAGGGGCGGATGAAACGCCACCATGGATTTCTCGGCAAATGGAATCGCGGTGTCTCCCGGATTGATTGGGTCACACGTGTATTCGATGTTGGCGATCGCAGCCTTGCTGCGAACGTCGACGATGCGCACCCGGCCCACTTCCTCGTAGGGCTGGCCCGTGGACTTCAGCAGCTTGCGTTGTCCGGGGTACATTTCGTACTCATTCACGTCGCGCAGAGCGCGAATAATCTGATACTGCGCGCCCAGCGTATAACCTGTGCCTTGCAGATAAATGACGTCGCCGCGAACGAACTTGGTGTCGGTGGGAGTTTCTAGGCCACCGGCCACGAAGTTGGCGTCGGGCAGAGTTTGGCGGTTGATGAAACCAGCGCAGTAAACATCTGCGTAAGTAGGCATTTGCACGCGCTGCACGGGGAAATTGGCGGTGGTCTCAATCGTACCTTGCGGCGTGGTCGCGCTTGCTGCATTCGTGTCGGCTGCCGACTGAGCCCAGGTGGCGGTTGCTGCCAGCAGCAATAAAATACCTATTTTCTTCATGTTACCTCCGAGAACAGGCACCCTCGGGTACCCTTCCCCAGTCAAATGCCTTGGAAGCATTGCTCCAAGTGGAAGGTAACAAGGGGGTAAGAGGGGGTCAAGGTTACGAGGGTGTCAGTCGGGATGCGAAAAGGAGTTTTTTCCGGGGAACTGTGAATCCCTGTTGCATCTCGAATTCGACCCCTGTAAGATTCGCGCCGAACCTATTGCTTTAATCCGAACCTATTGATTCAAGATGATTTCTGCTGCCAAAAGCTACACGCCCCGGCTGTTGCCCTTGCGGCTTCCGCGGGTTTGCGTTGCCGTGGCTGCCCCTGACCCCCACGAACTGGTAGAGAAAGCCGAAGGCCTGATTCGCGATAACCCTTTTCTGGAGTTCAGGTTAGACTATATTTCAAAGCCCGCTCTGGCTCTGCCCAAGATCAAACATTTTCTCGAGACTCACTCCGGCATTACGGTGATCGCCACTTGCCGGCGCGTGGCCAGTGGAGGCAGATTCCGAGGGTCGATCGCGTCACAACTCGACATCCTGGCCAAAGCTGCGGCGGCAGGTTGCCAGCTCGTCGACGTAGAACTGCAGACCGCCCAGAAATGCAAGCCGGAACAACTACAGAAGTTGCGCACCCGGGCCGCTTTAATTCTTTCTTTCCACGACTTCCGAGGCACCAAGAAACTCGACCAGACTCTGGAAAAGATGCGGCAGTTTCCCGCCGATTTCTATAAAGTGGTCAGCACCGCGACCACGCTTTCCGACAACGTTTCGATGATCCAGTTTCTGGGGCGCGAAAGCGACAATCATTCCATCATTGGCGTCTGCATGGGGGAACAAGGGATCATTAGCCGAGTGTTGGGAGTCCGCGCCGGCAGCGTATTTTCCTTCGCCGCCGTGAGTCCCGGTGAAGAAACCGCTCCCGGACAAGTCAGCGCGCAGGAGTTGCGCAGTCTTTATCGCATCGAGCAGGTTGATGTCGCCACGCGGGTTTATGGGGTTGCCGGAGATCCGGTCATCCATTCGCTCTCCCCCGCCATCATGAATGCAGCGTTCCGGCGCGAAAACGTCAATGCCGTCTACCTGGCGCTGCATGCCAAGACTCTAAAGGACCTGCTCACCTGTGTGCGCGAGATTCCTATCCACGGCCTGAGCGTCACCATGCCGTACAAGGAAGCCATTCTTCCTTTTCTGGATAACACCGATTCGCACACTGCGAAGATCGGAGCCTGCAACACAGTCGTCCGCGCGCAGGACGGCAAACTCTACGGCTTCAACACGGACACTTCCGGAGTGGTGCGCCCGCTGGAGCGCCGGCTCAGCACGTTGCAGGATGCAAAAATTCTCGTGCTGGGTGCGGGAGGCGCGGCGCGGGCCGCAGTCTTTGGACTGAAGGAACGCGGGGCGGAGGTCTTCATTTTGAATCGCAGCGCGGCCCCGGCGCAAAAGCTGGCTCGCCGAGCCCACGCGCGTTCGTTGAAACGCGCCGACCTCAAGAAATATGTCTTCGATGTGATCATCAACGCCACGCCGGTCGGCATGGGCAATACCCGCGAGACTCCGCTGCAGGAAAAAGAGATCAACGCCCGCTATGTCTTCGACATGATCTACGACCCTGCCGAAACCCGGCTGCTGCAACTAGCAAAACAGCGAGGCGCGCAGACGATTCCCGGCATTGAAATGTTCGTCCACCAAGCGGCCAGGCAGTTCGAGATTTGGACAGGGAAACCCGCACCTCAGGACGACATGCTCCAGGTTGTGACGTTAGCCCTGCAGGAGCGTGCTAATCGCGCTGCCGGGGCAAAGAAGAAGTAGACGGCGACACCCCATGCAGGAGGGCAATTCCGCCTTGCGGGATCCCACATCCTTGCGCCAAAAAGCCACAAAGCCGGGCTGGTTGGCCCGGCTTTCTCTCGTGGAACTGGGTTCGGCAGTATTGCTTTGTCAGCCGCCGCCCCCAGAATGTCAAAATCTTTGTTCCCCGCCGGACCAAACGGTCCGGAAGACGCAATTCTTACATCACCAGCGCGAGATTCTCCAGTTCGTGCTGCAGAACCGGCAGAGCGCATCCGGCCATTTCAACACGGCCAGCTGCATCTAGGGCCGCTTTGGGCGAAACACCGTAGCCGCGCCCCATCAGAAAAACCTGCAACAGTTCGGCGGCTTCGTAAGAGTCGATCATGCCGCCTTGCAACAAGTCGCTGCGCAAGGCTGCCAACTCGGTTGCCGTGAATCTGTCTTTATCGTTATTGATTCTTTCCGTTGTCATCGCATTTTCAAGCATGGCCGTCATCACCTCCGACTCCGACCTGACTACCACATTTGCCTATTAGACTCATCAGCACCCATCCAAGTTGCATGCAATTCTGGTGCCGCAGCTGCCGTCTTGTTTCATATACGTACGGTAAGCCGGTTTAGATGCACAAACCCCTCTATCCATCGGAAGTTGCGGGCAAGCTAACAGAGCTCCCCAGCCAAGGTGAGGTGTCGCTGGTACCCCGCCTGCATCTCAAAACTGACACAGAGTGTCATTTCGGTCGGGAATTTGGACAGCCAGCTTCCTTCATCTGCCGCTTGGGAAATCGAGAAACACGAAGATACAGGCAGAGAGGTTTCAGGGGTGTGAAATCGGTATGAAAGTTTGAGATCGCACCCATGCCCCAAGGCGATGCATAAGCGGGACCGTAGCCGCACCGGCTTTCATTTGTCAGCGGCCGGAGTCAGGTATTCTCGATGGTCGCCTCATCCACCAGCATGATGGGAATATCGTCCTTCACCGCATACACCCGTTGGCACTGAGTGCACTTCAGGCGCTCCGGATTTTGACGATACTCGAGCGCCTGTTTGCACGCCGGGCAAACCAGAATCTCCAGCAACTCCTTTGCAATCATGGACCGCATTCTACCCCACAATTCACTATTAAGGTTGCGGGAGTGCCGAGCACAGGGGTACCGAGTCTGGAGTTGCGGCATGTTTCTCTGGGTACGACGGTACTCGCAACTCTCTGGATCGCGCCCATGCGATAGAATCTCAACGGAATTGAAAATTATGTCCGCCCGAATCCTCGACGGTGTCAGCATCGCGAACGAAATCCGCAGTGAAGTGGCCGCGGAAGTGAAGAAAATGGTCGCCGCCGGGTTTCGTCCTGGCTTGGCGGTTGTCCTGGTGGGCCACAACCCCGCTTCGGAGATCTACGTTCGCGGCAAGGTGAAAGCCAGCGAAGAGGTTGGCATTTATAGCGAACAGCACACTCCGGCTGAAACTTCCAGCACCTCCGACCTGCTCAACCTGATCAATGATCTGAACCGGCGCGATGATATAGACGGCATTCTGGTGCAGTTGCCGTTGCCTACCCAGGTAGATTCGAAAGAGGTGCTGATGGCCGTCGATCCGGCGAAGGATGTCGACGGCTTCCATCCCGTCAACGTAGGTTTTCTCTCGACTCAGCGCCCCGGGCTCGTTCCCTGCACGCCGGCCGGAGTCATCGAGATTCTGAAGCGAAGCCACATCCCCATCGCCGGGCAGGAAGCCGTGGTCGTGGGACGTAGCGACATCGTCGGCAAGCCCGCCGCCACGCTGCTGATCAATGCCAACGCCACGGTTACCGTCTGCCATTCGAAGACGCGCGATCTGCCCGGAGTCTGCCGCCGCGCCGACATTCTAGTAGCCGCAATCGGCCGCGCTGGCATGATTAGGTGTGAATTTGTGAAGCCCGGGGCCACGGTGATTGACGTGGGCATGAATAAGGTCACGGATGCCGCGGAGTTTCAGCGCCTGTTCGTTGGCAATGCGAAGCGGGAACAGACTTTTCGGGCGAGAGGATCGACCCTGGTCGGCGATGTGCACCCCGCAGTCGCTGAAGTTGCTGGAGCCCTGACGCCCGTTCCTGGCGGCGTCGGTCCCTTGACCATTGCCATGCTGATGTATAACACGGTGAAGGCCGCGAAAATGCGTCGCGGCCATCGCGTGCCGGAGCTCACCCGCGCCTGAAAACCGATTCCACCGCCGAGACCGCCGAGTTCGCCGAGAAAAGGATTTCAAGATCTTATGTTCTCGGTGTTCTCCGCGAACTCGGGGGTAAGTTTGTGTGAGAACTTCATGCTGAAAGTCGGCCTCACCGGAGGTCTCGCATCGGGTAAGTCCGTTGTGGGCGAGATGTTCGTCGCCCTCGGCGCCTATCTCGTCCAGGCGGACCACATTGCGCACGAGTTGATGCGCCCCGGCCAGCCCGTTTACAACGAAGTGGTGCGGCACTTTGGTGGGGCAATTCTCAATCCCGATCTCAGCGTCAACCGCGCCAAACTTGCGGAAGCTGCTTTTGGTTCAAGCACCTCATCCGCAGCGGCAAAGAGTTCCGGATCTTCCTCGACAATCCCATCCCGGGTTGAGGAACTGAACCGCATCGTGCATCCCGCGGTGATTCGCAGCCAGGAAGAGTGGATGGAACAGATGGGAAGTCAGGATCCGAATGCCGTCGCCATCGTGGAGGCTGCGCTCATTCTCGAGGCCGGTGCCGCGAAGCGCTTCGACCGCCTGATCGTTGTGACCTGCCACGATGAGCAACGCGTAGCCCGCTTCGCCGCCCGGCGGAAGTTGAGCATCGACGCCGCCCGCAAAGAAGTCGCCCGCCGCATGGCCGCGCAACTGCCTGAGGAAGAAAAGATCAAGGCCGCCAACTGCGTGATTGACAATTCCGGCTCGCTCGATCAAACGCATGAGCAGGTTCGCCATATCTGGCAGGAACTGCGCGGGGAAGCTGCCGCCCAGCGCTAGTTATGGTTAACGGCGGCTACAGCATTCACCGTATCTACAGCGAGTTCGTTCTGCGTGCCTATTATAAGCGGCTGCGTTCGAACCGCCTTCTTTCGTCGTCCGGTCGCTGTCGGTCACGGTTAGCCCCCCGGGTGAATCCAGGCGCACAGTACGGCCGGGTCGTGTTTTCGATAGGATGAGTCTGCGAGGCTAATTATGCGGGTGCTAATCGTCGATGACCACGAAGTCGTTCGCCGGGGCGTCCGCTCGCTCATTTTGGGCCAATCCAGCTACGAAGTTTGTGGCGAAGCGGTTGACGGGCAGGACGCGCTGAAAAAAGCCCGGCAGCTCGTTCCTGACGTGATCGTCATGGATGTCAGCATGCCGACGCTGAACGGTTTGGAAGCCACCCATCTCATCCGTGCCGCGCTTCCGGACTCCGAAGTGCTCATTCTCAGTCAGCACGAATCTCCCGAGATGATCCGCCAGGCTGCCCAGGCGAGCGCTCGCGGATATGTGGTGAAGTCCTCCATCGCAAGAGACTTGCTGGTTGCCCTGGACACGGTCAGCCGGCACCAGCCTTTCTTTGACCCAACCGTTACCCAAGCTGGCCAAGCTCCTCCTACTATTGATTCTCAGGAGATCCTGCAACGCAGTTCCGCATTGGAGCAGGCACTGCGCGAGAGTGAGGAGCTTTATCGATCCACTTTCGAACTCGCGGACCTGGGAGTGGCACATCAGAGCCCCGACGGTCGCTGGCTGCAGGTGAACGACAAGGTATGCGAAATCGTCGGTTACAGCCGAGACGAATTGCTGAAGATGAGATTCCAGGACATCACTTACCCGGATGACCTCGAACCCGAACTTAGACAACTGGAGAAGATGACCGCCGGACTCGCCGACACGTATGCGGGCGAGAAACGTTACATCCGCAAAGACGGTTCGGTGGTGTGGGTTAGTTTGCGGGTTTCCACGGTTCGTGGGCCGGACCGCCGAGTGAAGCGTTTCGTCGTGGTCGTTGAAGATATCACCGGGCGTAGAGAGGCTAAACAGGCGACGTATCGGTTGGCTGCGATTGTGGAGTCGTCCGACGACGCCATCGTATCCAAGACCCTCAATGGGATCATCGCCAGCTGGAACGCCGGGGCTCAGCGTATTTTCGGATTCACCCCCAAAGAAGCAGTGGGACAACCGATCACGATCATCATCCCGGCTGAGCTGCAGGACGAAGAAAAGCAAATCATAAAACGGCTGCGGAATGGCGAACGCATCGAGCACTACGAAACCGTCCGCATGACCAAGTCGGGCAAGAGGCTCAACATTTCCCTCACTGTTTCGCCGGTGAAAGATTCCGCGGGCCGGATTGTGGGGGCTTCGAAGATTGCTCGTGACATCACCGAGAGCAAGCGCATCGAGCGGGCGCTCAGGGAAGGCGAAGCCCGGCTGCGAGCCGCGTTCAGCCAAACCTATTCGTTTCTGCTGCTGCTGAGCTCGGAGGGAACGATTATCGAGGCGAATCGGGCGGCCTTCGAAGCCGCGGGGCTCAAGCGGGAAGAGGCAATCGGCCTCAAGTTTTGGGAACTCTGGTGGTCCCGTTTGCCCGATGAGGCGGCTACTCTGAAGGAAAGCGTGACTCGAGCCACGCGCGGCGAGTTGGTCCAGGAAGAATGCTACTACTGCCTGGCCGACGGAACTCTTCGATTTGCCCGTCGAACTCTCAGTCCGGTTCTGGACGATGCGGGAAATCTGGTGATGATCGTTGCCACCGGCTTGGACATCACCGAGCAGAAGGAACTGCGCGAAAAACTGGAGGCGCGCGTCAAGCTGCGGACTCAGGAGCTCGAGGAAAAAAACGCAGTCCTTCTGGAGCAAGCCGAAACTGTTCGCGAGCTTTCTGGCCGGCTGCTGCGCGCCCAAGACGAGGAACGTCGGCGCATTGCCCGCGATCTACATGACAGCTCGGGACAGATCCTGGTCGCGGTGCAGTTGAACCTGACGCCGATCGAAGAGGAAGCGCGGAAGATGAACGCTGATTTCGCGAAAGGCATCCAGCAAAGCCTCGATCTCGTGGAGCAGTTATCCAAAGAATTGCGCACCGTTTCCTATTTGCTTCATCCCCCGCTGCTGGACGAAGCCGGCCTGCCCTCGGCGCTGCGCTGGTATGTGGAAGGCTTTGCCGAGCGCAGCAAGATCAATGTTCAGCTCGAATTGCCGACCGACCTCGGCCGTCTTCCGCGCGACATGGAGATGACGATGTTCCGCATCATCCAGGAATGCCTCACCAACATTCATCGCCACTCCGGAAGCAAGGAGGCGAACATCCGCGTCGCTCGCTCCGCGGACGAAGTTTGTCTTCAGATCCAGGATAAGGGCCGAGGCATGCCGGTTTCGAACAACGGAGGCTCTACCTCGAAGCTTGTACGAGCCGGCGTCGGAATTCAGGGCATGCGCGAAAGAGTGAAACGACTCGGCGGCCAGCTTGAAATTCAATCGAACGAAAACGGCACTGCGGTAACCGCCAGCTTCCCGCTCGTCACACCGGTATCACGATGGCCTTCGGTTTCGTAGCTACGGAATTTTATCGCCCGAAAATTCACGGGTAATCGGCAGAGAGACCTCGGCGTGCCTACGGGCGGAAGATTGTTTAGAATCAGATCAGGACCTCCTACTCCGCTCACCCCAGCCTGGTCCTGGTGCAGCAAGGTTGCACTTATGAGACTCATACGGCCCGCAATGCTCGCTCTGCTGATCGCCGGCGCGTTCTTCTACATCACGACCTGGCGCTCAAACTCGCACCTGAGCCTTCTTCATTCCACGGATTGGTTACGCCCTCCCCCACAGGTTGAGATTACGGAAGCTGCCGGAAACGAGGGCCTCGACAGCGAAGAGCAGAACAATATTCTCGTCTATCGCAAGAACATCCCGTCGGTGGTGAACGTCACCTCGCGCGCCATGACCTTTGATTTCTTCTATGGTCTCCAACCTCAGGAGGGACAAGGCTCGGGCTTTATCATCGACAAGGACGGGCACATTCTCACCAACTATCACGTGGTCGCCGATGCTCGCCAGGTGGAAGTCACGCTGCATAATCGCAAGAAGTACAAGGCGACGGTCGTCGGCACCGATCCGGCGCATGATCTGGCTGTGATTCAGATCAAGGCACCGGACCTGGTGCCTGCAGTGCTGGGCGACTCGCGCAACTTGCAGGTCGGACAAAAGGTTTACGCCATCGGCAATCCGTTTGGACTAGCGGGGACGATGACGCGCGGAATCGTCAGTTCGATCCGTCCGGTACGCGAGCCGAATGGCGCGACCATTGACGAAGCCATTCAAACCGATGCTGCCATCAACCCGGGCAACTCGGGCGGTCCGCTCATGAACTGGCACGGCGAAGTGATTGGCATTAACACCATGATTCTGTCCAGCGTCGGTCAGAATGCAGGCATCGGCTTCGCCATTCCGATCAATACCGCCAAGGCCGTGCTCAACGATCTGATGACGCTCGGCCGAGTGCGGCGGCCGGCTCTGGGAGTACGTACGATTCCCATCAGCGCCGAACTTGCCGATGAAATGGGATTGCCCGTGGATTACGGCTTGCTGATCGTACAAGCCATCCCGGGCGGCTCGGCCGACCAGGCCGGCCTCCGCGGCGGCACCGAACGCGCCTATCTGGGGAACATCCCGATCATGTTAGGGGGAGATCTGATCGTTGCTATCGACGGCGAAAAAGTTGAGGACGAGCAGGACCTGTCACAAATGATGAACAATCACCGCGCTGGTGACACGGTGAAGATAACGATCTATCGCAACAAGAAAAAATTAGACGTGAGTGTTGCGCTGGGCGAAGCCCGGGAACAGGTGTGAAAAGAAGCAGTCTGACTTACCGTGTCATCGCCAAAATAGAATTGGGCAGAGCGTGCCGAACCCGGTATGCTGCTTTTCTGCCTATGACTGCCGTTCGTTAAGTCCGCAACTTGTAACTTTTGAACGAAAGCAGGCGGAAGTGTGCGCTTCGTTCTTGCCTTTCATTTTTTTCAATCCAGAAAGGATTTTCGACATGCAATTCGTGGATAAGGCATTGGCGCGCCGTTTTGAGGCGTGTGAAGAGATGCCGCAGGTTCTGTATGCGCGGGCGTTTCAGAAGATGCGGCCCGAGATTGGAGCTGCCGAGGAAGAAATCTGTGGCGGGCACATGATATTCGCAGGGCTGGGATCGCCGATCGGACGGGCGACCGGCTTGGGCTTGGACCAGGCGTTTACGGGAGATGACTTGGACCGGGTCGAGCAGTTCTATCGTGCGCACAAGGCGCCATCGCAAGTGGATCTTTGTCCACTGCACGATCCGGCTGTGTTTGAGATGTTCAAGGAGCGTGGCTACGGCATCGCCGAGTTGAACAATGTGCTTTACCGGCGGCTGGACCCGAAGGAAAGGCTTCGGGATGCTCCCGCGGGCTGTGAGATTCGGCGTGGGCGTCCTGAAGAGGCACGGGAATTAGGCGGCATTGTGGAACGGGCATTCTTTCCGGACGGCGCCCCGGAAGCATTCCGGGATCTTTTAACACCGCTCTACCAGATGGAGGGTGCGGTGACCTTCGCGGCGAGTGTCGAAGGCAAAGCGGTGGCTTGCGGAGCGGGGCTGGTCATTCCAAAGCGCAGAGTATTCGCGGTCTGCGGAGCCGGAACAGCCGCAGAGTTTCGCGGGCGCGGGCTGCAGACAGCTTTGTTGTGCGCGCGCCTGGCAGCTGCGGCCGGAGCCGGATGTGAGTACGCGGTTGTGGTGACCAATGGCGGCTCGGCTTCGCAACGCAATTGCGAGCGGCTCGGATTTTGTGTGGCTTACAGCAAGGTGACGGTGATTAAGGGGGTGGAATAGGGGGTCGATCCGGCGACGTCTGAGGGGCCGAGGAATGACAAAGCTCTTTTTGATGACTTTGAGGTGGAAATCCTCTTCACGCCGCGGCTTCGGCTAGGAACTCGTCGATTTCGTTCATTTCTTCGTGGTTGAGGCGGAGGTCGCCGGCGCGCATCACGCCTTCAGCCTGCTTCGCATTGCGAGCGCCGACAATGGCTCCGGTGACCGCGGGATTGTACAGGGTCCAAGCGATGGCGACTTCCCCGACCCTACGGTTGTGACGTTTGGCGATTTCTCGCAAGTGATCGACCAGTTCCAGATTACGGGAAAGACTTGGTTCCGTGAAATCAGGAGGGCTTCTTCGCCAGTCGTCTTGCGGCACTCTGGCGGCGCGCTCGCGGGTCATGGCGCCGGTGAGCAGGCCGGAATTCATCGGGGAATAAACAATGACTCCGATGCCTTCGCGCAGGCTCCGTAGCCGACGGGAGTAATCTGCAGATCAGAGTTGCCAAGTTTGCGGGTTTGCATTTCAAATCTTCTTAGTAAAGTTGGATTTGAGGCTGGGTCGATGCGATTCAGAATTCGAACGCTATGAATGTGGATGCGATTCGCGAATTTTGCCTGGCGTTTCCTGCGGCGACGGAGAATCTGCAGTGGGGAGACGAGCTTTGCTTCAAAGTTAGCGGGAAGATCTTTTTGATGCTTGGGTTGGACAATCCGCGGCTTTGCTTTAAATGTACGCCGGACAGTTTTGCGGAGCTGATTGAGCGCGAAGATATTCGTCCGGCGCCATACCTAGGGCGCTACAAGTGGGTCATGCTGGACCGAATGGACGCGTTGCGATGGGATGCGCTCAGGGATTTGATTCGGGCGTCGTATGAGATGGTGGCAGCGAAGGCGCCGAAAGGAAGCCGATCATCCTCGCCCCGTAAGAAGTCTGCAAGTCGGAACAGGAAAAGGTCTGCGCGATCCGCGGGCCGCAAACGGACGGGCTGACGAGTTCGCCAATCCGGCGAACAACGCGTGCCACCCAGGGATTTGACTCGGCTTGCCGCGGTCGGCTAGCCTCAAGAGTCCGCCCATTCCCGGATACTTCGATCTGATGCGATTTCGGCACAAATTATTGATTTTGCTGCTGCTGGCGGGTGCCTCGGTGTGTGGGGTGCCCGGCGGCTTCGGCTCCACGCAGCCCGTGCACGCGCACCACGGAATCGTGGTCAGCGTTCAAGAGTTGGCTTCGCGGGCGGGAGTCGAGATCATGCAGGCCGGCGGCAATGCGATCGATGCCGCGGTGGCTACGGGATTCGCGTTGGCGGTGGTGCATCCGGCGGCGGGAAATCTGGGCGGAGGTGGATTCATGCTGATTCGCATGGCCGAGGGCAGGACGTATTTTCTCGACTATCGCGAGAAAGCTCCGGCAGCAGCAAAGGCCGACATGTATCTGGATGCCCAGGGCAATGTGATCGAAAAGGCCAGCGAGATTGGATACAAGTCGATTGGCGTGCCCGGGTCGGTCGCGGGTATGGTCTACGCCGAGCAGAAATTTGGGAAGCTGACGCTAAAGCAGGTCATGGCTCCGGCGATTCGACTGGCGCGCGAAGGGTATGCCCTGAGCTGGAGCGAAGCGCGCGATCTGCATGATAAGTATTTGAGCCAGTTTGCGGAGTCGCGGCGAGTCTTCCAACGAGATGGCAACGATTACCAGCCGGGAGAGATTTTCCGGCAGCCGGATTTGGCGCGTACGCTGGAGCGGATCGCGGCGCAGCCGGATGATTTTTATCACGGACGGTTGGCGCAGGAGCTGGCGGCTGCCATGCAAAAGGGTGGAGGCCTGATCACCGCGGACGATCTGGCACACTACGAGGTGAAGGAGCGCGAGCCGATTCGAGGCACTTACCGCGGGTACGAAGTGATCAGCGCACCGCCGCCGTCGTCGGGTGGAACCGTCCTGATCGAATCGCTGAATATTCTAGAAGGATACGATTTGGGAAAGCTGGGGGACCGGTCCGCGGAATCGATCCATTTCACGACGGAGGCATTTCGGCGGGCATTCTTTGATCGTGCGGAATTCCTGGGAGATCCAGACTTCGCGAAGCTTCCGGTGGCACAACTGATCGACAAGAAATACGCTGCGGCGTGGCGAGATTCGATTGACGACGTTCATGCCACGGCCAGCAAGGGTCTAAAGCGGCCTGCGATTTTCAGCGAGCTGGAGCGGTATGCGGCGGCGCATCCGCGACCACTGGCGAATCACGAGTCGCCGCACACCACGCACTATTCGGTGGTGGATGCGGCAGGAAATGCGGTCGCGGTGACAACCACGATCAATGATTGGTTTGGATCACGGGTGACGGCGGATGGGTTGGGATTTTTAATGAACGACGAGATGGATGACTTTTCCGCGAAGGCCGGTGTGCCGAATGTCGATGGATTGATTCAAGGCGCGGCGAATGCCATTGGGCCGGGGAAACGGCCGCTCTCGTCAATGACTCCCACCATCGTGGTCCATGATGGAAAAATCCTTCTGGTGCTGGGTTCGCCCGGGAGTTCGAAGATTATTACTACCGTGGCGAATGTGCTGATGGGGGTAGTGGATTACGGGATGAATATCCAGGAAGCGGTGGACGCTCCACGGTTTCATAATCAGTGGCTACCGGACATATTGAACGTCGAGCAATGGTTTTCCCCGGACACGGTAAGCGTGCTGCAGAAGATGGGATATCACGTGGAGTTCGGTCTGCACGAGGGAGGCGACGTTTCTCCTTATTGGAGTGATGCGGAGTGCATTGCAATCGACCCGAAGACCGGCGAGCGACTGGGCGCCAGCGACTACCGGAGTAATGGGAAAGCGGTGGGCTACTAGGAACCGAAATTATCGAACAAGGATCCGGCATGGTGAAGGCGGTCTCAACTTATTTGTACGTGAGGGAGCGGCTGCATCCTGGAATTCTGGATGGGCTGACTCGCAGCGGAGTGCAGGCGATTGAAATCTTCGCCGCGCGGCAGCATCTCGACTATGCCAACCGCAAGGCTCACGTCAAAGAGATTGCAGAGTGGTTTCGCGGCAGTGCTGTGCCGCTGAACTCCGTGCATTCACCGCTCTATGCGGATTATGAATGGGGACGCGCTGGAGCGCCGCCGGTGAATATCGCATCCATCGATCGCGCCGGACTTGTAGAGGCAATGGATGAAGTGAAGCGGGCGCTAGAGATCGCGGAACAGATTCCATTTCGTTTTCTGGTACAGCATTTAGGACTGCCCAATGAAAGTTTCAGCGAAAAGAAATTCGAATCGGCGATGACCGCGATCGAGCATTTGCGGGCGTTTGCCAAGCCGCTGGGCGTACGCATTCTGCTGGAAAACATTCCGAACGAGCTTTCCACGCCGGAGAGATTGGTGGAGATGATTCATGCCGCTCACTTTGACGACGTGGGGATTTGCTTCGATTTTGGCCACGCGCACATGATGAGTTCGGTGAGCGAGGCTTTCGCGATCCTGCGGACGCAGATTTGTTCCACGCACGTTCATGACAATGCCAAGGTCCAGGATTCTCACTTATGGCCGGGACAGGGGACGATTGACTGGAAGCAAGCCATGGAATTGTTGCGATCCGCTCCGCAAACGCCCCCCCTGATGCTGGAACTCGGCGAGGATGAAAAGTTGAATCCACTGGAAAAGCTGAGCGCAACCTTCGAGAAGTTGGAAACGGCTTAAGGCGTTCACCGCTGAGGGCGCAGAGAAGCCGAGGGAGAGACGGTCAAATTGTTTTATTCTCTCGGTGCACTCCACGTGCTCGGCGGTAACTGAGTCGCAAAACTATGTCATCACCTGTAACTACGATTGCTGAAGTCGGGAAGCACGAGGGCCAGTCTGTCACTTTGCGGGGCTGGCTTTATAACTTGCGCGAGAGTGGGAAGCTCTTGTTTCCGCAGTTTCGCGACGGCTCGGGCGTGATTCAGGGAGTAGTGCCGAAGAACGCCGTCACGCCGGCAGTGTTTGAGACGATCAAAACGTTGACCCAGGAGTCGAGTGTGATCGTCGAAGGCAAGGTGCGGGCGGACAAGCGCGCGCCCGGCGGCTATGAGTTGGATGTGATGAATGTACAGGTGGTGCAGCGTGTGCCGGAGTCCGATCCGTATCCGATTACTCCGAAAGAACACGGCACCGAATTCTTGATGGAGCACCGGCATCTGTGGGTGCGGTCGCAGCGGCAGGCATCGATTCTTCGGGTGCGAGCGGAGATCGTGAAAGCGGTGCGGGATTTCTTTGACGAGCGCGGCTTTACACTCACCGATCCGCCGATTCTTACTCCGGCGGCTTGCGAAGGAACGAGCACGCTATTCTCGGTAGATTACTTTGAGGAGCAGGCGTATCTCACGCAGTCCGGTCAGCTATATATCGAAGCGACGGCAATGGCGCTGGGCAAAGTGTATTCGTTCGGTCCGACGTTTCGAGCGGAGAAATCGAAGACGCGGAGGCACCTCACCGAATTTTGGATGGTCGAGCCCGAGATTGCCTACGCTGAGCTTGACGATCTGATGGATCTCGCCGAAGGGTTTATCAGTTTTGTGGTGAAGCGCTGCCTGGAGAGAAGGCGCGTGGACTTGCAGGCGATCGGCCGGGACATTTCCAAGTTGGAAGAAATTGAGCCGCCCTTCCCGCGCATCAGTTATGACGATGCCGTGAAGAATCTGCAGGAGGGTCACGCCAAAGGAGCGCTAGAAGCGAAGTTCGAGTGGGGCGGCGATCTGGGTTCGCCCGATGAAACCTATCTGTCGGCGCAGTTTGACAAGCCGGTGATGGTGCATCGGTATCCCGCGAAAGTGAAAGCGTTTTACATGGAGCCGGATCCGCAGCGTCCGGAGCTGGCGCTCTGCGTAGATGTACTGGCGCCGCAAGGTTATGGCGAAATCATCGGTGGGTCGCAGCGCATGGCGTCGTACGAACTACTGGTTCAGCGCATCCACGAGCAGGGCTTACCGGAAGAGGCATTCAAGTGGTATCTCGATTTGCGCAAGTATGGCAGCGTGCCGCACAGCGGATTTGGCATGGGCATTGAGCGGGCTGTGGCCTGGATCTGCGGCTTGGAGCATGTGCGGGAAACGATTCCGTTCCCGAGGATGCTGCACCGGCTGTATCCGTAGACACTGAGCGATCGGGCGATTGGGTGATTGCGCAATTTAAACCAAGTCTCTGACTCTTTGATCTTCAATCGCCGGATCGCCCGATCACGCAATGACGAAATCTCTATGACAACTATCAGCGCCACCAACATTGCTCCCAAGAAGATTCGCGTGATCGGTGTGCCGCTGGATCTGGGGCAGTCCCGGCGGGGCGTTGATATGGGCCCTTCGGCGGTGCGGGTGGCGGGACTAGAGGCACGACTTGAGGCGTTGGGGCACGAAGTGGAAGATGCTGGCAACATTGCCGTTGCTATCCCGGAGCAGAAAAAAGAGGGCGACACTCATGCCAAGTATTTGAAGGAAATCACAGCGACCTGTACCAAGCATGCGGAACTGGTGGTGAAGACGCTCGAAGCCGGCAAAATTCCACTGGCTCTGGGCGGCGATCATTCGATGGCGGCGGGCACGGTTTCTGGCGTTGCGGAGTTTTATCGTCGTCAAAACCAGCGTGTCGGCCTGATCTGGATTGATGCGCACACCGACATTAATACGCCCGAGAGCTCACCCAGCGGCAATGTGCACGGCATGCCGCTGGCGGCGCTGATGGGGCTGGGTCCGGCAGAGTTGTCGAACATCTTCGATTTTTCTCCGAAGGCGAAGCCGGAGAACTGCGTACTGGTAGGGGTGCGCGACATCGACGCGATCGAAAAAGAGCATGTGCGCCGCGCCGGCATCGGCGTTTTCACCATGCGCGACATCGATGAGCGTGGCATGCGTACGGTAATGGAAGAAGCGTTACGTATGGCGGGGCGCGGCACCGCTGGCTATCACATTTCGCTTGATATGGATTGGATCGATCCCGAGGACGCGCCGGGAGTGGGTACTCCGGTGCGCGGCGGAGCTACGTACCGCGAAGCTCATCTGGCGATGGAAATCATTGCCGATCACGGACGCATGCTGAGCTTCGAGATCGTCGAAGTGAATCCTGTGATCGACGAGCACAATCAAACGGCGGATCTGGCGGTGGAGTTGGCGCTGTCGGCGTTTGGAAAAAAGATTCTGTAGGAATTCCGGTTAAGCAAAGGGTGCCCATGAACATCCCTCTTCGATCTGTGTTTCTGGCAGCGCTAATTGCGTTTTCGCCCTTTGCCGTTTCGCAAAATCAGCCCGCACGTCCGCCGGAAGAGGTGGCGGTTGTTTTCGGACAAAACATTCATTACTACGAAGCTGGTCAGGGGCCGGTGGTGATCCTCTTGCACGGGCTGGGCGCCGTCGAGGAAGTCTGGCTGGCGAGCTTTGGCGCACTTGCTCCCAAGTATCACGTTTACGCGCTCGACCAGATTGGCTTTGGCCATTCCGACAAGCCGCTGCTGGAATACAAGAATGCAACCTTCGTGGACTTTCTCCAGGGATTCATGCAGGCGCAGAACGTCAGTAAAGCGACGCTGGTGGGAAACTCGCTGGGAGGTTGGATCGCGATTGATTTTAGCGTGCAACACCCGGGGAGGGTGGAAAAACTCGTGCTGGTGGATTCCGCGGGCCTATCATCGATGCAGATGCCCGCTGTCGACTTGAACGCGTCTTCTTTAGCGGGAATGCGAGCGCTGCTCGAATCAATTTTCTACAACAAAAACTTGGTCGCTGAGCAATCCGTGATGCAAGTCTTCACCGACCAGGTGCGTAACAACGATGCATATACCATCCAGCGCACGCTCGCCGGTCTCGCGACTCCCCAATTTGAAGACGCAAAACTGGCTTCCATCCGCTTGCCCACGTCAGTCGTGTGGGGGGCGACAGGACGAATTAATTCCGGCAGCAAGCGCAGAGAAGCTTCGCGGCGGTATTTCAGGGGCGAAGCTGGTGGTGTTTGAAGCGTGCGGCCATGTACCACAGATTGAAAAGCCGGAGGAATTCAGTCAGGCGCTGCTGGAGTTCTTGGGCAAATAGCTCGGCGCCGCCCCGTGTAGGTACCTGCAGTGAACTGATGCGGAACTTCCTCGCGTCGAGACTGAAGGATTATGAAAAAGTTACGAGTCGGAATTCTCTTTGGCGGGCGCAGCGGAGAGCATGAAGTCTCGTTGCTCTCCGCTGCATCGGTTTTGCAAGCTATCGATAAAGATAAATATGAAGTCGTGCCGATCGGCATCACCAAGGATGGCCACTGGCTGACGGCTGCTGACGCCGAGAACCTGCTGCAGGGTAAGCTGATCATCGAGCCCCGCCAGCTGCGTGCGGGCGACCCTGAAACGACGCAAGCCGCGGCGGTCTTGGCGCAGGGCGAAGCGGTGGTGGTGCCGCCGGAGCCTGTTCACCGGCAAAGTGGGTTGGTGCCATTTCAAACGGAGGCGGCGCTCACGCGGCGCGCCAGCGATCGCGCCATCAACGTAGATGTAATTTTCCCTGTTCTGCATGGCACATTCGGCGAGGACGGAACGATTCAAGGGTTGCTCGAACTGGCTGACATCGCCTATGTAGGTGCGGGTGTGCTGGGGTCGGCCGCGGGCATGGACAAGGACATTATGAAATCCCTATTTATTGCCGCAGGGATTCCGATCGTGAAGCACGTTACGATTCTGCGCAATGCATGGGAGAAAGAGCCGAAGAAAGTTCAGAAGTTTGTAGCGACCAAGTTGAAGTATCCGGTTTTTGTGAAGCCGGCAAATTTGGGGTCGTCGGTGGGAATCAGCAAGGCGCACGATCGAAAGGAACTTGGTCCGGCCATTGAGGAAGCGGCGAAATTCGACCGTAAAATTGTCATCGAGCAAGGGGTCGGCGGGAAGAAAAACAAGGCGCGCGAGATCGAGTGTTCCGTGCTCGGCAACGACGAGCCGATAGCATCTCTGCCCGGCGAGATTGTCCCGATAAAAGAGTTCTACGACTACAACGCCAAGTATCTTGACGAAGGGTCCGAGCTGATTATTCCGGCGAAGCTCACCAAAGCGGAAACGAAGAAAGTCCAGGAACTGGCTATACGATCTTTCAAAGCCGTGGATTGCTCAGGCCTGGCACGCGTCGATTTTCTGATGGATCCGCAAACGCGCAAGATTTATCTGAACGAGATCAATACCATGCCGGGCTTCACGGCCATCAGCATGTATCCCAAGCTGTGGGCGGCTTCGGGGCTGGAGTATGAGGATCTTATTGACAGATTAATTCAGTTCGGTCTGGAGCGGCACGCCGATAAAAAGCGGAATCAGTACAGCCGGTAGCGCTGCCACTCCACCTGCATCCCCACCTTACGGGGAAACTGCCAAAGGCAGTTCGATAAAGCTCGCTTGGCCGGGAGCGTGATAGACGCGCTGTGCAGCTTTGCGGTAGTCGGCCGGCTTTGCCCAGAAAATGTTGGGCACGAAAGTTTGCGGATTCCGGTCGTACAGCGGGAACCAACTGGATTGAACCTGCACCATGATGCGGTGGCCGGGCAAGAAAACGTGGTTGGCCAGGGGAAGGTTGAAGCGATAGAGCAGCGGCTGGCCAGCGGCAATCGGCTTAGGAGTCTCAAGGCTCTCGCGATAGCGGCCGCGGAATATGTCGGCTGAAATCATCAGCTGATAGCCTCCCAGTGCGTCGTTGCCGGCCACTTCGTCGGGATACACGTCGATCAACTTGACCACCCAGTCGGAGTCGGTGCCGCTGGTCGAGGCCACGAGATTGGCGACTGGTTGTCCGCTGATCTGCATGGCAGAGGTCAAGACGTCGGAAGTGAACACTACGACATCTGGACGGCCGGAAGCCTCGCGCTGATCGTCGACCAGCCACAGGGCCCAAGTAAAGCGACCGCCGTATCCCATGGGCTGGATGGGGCGCGCGCGAAAAGGTACCGGTTTGGCCGGGTCAGAGATATATTCGTCGAACGCTGCGTCGCCCGTCTTCGGCGCGGCCAGACTCACCTTTAGTCCGGCGGTTAGATAAAGAGGCGTCGGTTGCAAGGTGCAGCCGCTCGCGCAGCCAGCTGGCCATGTGGGTAATCGACGCCAGGTGTTGGTTCCGGTTTCAAAAGCGGTGACGGGCGCGATGTCGGCTTTCGGAGCGCCGTCTTTAAGATATTTATCTAGGAAAGGCCGAAGAATTTCCTGCCGGAAATAGAGTCCGGTGTCGCTGTCAAATTTTATGGCTCCGAGTGAGCTGCCATCGCCAATCTCTTGGCCGTGATGCCATGGACCCAGCACGAGAAATAACTTGTCATTGTTCGCGTCGCTTGCTTTAAGCGCTTTATAGACTGCGGGCGCGCCGTAAATATCTTCCTGATCCCACAAGCTGTCGACCAGCATGGTGGGGACCTTCAGAGGCTGAGCGGCGAGAATGCGATCCATCGCTTGTCCTTGCCACCAGGAATCGTAACTCGGATGATCGAGAAGTTTGCGCCAGAAGCCGACTTGTTCGAGTCCATGACGGCGACCGAGTTCACCGGCTGAAACGGCTTCCATGAAGACGTCATAGTCATCGAAGTGGTCGGTCCACCATTTTTCGTCGTTGCTGCGCGTGGCCTCCTGATCGTAGATGTAGCCCATATTCTGTTCGCGAAAGGCGCCGTTGTGGAACCAGTCATCGCCCATCCATCCGTCGACCATGGGATTCATGGGCACAGCAACTTTTAAAGCCGGATGCGGATTGACCAGCCCCATCAAAGTGGTGAAGCCGTCATAGGAAATTCCGAGGATACCGACTTTGCCGTTACTCTCCTGAACATTTCTTACCAGCCAATCGATCGTGTCATAGGTGTCGGTGGAGTGATCGACGGGCGTGGGATTCAGCGCACCATGCAGCGGGCGGTTCATGACGTAGTCGCCTTCGGAACCATACTTTCCGCGAACGTCTTGCACCACGCGAATGTAGCCGCCTTCGACGATCACGTCGGTTGCATTGTCATAGCCGCTCAGGATGGGGCCGAGATGCGCACTTGCGGCGTGGCTGGTTTGCGCGGTGGCGCTGTAAGGTGTGCGGGTAAGCAGGATCGGCGCACGCTTTGAGCCTTTGGGTAGAACGATCACGGTGTGCAGTCGCACGCCGTCGCGCATCGGGATCATCACGTCGCGCTTAACGTAATCAAAGCTCGAGGTGACCGGCGTGAACGTCTCGGGCGTCTCGCTGGACAGATCGGAGGATGAGGCACGTCCTGCGCTCTGGGCGGAACAGGGTGTAACGAATAAGAGCTCGCCGAAAACAACGGCGAAGACAAGTGTGTGACGGAGCCGAAAAATCGTAGACCACAAATGCTCTTCCCAGAATCCAAAACGGTTTCCCATGCTCACCTCGCGAATGAAGAGTGTACCGATGGATTGCGTTTGGAACAACTGGCGTAGTTATAGCGAACGCAGGAGTAAGGAGAAAGAAAATGGACGCGGTAATTTCCGATCGCCTATTCGTAATCACCGGTGGCCCGGGTTCGGGAAAGAGTGCGCTGATTGAAGCGCTGGCGGGACAGGGCATCTGCACCATGCCGGAGGCCGGGCGAGCAAT
Organism: Candidatus Sulfotelmatobacter sp.; assembly: GCA_049519055.1. GTDB lineage: Bacteria > Acidobacteriota > Terriglobia > Terriglobales > Acidobacteriaceae > Sulfotelmatobacter. Next base: position 20,017 of record JBEKRE010000012.1, on the reverse strand, counting down.
CATTCAGGATCAGGTTGCCATCGGCGGCGAGGCCTTGCCTTGGTCGGATCGGCGCGCGTTCGCGGAACTGATGCTCAGTTGGGAAATGCGATCGTATCGGGCCGGGCTGAGGCTGACTGGCCCTGTGATTTTCGATCGCGGCGTGCCCGATGTGCTCGGCTACCTGCGTTTTAGTAACCTGCCCATCCCTTCCCATGTAGAGCGGGCGGCGCAGATATTTCGCTATCATTTCGGGTTGTTTATCGCGCCGCCTTGGCGGGAAATCTTCGGGTTCGATGAGGAACGGAAGCAAACTTTCGAGGAAGCGGAAGCGACGTACGCAAGTGATGAGAGAGATTTACTCCGGCTTGGGCTACGAACTTGTTCTGCTCCCTTTAGGGTCGGTTGAGGAGCGTGCCCGGTTCGTCTTGGCGGCGGTCGACAGAATTCTGTGACTTAGGGTTTCGAGCTTTAGGGTGAAATTCGGATTGCGTGACGTGAGTCTTGACGAACCTCTATCCGCTGTGTAGGATCATGAAGACAAGTCTTCCCTTCGGGGTAGACCGGAATTTCATGCAGAGTGGCTGAGGGACGAGCCCTGTGACGCCACGGCAACCGGATCGGGATCATATATCTCGACCGCCAGGTGCCAACTCCCGCCCGGAAACGGGGAACATGAGATTCGGATGCGAGCTTAGTTTATTTGCATTCCGATAACCTCTTTTCCTATTTCCTGGAAAAGAGGCCTTTCAGTTTTAGGGCGTTTTTTCCCGGCTCGTCCCCAGCTATTCGCTGTAGCAGAAAGCGAGTAGCAAATGGCTCACTACGAATTGCGCTGCCGGGAATGCGGGCGAAGCTGGGGAAACCAGCCCCGCTCGATCTGCGACGAGTGCTTCTCTCCTCTCGAAATCACTTACGACTACGATGCGATCCGGGCTTCGATGGCTCAGGGAGCGTTCGGCCGTGAGCGAATTTCGCAACGGCCGCCGAACATGTGGCGCTATTCCGATTTGCTTCCGTTGCCGGCGGGCTATGAGCCCCGGCTGCCGGTTGGGTTCACGCCGCTCTTTCAGGCGCCGCGGCTCGCTGCGCGCCTGGCGGGCAATCAGCGTGACGGGAGCGCTGCCGCGCAGAATCTCTACATCAAGAATGATGCCGTCTGCCTGCCCACACTCAGCTTTAAGGACCGCGTTGTGGCCGTGGCTTTGGCGCAGGCGCAGGCTTTCGGCTTTGACACGGTTGCGTGCTCTTCGACGGGAAACCTGGCCAATGCTGTGGCAGCCCACGCCGCGCGCCTGGGGCTGACAGCGTGGATCTTTATTCCTTCCGATCTGGAGCCCGCGAAGATTCTGGGTACGCAAGTTTTCGGTGCCAATGTTGTGCGCATCGCCGGCAACTACGATCAGGTGAACCGCCTATGCTCACAGATTGCTGAAGAACGCCGCTGGGGCTTCGTCAACGTCAACTTGCGGCCTTATTACGCTGAAGGATCGAAGACCGTGGGCTTCGAAATCGCGGAGCAACTGGGCTGGCGCTTGCCGGACAATGTTGTGATTCCGATGGCCGGCGGCTCGCTCATCACTAAGGTCAAGAAGGCGTTCGACGAACTGATCAAACTCGGGTTGGTTGAAGAAAAGCCCGTGAAGTTCTTTGGCGCGCAGGCTACCGGGTGCTCTCCGATTTCGACTGCGGTGAAAACCGGCAGTGCAGAAATCGAGCCGCAAAAACCGTCGACGATTGCGCGTTCGCTCGCGATCGGCAATCCGGCCGACGGGCATTATGCCATCAAGACCATCAAGCAGAGCGGCGGATGGAGCGAAGACGTGAGCGATCCGGAAGTGATCGATTCGATCCGCCTGCTGGCGGAAACGGAAGGCATCTTTACTGAGACCGCCGGTGGAGTGACCGTGGGCACCGCGGGCAAGCTCTATCGCCAGGACCGCATTCTGCCCGAGGAAACGACGGTGTTGTGCATCACCGGAAACGGGCTGAAGACGACCGATGTGCTCGCTGGAGTGTATGAGTTTGAGAGACCGATTGCACCGAAGCTGGCCGAATTTGAAAAGTATCTGAACGAAACGCTGGATACGGTCGAAGTTGCGAACCAAACGGCGGACGCGGCCAGCGCATAAGTGGAGGTTCAGATGGCGATTACAGTACAAATTCCGACCGCACTGCGGCGGCACACGGCGGGAGTAAGCTCGATCGCGTGTACCGCCACGAACCTGGGAGAGCTTTTCTCGGCCCTGGATGAAAAGTTTCCAGATCTGAAACCGCATCTCCGCGACGAGGCCGGACAGGTGCGGCGCTTCCTCAATATTTATGTGAATGAGGAAGATATCCGGTTTCTGGGCGGCCCTAGCTATGCTTTTCAAGAGGGCGATGAAGTGCTGCTGGTGCCTTCGATCGCGGGCGGAGCGCGGTAAGAATCCACCAGCCGACACGACCCTGCTAAGGCTGGCGCGTGACCAGGTCAACTGTCTGCTGCAGCGGTCCAGCGCTTCTCCCCCGCGTCGGGTGGACTCCGACTTCCATGTGACTTTGCTGTGACGCCGAAGATGGCGCCGTGAATATACTCCTCGGCTGCCGAGCCTGCTCTTGTGCTTTGGGGGCAAAACGTTGACTTCACCGCTACTACTCTCGTCAGCAGCGGTGGATTTCCCCACACGCCGGCTCGAGCAGCGGCAACTTTACCAACTACACGGTATCGCTCGCGTCCTAAGACCTGTTTCCGACACTGGCAGTACAAACAGGGGCAGACTGCGCTTCTCAGCAATCCCAGCCAGGTGGAAGTGTGGGTAGACAGTAACACGCAGAAGCTCAACACGCAGCCACTCGCCGCAGGCAGCACGGTGCGCTTCTATGGATTGGTGTTCAACCGCAACGGCACTCTGCGCATGGACTGCGCGCAGGTCAACGACGGCGTGGCATAGCAACGGCCAATCTGCACCTGTACCGCTAACGGATCTTCCACCGCAATGCGCGTGGCCAGCAGCGAACCGTCTGATTGAATAGCGCCGTCCATATCCACGAATGTGCCCGCGGCCAGTGCCGAAAAACGGCTGACGCCCTGATACACCGTGGCACTGCTGGTGGCGACCGCAAGGCTCCGCGGCAAGCCGAAACCATCGGACAGCGCGAGTGTGCCGCCAGTGGCCCCTAACGCTGGCGCGGATTAGGGCTGAAGCGACGAAATGCAGGCGCAACGCGGAGTCGCGGCGCAGAAACGGCGCGAGTGTACTCATAACGTCCACGATTTACGGCGCGCCGGTTAACCATGGGCGCGCCAAAATCGTGGCCCGGGACATCACCTAAAACACGAAGGGCTGGTGTGGAGCAGCCCGCGGCAATCGCATGCCACGAACGAAACGAGCAGAATCGTAATCTTTGGTAGTGTTCTGGCGTCGGAATCCTTTCAGTGTTCGGAACCTTGTGCTAGGATATAACTAACCGGTTAATTAACTATGGCACGTCGGCCTCAGCGTCATCTTCATCCCCGCATGGGATCGCGCGGGCAGCCGGAGGAAAGCCGTGCGGCCATTCTGCAGGCGGCGGCGCAAGAGTTTGCCGAACACGGCATTGCCGGAGCTCGTACCGACGCCATTGCGCGCGAGGCGCGCGTCAATAAGGCTCTCCTCTACTACTACTTTAAGGACAAGGAAACCCTCTATGGCGCAGTCCTCAACCATGCGTTTTCCGGGATGAAGGCTAGGGTTTTCCAGGTGCTCGATAGCGACTTGCCGCCGCGCGACAAAATCATGGCTTACGTGGGCGCATATTTCGATTTCATCGCCTCCGACCAGATTTATCCCAAGCTGATGCAGCGCGAGATGATGCGCGCGCGCGAGGGAGATTCGGTGCACATCGACCGGTTGGTCAAGACTTACTTCCGGCCAATCTATCGGCGGGTGGGAGCGTTGTTGCACAAGGGAATTGCGGAAGGAGACTTCCGCAAGGTAGATCCGGCGCACTTCGTTCCTTCTATGGTTTCCATAATCGTTTTCTACTTCAGCAGTGCACCGGTCATGCGGCGGATCGTACGCTTCAATCCCCTCACACCGGAGCGTATCGCCGAGCGGCGAGCCGCGGTTATGGATTTTATTTCCGCGGCGCTTTTTCTACCTAATACAAATGCGACGCCGTCGTTTCGCAAATCGGGAGCTCGCCAATGAGTGCTCGTAACAAGTTTTTCATTCTACTCAGCATCATCTTTGTGATCGCCGTGATCTACTACATTTTCTCTGCCGACCATTCTAGAGACCTGGTGCTGATCGGTACGGTCGACTCGAATCAGGTGATCGTCAGTGCACAGGTGGAAGGGCGCATCCAGAGGTTGCTGGTGGACGAAGGTACTCCGGTGAAGGCCGGAGACCTGATCGCGGTGCTCGATCCCTCGGAGTTGCAGACGCAGGAAGCCGCGGCCGCGGCCAATATTGCGAGCTTGCAGCACAAAGTGGCGGAGATGCAACACACCGAACGTTCCACCTCTGGCTCGACCTCCAGCGACGTGGCGAATGCGCGGGCCAAGCTGGACTCGGCCAAGGCGCAACTGCTGCAGGCAAAGGCTGCGCTCGATCGCACGGAGAGCGACAGTCGACGCATGATCGAATTGGCCAAGGCCGGAGTCCAGTCGGATCAGGATCGGGTTCAGGCTGAAACCAACCTGCAGGCCGCTCAGGCGACAGTGCAGGCGCAACGGGAATTGGTAAAGGCGGCGGAGGCGGACTTGGCTTCGGCCATCGCGCGTACGCAGCAAGCCAATGCAGCGAAGAGCACGGTGCAATCGACTGAGGCTGATCTCAAAAATGCCATCGCGCAGAAGAATCAGGCGGCGGTGCGGCTGGGCTATACCGATGTCTATGCGCCGGTCACCGGCACAGTCTCGGTGCGGGCAGCGCGGCAGGGAGAAGTGGTGAACATTGGCGCGCCGATTGCCACGATCGTTGATCTCACGGACACGTGGGTGAGAGCCGCGATTCCGGAAACCTATGCGGACCACATCGGTTATGGCGATGTGATGCGCGTGCGCCTCCCCGGCGGAACCATCACTAGCGGCAAAGTATTTTTCAAAGGAGTGGAAGGCGATTTTGCCACGCAACGCGATGTGAGCCGCCGCAAACGGGATATCAAAACCATCGTTTTGAAAGTTCGGCTCGACAATCCGAAAGGTGCATTCGTGCCAGGAATGACGGCCGAAGTACTGGTTTCACCCGCCCAGATGAAGGGTGAGAGCAATCCGCAGAGCGCGATAGCGGCGGAACAGCCATGACGGCCGAAGTAAGCACCCAGACGAACGACTCTGCAACGGCTGCGAACCATACGCCCTTTGCGATCGAGGTGCAGCACATCGTCAAGAAATACGGCGACTTCACGGCCGTGGACGATGTTTCGTTCAATGTGAAAGAAGGCGAGATCTTCGGCCTGCTAGGCCCCAATGGGGCGGGAAAGTCGACGCTGATCCGCATGATGACGACGCTGATTCCGATCACTTCGGGGACCGCTTGCATCGCCGGGAAAGATGTGGCGAAAGACCCGAACGCGGCGCGCCGCATGATTGGTGTGATCCCACAGGCACTGACTAGCGATCTCGACCTCACGGTGGAAGAGAATCTGAATATCTACGCCAAGCTCTACGACGTGCCGGCGAAAGAGAGAAAACGCTCGATCGAAGAGCTACTCGGCCTGGTAGATCTAACCAAGTGGCGCGACGCGCAGACCAAGACGCTGTCGGGAGGAATGCGAAGGCGACTGGAGATCGCGCGCGGACTTGTGCATCATCCGAAAATCTTCTTCCTCGATGAGCCCACCACCGGATTGGATCCGGTGTCACGCGTGGCTGTATGGGAGATGCTAGGAAATATCAAAAGCCATCGGCGACTTACGATTCTGATTACCACGCACTACATGGATGAGGCCGACCGACTCTGCGACCGGATCGCGATTGTCGATCACGGAAAACTTGTCGCGCTGGACTCGCCCATGGCCTTGAAGGCTAGCGTGCCGGGGTCGAATGTGATCGAAGTGCAGTTTGAAAATCCTCCCGACGACTGGGAGCGGCGTTTGCATACGCTTGACGAGGTCACGTCGGTGCAACACGAGGGAGCCGGCATGTATCGAGTGCTTACTGGCAATGGTTCGCGCACCACGACGGAACTGGTTGAAATGGCCGTTGAAGCCGGCGTTGCGGTGAAGTCGCTTTCAGTGCAAAACACGACATTGGACGACGTATTCGTGCATTACACCGGCAGGCAGTTGCGCGACGAGCTGCAGAAGGCCTACGCGTTCGTGATGCCTCAGAGCCCGGGCCTGAGACCATGAGCACTGCGGGGTTGAACCGATGAACCGGATGATGGCGATTGTTGAGCGCGAAATGCGGAAGTTCTTTCGTTCGCCGGCGCTCATGATGGCGTCAATGATCATGCCCCTAGTGCAGTTGATCATTTTGGGCAATGCGTTCGGGGGCAAGATCCGCGACGCCAAGGTTGCCATTGTCGACCAGGACGGAGGCACGCAGGCGCTGCGGATTCGTGAAGCTTTCGACTCCGTACGGGCCAACATTCGTACTTTCGTGCCGGTTTACTACGACAACGAGAAACACGCGATGGAGGACGTTCGCAACGGGAAGCTCGATGGCGCTTTGATCATTCCACCTCAGTTCTCGCGGCGGGTTTATGAGGAAAACCATCCAGAGATCGCGCTGGTAGTGGATAACAGCGATAACTTCATGAGCTCAGCGGTGGAGTCGGAACTCACCGACCTGGTTGGTTCGCTGAATCAACCCACGGTTGAGCCACGCATCCTGCAGCAGACCGCGCTTGAGATTGTAGAACTGTACCCCTACATCGAATACATGAAATATCTGCTGCCAGGCTCGCTCACATTGGCCATGTTTGTTTCGGTCATGATCGGCGGAGGCATGTTGTACATCGATGACAAGGCCCGCGGAGTCCACGAAGGCTACCTCGTTACCCCCATCACCAAACTCGAACTTGTTTTGGGCCTCAATCTGGCGGGTGCAATCAAAGCCGTGATGACGGGCGTGATCATCTGCGTGATCGGGGCGCTCATTGCAGGCGTGAACACAATCTTTAATCCGGTCACGATGTTTGGCCTGCTGGTGATGATTGTGTTGACCTCGCTCGCCTTCAACACCATGATGTTTCTGCTCATGGTGCGCATCGACGACCCGCTAGTGCCGCGGGCGATGTTTGGCATCCTGAACACGCTGCTGTTCTTTCCTAGTGGGGCCATCTATCCCATCCAGGCGTTTCCTCCGTGGTTAAAGGCGATTGCCAAGGTTGACCCCTTCACCTACGCGGTGGATGGTTTCAAATGTTTACTGCTAAAAGAAACGAGCTTGGCTGCGGTGAGGACTGACATGCTGTTCCTTTCGATCTTTGCGGCCGTTACCCTGGGCATCGCTATACCGCTGTTCAAGCGCACGCTGTAGTTCAGCAATTACCGCCGAGAGCGCCGAAGCCGCTGAGGAAATCTGGGTCAAGCCATTCAGTTTTCTTGTGCGTATTTCTCCCTGCTCTTGGCGTATTCGGCGGTAAATTAATTCCGGCAATTTTTGACTTGCTGGCGGCGTCCGTTATTCTAATAAGTCATGACTCTACTGGACGCCAAAGAGTACCATCCCGAAAAAGAGCGGAAGAAAAAGATCCGCATCGTTTCGGCGACCATCTTGATTCTGATCCTGGCCTTGGTGGGCTGGTGGAATCGCTTCTGGCCGGAAAAACACGTTGCCGACAAATTTTTCTCGGCGTTGCAGAAACAGGACTTTGAAACCGCTTACGGCATCTACTACGCCGATCCCGGGTGGAGGCAGCATCCGCAGAATCACTCGCAGTATCCATTCCATGAGTTCATGCAAGACTGGGGAGCTGGAGGCCAGTGGGGGATCGTAAAGAATTTCCAGATTTACGGCGACAGCAACTGTCCGGGTGGCGGGAGTGGAGTCGTGGTCGACGTGGTCGTGAATGATCGCGCGCAACACGCCCAGTTGTACGTGGACAAAACGGACAAGACGATCAGTTCGCCGCCCTGCGACCTGGAGTTCCACGAGAACAATTTGTAGGACGGCCCGACGAAGTGGCGAGAGGTACGGAAGTTCCGAATTTTAGGCTTCGAACTGTTGCAACGTTTTGGTCACAGACGCTTCGTCGGCGACATTGAGGCAGGCCTTCGAGCGGTCAATCTGCCGCATTAAACCGCATAGCACTTTACCCGGGCCGATCTCCACGAAGGTTTGAACGCCCTTTTCAATCAGCAGGCGCATGCTCGGCTCCCACTTCACTGCGCCGGTCACCTGGGCGACCAGGGTTTCGCGGGCACGAATTTCATCACTGACCAACGATGCTTCTACGTTGCAAACGACCGGATAAACCGGCTTCTGTGTCTTCAGCGCGTTCAGGTCCGCTTCCAGACGGTCCTGTGCAGGCTTCATCAGCGAACAATGGAAGGGTGCGCTCACCGGCAGCAATTTCGCGCGTTTGGCACCGCGCTCGTCGGCAAGTTTTGTTCCTCTTTCCACGGCGGCCGTATTGCCGGAGATCACAATCTGCTCCGGCGAATTGATATTTGCGGGCGAGCAGACTTCTCCCTGTGCCGCTTCCTGACAGATCGCGGCAACCTTTTCCAACTCCATGCCCAGAATTGCCGCCATGGCTCCAACGCCGACCGGCACAGCCTCCTGCATATACTTGCCGCGGTTGCGCACGGTGCGCACAGCGTCGGCAAAAGTCATCGTGCCCGAAGCCACGTGTGCCGAATACTCCCCCAAGCTGTGGCCGGCCACAAAGCCGGGCCTGGGAACCTTGCCCTCAAGAACTCTCAAGGCCGCAATCGACACTGTAAGTATCGCCGGTTGGGTGATCTCGGTGAGGCGCAACTGTTCTTCCGGCCCGTCGAAGCAAACCTGCGACAATTTGTAGCCGAGAGCCTCGTCGGCTTCTTCGAACGTCTGCCGCGCGACGGGGAACTTTTCGAAGAGCTCTTTTCCCATGCCCACAGCTTGCGAACCTTGGCCAGGGAAAATGAATGCAAGCCGTTGGGCTGCTATGTTGTGCAGGTCTCTGGATTCGGTCATCGTCTCGATCTTGCCGGGAACTATTGAGCCGGGGCAGCTTCCACTGCTGCGAGAGCGGGACGAATCTCGGCCAGTCCGCGCTCGATCGACTCGTTGATGCGCCGGCCAGCGAACTCGGCCGCTACTCTCACCGCATTCTTGATGGCGTTGGCGTTGGATGATCCGTGGGTGATGATGCAAACGCCTTTGACTCCCAGTAGTGGTGCCCCTCCATATTCCGTGTGATCAATGCGTTTTTTGAAATCCGAAAATGCGCTACGCGAAAGCATGTAACCAACCTGCCGCGTGATCGTCGATTTCAGCGATTCTTTTAAAACCGTACGCACCAGGTTCGCTACACCTTCGGAAATTTTAAGTGCTACGTTGCCCACGAACCCGTCGGCCACGATCACGTCGACGTGGCCGTTAAAGAGGTCGAGTCCCTCGACATTGCCCACAAAGTTCAAGGGCAGGCGCTTCAGCAACTGGAACGACTCTCGCGTCAGTTCGTTGCCTTTGGTCTCTTCTTCGCCAATGGAAAGCAAGCCTACGCGCGGCCGCTTTGCGCCGCCGAAGCCCGACCGGCCTACTTTGAGATCGCCAAACATGGAGCGGAAATAAATCTCTCCCATCACCGCGAACTGTTCAAGATTGTGCGGCTTGCAATCGACGTTCGCGCCGACATCGAGCAAAATTGCCGCCGTCCCGGGAGCTGTGGGAAAAACGGCAGCCAGCGCTGGACGATCTACGCCCTGCAGCGCCCCCAGCACCATCTTGGCGGAGGCCATGGCAGCGCCGGTGTTGCCGGCGGTGACAAAGCCGGCAGCTTGTCCCTCGCGAACCAGCCGCAGACCGACTCGCATTGAGGAGTCGCGCTTGGCGCGCACCGCCTGCACGGCTTTGTCTTCCATGGTGATAACTTCGCTGGCCTGGACGATCTCGATGGGAAGGCGGAATACCGACGGATGACGGTCAAGCTCGGCTTTGATGGTGTCTTCCGGGCCGATGAGCAGAACTCGGACGTCATAATTGCGGGCAGCATGAATCGCGCCTTCGATTTCAGGCTTGGGCGCCCGGTCCGAACCCATCGCATCCAGCGCGATCACGCTAGGCATGTTGGCAGGGAGTTAGCTGGCTTCCTCGACTTGCAGTACTTCGCGGCCCTTGTAGTAGCCACACTTGGTGCAAGCGCGGTGCGGCATCTTCTTTTCGTGGCAGTTCGGACACTCGGAGAGCGAGTGGCTCTTCAAGGCGTCATGCGCGCGCCGGGTGGAGGTGCGCTTTTGGGAGTGTCGTCGTTTCGGATTTGGCATGGTCTAGATTCCTCTCGCTGAGGTCATTCGGCCTCGCTTGCATCGATATCGATCGTGAATTCTTAGTGCGCCAATTTGCTGCGAATTTCCTTGAGCGCGGCCCACCGAGGTTCTTCCTGGGCCACTGCGCACGAACATTTTTCCTGGTTCAGGTTCTTGCCGCAGTGCGGGCACAGACCCTTGCAATCTTCGCGGCAGGTGACCTTCAACGGAACGGCCAGCAGGATCTGCTCGCGGACTACATCGTCCAGCAGAATCCCCTCCCCTTCATAATAGCTGATCTCGGCCTCGGCGTCGGTAACCGACATCTCGTCGCGCCCGGCGTCAGCTCCTTGCGGACGATACAGCAGGTCGAATTCGCGGTTCACGTCCTGAGTCAGCGGCTCCAGACAACGCGCGCAATTCATTTCCAGAGTGGTGCTCAACCGACCCTGAATGCGAATGTCTTGTATGATCTTGTGCTTGCCGTGATGCTCTTCGACCAGATCCGCCCGACCACTGCTGCTCACCGGCGAAATCTGGCGGTAATCCGATCCCAGGTCGATCGCGCCAGGCTCAAACTTCTCCGCGAACTCGATCGGATGAAGTTCTAAGTCTTTGATTTCGAAGAACATCGGCAACCTCCGCGACGCGTTCAGTGGCCGCGCCCAAAAAGCCCGCGGAAGCACGTCAAAAAGGACGAAGTACCGCAAGGATCAAGAATCAAGGATAAAGGCGGGGGGAAAGGAGTGTCAAGGCGGCTAAACTACGGGTGGTGGCGGCGCTGGAGCGCCGGAAGACGTATCTCTTAACCTCGGCTGTCATAGGGGCTAGAGAAGGCGGAAAGAGCGGCGTAGTTTGCGATCTAAACTCGGTTCGAGCGGCCTAGCCCAAAGGAGCTCGGCGAAACTGCTCGGGGTAGGTAGTTGTCTCATTGAAGTGCACCATACCCACCCATGAAGAGCTAAGAAAAAGGCGCCGTGACTTCTATTGAACCAACGGCGGAGCTCCGAGCTGGTCAGCCGGAGGGCGCCGAAGCCCTTGCCAACACTGAAGATTTAATCCGCGAGGATAGGGATCGTTGACGGAAAATAAGAATCAGTGGTTTCACGGTCGCTTCCCTCAAGCCGCAGTTGCCGTGACCCTGCTAGGATTCCTGGCGCGGCTGTGGGCGGCTTCCGGAACGTACCTCAATCCTGACGAGGCACTGCATTTTCGCTTGGCCAATCAACCCTCGCTAGCTCTGGCCTACAGAGCGAGCCTCACCGCTTCTCATCCTCCGCTGCTCACTTTGTTGCTTTACTTCTGGCGCGCTTTCGGCACATCGGAGCTCTGGTTGCGACTGCCTCTGATTCTGGCGAGCGTGGCTTTTTGTTGGATGTTCTATAAATGGTCAAGAAATGCTGCCGGAAGTCTTGCCAGCTTCATCGGTCTGCTATTCGTAGCATTCCTTCCACCGATCGTCCTGCTTTCGGCGGAAATCCGACAGTATCCTTTGCTGCTGGCGTTTCTCGCTGGCGCTCTGTACTTTCTCGATGATTCCTTCGCGAAAAAATCTACAGTCAAAATAGCGGCCCTCACGCTGTGCCTTTACCTCGCGATGCTGTCCCATTACTCGGCCTTTCTGTTCGCCGCGGCTCTCGGTATTTATGCCCTGCTCAGAATTTTCCAGGAGCGGCCGCCCGCCCGCCTGGCGCTGGTCTGGATAATCGGACAGCTTGGGGCACTGGCGCTCGCGATTTTTCTGTATAAGACGCACATTTCGAAGCTGGGAGTGGGCGAATCAAGAACGGCTCTACAAGGCTGGATGAGCGACTTTTTTCTGCGCCGCTCCTATTTCGATCCCGCTCACGATAGCCCTCTGCTGTTCCTGGTCGGTCACTCCTTCGGAGTGTTTCAATATTTTTTCGGGCAACTTGCCGTGGGCGATGTCGCCGGGCTGCTGTTTGTGGTGGGCCTCGCGCTGCTTTTGCGCGGGAAAAGCTTTCCGTACGACCGAACTTCCTCGCGCCGCTTGGGAATGTTCTTGTTATTCCCGTTTGTGGTAGCCAGCATCGCCAGCCTGGCGCATGTTTATCCCTACGGCGGCACGCGACACGTGGCGTTCCTCGTCATCCCGGGCGTGGCCGGTGTCAGTGTTGCGGTTGCGCGGCTAGCGGGTCAAAACTGGCTTCGTGCGGTTGCTGTTGCGGGTCTTATGCTTGTGCTGTGCGTGCTGTTCGGTAAAGAACGTCAACCCTACATTCAGCGCCACGACCAGAGCCGTGCCCGCATGAACGAAGCCATAGACTTTTTGCACCAGAAGGCCAGCCCTCCTGATCTGGTCTTTACCGATTACGAAAGCGAACTGGTTCTGGGTCATTACTTGTGCGGGCAGAAGCCGATCACGTTCGAGGCACCCGCCCTGGATTTCGAGGGATTTTCCTGCGACGGAGTTCGAGTCGTCTCCGCGAGTTACAAGGCTGCCACGCTCTTCGATGCCAACCGTTTTTTCAACTCGTGGAACCGTCTGATAGAGACTTACCGCCTCAAGCCGGGGGCTACCGTCTGGATTGCTCAGGCAGGATGGGGTGTGGATCTGCCCGAAGACTTGCAACGACAGTTTGCGGAGTTCCGCGACCTGCGCTTCGAGTCGTTCGGCAACAACATCAAAATCTTTAAGCTGACGGTGGGCCAGCCGATGCCAGCAGTTAACTCAAAATCGGCAGCGCCCTGATCCTCTTCTTCGTCGCCGAATAGATCGCGTTGCAAAGCGCTGGTGCGAGTGGCGGCACGGAGGGTTCGCCAATGCCTGTCGGCGATTCTGTACTGGGCACGGCATAGACTTCCACAACCGGAGCTTCGTCCATGCGCACGGGCGCGTAGTCGTCGAAATTCCCTTGCACGACGTGTCCCTTCTCAATCGTGATCTTGGCGCGCAAAGCGTTGCTAAGGGCGTAAATCACTCCGCCCGGAATCTGTTGCTCCAGAATGCTCGGATTGACGACCTGCCCGCAATCCACGGCGGCCACCACCCGATGAACTCGCGGCACATCGTTTTCCATGCTGATTTCCACCACTTCAGCCACGTAAGAAGAAAAACATCCGAAGCAGGCGATGCCGCGAAAACGTCCCGCAGGTAGCGGCTTGCCCCACGCCGCTTTATCCGCCGCCAGTTGCAGAACGCCACGCATGCGTGCGGTTTTCCATGTCGTCGCGAAGAATGGAATGTCCTGATCTTTATTCTTTGCCAACATGTGCAGCCGGTATTCCAGAGGATTTTTCCCAGCCGCCGTCGCCAGTTCATCGATAAAACTTTCGCTGGCAAACCCCGCCTGCAGCGCATATACCGAGCGCATCCACCCTAGGGGCACGGGCGTTTCGGCGAGCACATATTCCAAGGAAACATTCGGCAAGCCGTAGATAAACGCCGCTTCGTCCGGCAAATCCGGATCGATTCCATTCGCTCCGGGCTGGCCCTTTTGTCCGCTGATCGAGGGCGCGATAATCCGGTGCGTGAATGCCACGGGCCAGCCTGCGCTATCGAGCACAGCACTCAATTGATGGAGGCTCGCGGGACGATACGTGGAAGAGCGCATATCATCCTCGCGGGTCCACAGAACCTTTACCGGACCCCCAATCGCCTTCGAAACCAGAGCCGCTTCCACGGCATAATCGTGCTCAAGCCGCCGCCCAAAGCCGCCGCCCATCAATGTGACATTCACCTTCACCTGGTCAGGATCCAAGCCGATAGCCTGCGCCACCGAGTCGCGGCAATCTTGCGGCACCTGCGTCGGAGCCCACAACTCGCAGGTGGCTCCTTGATAATTTGCGGTGCAATTTCCCGGCTCCATCGGGGCGTGGGCCATGAAGGGCAGTTGATACTCTGCCGAAACTTTTCTACCCCCGGCTTTCGAAACGTCGCCCACCGAATATAAGCTCGCACCTTTCTTTGCTGCGGCCCGCTTCAGGGACGCGATCACCATCGCCGTATTCAATTCTTTATTCGGACCGTCATCCCAATTCACATTCAGCAGGCGACGCCCTTCCATTCCGCCCCAAACACTATCGGCCACCACGGCCAAGGCTGAATCGCTGATCTTGCCCACGTAGCTCACACCAGAAATCTTTTTCGACTCTTTATCATCGAAGCTCAAGACTTTCCCGCCGATGGTCGGACAGCGCGACAGCACGGCGTATTTCATCCCCGGCATGCGAAAGTCGATGCCGAAGACCGCCTCGCCTTTCACCTTCGAAGGCGTGTCCACGCGCGCCAGCCTTTGTCCCACAAGCTTGTAATCTTTACTTTGCTTTAACGTGACATCGGTAGGAATCGGCAACGTGGCGGCCCTCTCCGCAAGCTCGCCGTAGCTGAGTTGCCGCTTGGACGCCGCGTGAACAATGGTGCCATTCTGCGCAGCGCAGGAGGATCGTGGTACGGTCCATGTCAGGGCTGCCGCCGAAATCAGCATCTCCCGCGCGGCCGCGCCGGCCTTGCGCATGGGATCCCAGGTGGTTCGTACGCTCGCGCTGCCGCCCGTCGTCTGGTCGCCGTACAGTGTGCTGGCTCCAGCCTGTTCAATCTCAATCTGCTTCCAGTCGGCTTCCAGTTCCTCCGCAAGAATCATGGGCAATGCCGTGCGAATGCCTTGCCCCATTTCCGAGCGCGCTACGACAATAGTGATTTTGTTATCTGCCGTGATCCTCACATAAGCATTCGGCGAGAAAGCCCGCGATTTCCTTCCATGCGGCAGATAGAAACCGACCACCAGGCCGGCGCCAGCGGCAACTCCGGCGACGACGAACTCGCGCCGATTCAAGCCGGAAGCTTTTTTGGTCACGCTCGTCGTGGTCATTGCGCGCCTCCCGCGGCCACGGAGCGGGCGCCCGCAGCCCGGCGGATCGCCTTGCGAATCCGTTCATAGGTTCCGCAGCGGCAGAGATTTCCGCTCATGGCTTGTGTAATCTGCTCATCGCTGGGGTTTGGCGTTTTCGCCAGCAACGCGGCTGCCGTCATGATCTGTCCAGTCTGGCAATAGCCGCATTGCGGCACTTCTTCGGCGATCCACGCTTGCTGCAAAATATGCAAACCGTTCGCGCCCAGCCCTTCGATCGTCGTGATCGCTTTTCCTGCAACCTGCGACACCGGAGTCGAGCAGGACCGAATCGCCTCGCCCTCCACCTGAACCGTGCACGCGCCGCAGAGCCCGGCGCCACATCCAAACTTTGTCCCCGTAAGTTCCAACGTATCGCGCAAGACCCACAACAGCGGGGTCTCCGGGGGAACGCTGACCTGCTTCTCGCTTCCGTTAACGCGCAGTGTGATCTCTGCCATATTTTTCCAAGCGTGGTTTGGACAACATCCTATCGAACCTGCCGGGAAAGTGGAATGGGCGCGTACGAAAGCCCGCGACGATAAAGCTTCGCCACCATCCCGCCGGTGGGAAAGATAAGCCTTGCCAGCCGAAACCGGAAGGCCAACCGTGCGCTGCTCTCATGAGCCAGCCCCGTTGAGCAGGGATTCGAGGAGTAAAAATGGAATCCCAGAATCGGCCTGGACCCGGCTTCACTCAAGTATGACCGACGCTCGGCGCCATCCCCGATTCAGGCTGGGCGTTGACGTCAGAATTGATTCTCGAACAGCGGGAGTGCTGAAGGACCGTACCGTCGACCTCAGCGAGTCTGGCATTTAGCCATGCTGAAGCTGGAGGTTCCTGTAGGCGAGTTCGTGGAGTTGCCGTTTATGCTTGCGTTTGGTCCGGTGAGGGTCTATGCCACAGTTCGGCAGCGAAACGCCTTTCGATACGGTTTTCGGTTTATTGCATCACATTCCGCCCACAAAGTAATCCAGGCAACCTGCCCTTGGCTTAGCGTTACGCAGTCGCTCGGACGTGTGCGGTAAATCACTGCGCAGAAATCTGGCTAGCGGGCGGGCTCTCGGCTCATGCTCTCGGCGATCCGTTCCCCGATCTGCTGAGCAAAAATTTGAAAGGCCGGAAGCTCGAGGAGTCTTGATCCAAGCTCTTCCTGAGGCAGACTTTCGGCTTGCACCGCGGTCGTTGCATTCTGCAGCGCCGCGCGCAGCTTCGCCGCTGTCGCTGCATCGAAGCTTTCCGAGACGACTACACTGTTGTCCTTCCGGTGCTCCACGATCACCAGGCCTTCCTCGGTCGCAATCTGGACAATCGACACCGCACAGTTCGTCCCCGAACATGCTGGAACTGCCTGCACCGTAGCGCTGTGATAGCGCTGGGATACGGCGCGGGCATAGAAGCCGGCAAACCATTCGGCCACTTGGGGCGTCTTCCAGCGCGAAACGTACAACAACGCCAGGTCTCCCGTGCCCGTCGCAACCTCGCCGACCGCCTTGTCCTTGCGGTGGAAGGTCGTGTATGCTCCGCCGTTCCACTCGGAAGAAACTTCGTTCGCAATCTTCCGCTCGCCGTACTGCTTCAATAATGCGCGCACATCCAGTTCACCGATTCCACCCGAGTCGTATACGTCGTACTCGTTATTCAAAACTTCCCGCATGTCCGGAATGTTCACGGAGGGAAGGTTTTCGCCGCGCATGTAAGCTTCCGGCTGCAATACTTCGTGCGAGTTCCGCGGGGGGCGCGCAAACGCTCCCGCAAATGCCATCTTCTTTCCGCCCTTGTGCAGGAGCTCGCCTTCAAAAATCAGGCCGCCTTGATAAGCAAACGTTCCCATTTCGCGTAGGATCATGGGCGCATCGTGCATGAGCTGGGAATCGGTCACCGCTTTCACTGCTGGGTCTTCCATCTGGTAGATCAGCCCGGGGGTGTCTTCCAGGCTTCGCCCCGCAGGCTTGAGTATGTAATCCAGGTAGACCACCATGGCTTGGCCTTCTACCACGGCCTTACGCGCAATCTGGCTGTCGCCGTCAATTGTCGAGGTAGAGCTCGGATGATTTTCTTCAGGCTTTCGCGCAGCTTTCATCCATTTTGCCAAATTGTAATTCTGGTCTTGCAGTGCGTGGGTCAACTCGTGGGCCAGGATCGGCTCTTGCTGCTCCGGAGGCACCCAGTTCAGCATCGAGATCACCTTCGTTTCCGGGTCGTAATACGCTGCGATTTCCTGGCCGGTAGACCTCACCAAGAATTCTTTCAGGTTGAAATCCCGCGGCAGGAAGCCAAGCTTTTTCATGCTCAGCTCTTCCTGCGCGAAGCTCTGGGCGAATTCTTGTTTCGCCAATTGGCGGGTGGCGTCGTTCTCGACATCGCCCTTGCTCACGAGTCGGCGCTTCACGGCAGCGTGCTTCGGCATGCCCGTATCTTCAGCCGCAAAGGCGAAAACCCTGTCCACCGTCTCGAATAGTTTCTTTGCGTCCGCGTCGGTCATTTTCACTTCATTGGTGGTGTCCTTGCGGAGTTTGCGCGCTACATCACCCAGGCTCTGTCCGGAATCTGATTGCTGGCCGAACCCAGAGATCACGAACAGAAAACAGAATGCAAAGGACCCAAACGGCAGGAAGCACTTCATCAGGCCTCGCTCACGAACGAAAATGTGTTCCTCTCGATTCTTCCTGAGCCTGGACTCCAACTCACGGCAAAAGTCCACATTGGCCTTACGAAAGTAAGCGAATGACAGTGGATGCACAGGAAAGAAAAACAGTGAAATAGAAACGAACGCGAGAGGTGCGACCGGGGCTTACTTCAGTTCCGCCAGCTTTTGTGTCGCCAGCTTTCCTGCTTCCGTGCTGGGATTATCTTTCTTGATCAGCTCGTACAAGCGCTTGGCATCGAGAGGCTGGTTGCTGCTCTGGTAAAGCTCTGCCAACTGCAACTGCGCGGTGACTTTGCTTACCGACGTTGTCGGTTTGTTAATCAGTTCCTGGTAGAGAGACTCCGCATTTTTTACACGATTGGTGTTGCCATAGAGAGTAGCCAAGGCCAGCTTTGCGATCGATGACAGCTCTTTATTGCCCGTGGACGCCACGGCCTTGAAATTGGTTTCCGCCGCAGCGTTGTCGCCTTCGGTGGTCAACGTCACACCCAAAAAGTAGCGGGCCATATCCGCCGAGCGGGTGTGGGGATACGTGTCGATGATTTCCTGGAATTGTTTCCTGGCAACTTCAGCGCGTTCCTTGGCGGAGGTAAAGCTCGGAACTCCGGGTTGCGCGGGCGCGCCCGCAGGGCGAAGTTGGGCCTCAAGAGTCCTTACTGCCTGCGTTGTCTCGAGACTCGCCTTCTCATTTTGCGCGCTCAAGTAGTACCATCCCCCCGCCACGAGCGCGATGATCACTACCACGACAATGCCGGCGCCGGCGAGAGTGTTGCGGTGCTCCACACTCCAATGAGCGGTCTTCTCGGCAGCCCCGATCGTCGCCCGGCTGAATGCGTCTTGTTTAAGTTGATGACGAGTCTGTGCGCGCACGAAGATCCCTTCTAGTTTGCGATGGAGGGTGGAACAATATGGCGAAGCAACAGTTTAACAGGATGAAAATGAGCACGTCAAAACGCTCCGTACTCAAATCCTCGGCTTTACTGTTAGGAGGTCAGGTGACACACCACTCAAATCGCCGTTGCTATCGGGAAGTTTCTTCCAGCAACCCCTGCTCCATTTTTTCCTGGCATTCAATGCAGTGCCTGGTCCACGGCACAGCCTCGAGCCGCTTGGCGTTGATCTCTTTGCCGCAGTGGATGCACTCGCCGAAGCTCCCCTCACGGATGCGTGCCAGGGCTCTGTCCACCATCTGCAGGAGTTGCCTCTCGTTGTTGCTTTGACTGAAGAGGAATTCCTTGGTGTAGGAACTGGCGGCGCGATCGGCGATGTCCTGCGCCGTATCTTCATCGGCGGAGCGGCCGTCAGCCTGCGTGCGGGAGACAGTACGGCGCAATTCCTGCTGCCTCGTCTCCAGCCGCTTCTTAAATGCTTCTAACTTCTTCTTATCCATAATTTCACTTATAAAATCCTGCGGCACGCAGCCGCTTCGCAAGGTCTAGGCCAAACCACGATGATAAGCGCCAAAATTAAGATGCGTCAACAGGCCTGCGGGCTGCATGTAAGTGCTCCAAGATAATGTCACCCCGTAACTGCAACGAGACTCTGGCACCCTGCAAGGATGGTGACGATGAGTCAGAAAGAGTTCCAACGGGTGAAGGTGATTGAAAATGCGCCTGCTGCAACTGAGTGAACGCCAGGTGCAGCGCCTCAAACGCCGCTATCGGCCCGATTCGGTGAACTGGGTGCAGCATGGCAATGGCGGACGCGGCATGCCTTGGGCGGTTTCTGTTCCCCCAGAAGCAGTTGACCTTGACCTTGGCTCGGGGCAAGTATCAGGGCTTCAACGATTCTCCTCTGGCGGAAAAACTTCACCGCGAAGAGAACCTCACCGTCAGCCGTGAGACCGTGCGCCGCATCCTGCGCGCTGTCAAACTAGCTTCGAGGCAGGAACGCCGGCCCCGTAAATATCGCTCCCGCCGCGCCCGCGTTTCGGCATGATGGTCCTCAACCCGATGCCAGCCGCCACGATTGGCTCCAAGGCCGTGGCCCCACGCTCACTCTGATCGGCTTTCAGGACGACGCCACCGGACAGATGCTGGTTGCTCACTTCCAGATCGAGGCCGAAAATACCCTCGGCTATCTGCGCGCTCTGCACGCCATGATCACCACTCACGGCATTCCCCTCAGCCTCTACCACGACCGCCACTCCATCTTTCAGCGCACCGACTCGCAC
>JBEKRE010000011.1:0-100648 GCA_049519055.1 Candidatus Sulfotelmatobacter sp. | reverse complement strand
GAGCTTGCGCCATTCCCCCAAACAGACTCCTCCCTCTTCGTACAAACTGCTTGCACAAGAATAACTTGCAGGATTCTTGGCAGCTATTGACTTGCGTGGTAACCGGAAGACGGGTCGCCCAGCGGCGGGGGTAACCCTAAGGGGGTTGCCCCCGACGAGGGGGCCAAGCGCGGGACCGAAATCCGGGAAAAAGGTGAAATTTCAGGTCGCATGACGGGCGGGAGCATCAAGTAGCAACTGACCGCCAAAAGCTCACCGGGCGGACACTCACCGGTGACACGCCTAGCGAGGTCGGATTGGCAACCATCGACCTTGCACGCCTGGCTTGACGAAGAGACGTACGGGTACAAAGCTCGACCGAGGTGATTAGGTCGGTAATTAGGACGCGCAGGGAACCCGCTCATGGGTCCACTCGGTTTATCCGGCTACTTGGATGGGCTCGCCGGTTGCTCGCCCCGGACCAAGATCCACGCTGTCGCACCGAGAATAGCACCCCCGCCAATTCCGATTGCCCAAGGAGAGTCGAGGGCCCCACCAGCTGCGGCAGGAGCGGCTGCGGGCGCAGCTGCTCCTCTCTTCTTCTTGTTCTTATTGCCGTTCTGGGACTGTGAATCGTCCTGCGACTGTGATTCCTCTCGAGTGGTTTGCTGACCTTCTGGCAGTGTGGTGGTACCGGCGGCATCGCCGATCGTCAGGTCACCCTTTCGCGCCGCGATCTGGACCCTACCATCCAGGTCTCTGACTTCAAAGTCTCTGACTTCAAACTCGGTCCAAACACTAGCGGCAGGAGATACGGTCACATCGCCAGCGCGAGTCGCCAATAATTTCGAGGTCGATATGGTTACGCCTCCATGCTCCAACTTGACAGCGCTGCCCTCGTACTGAACTAGCGAGTCATTCAGAATCAAGACGATGGAGCCTGAAGCGTTTATGTTAGCAGCCGAATCCGGGTCAGTTTCGACCGAGTCACCCGAAAAGATAGCCGACGACCGTGCGATGCTGTTGCCATTGAGCATCGCGGTTCCATGGCTGTAGAGCATGGCAGTATGTTGGTCCGCCGCAAATAGCGCAGCCGGAAAAATCACAGCCATCACGCAGCTCAGGATCTTCAAGTATAGAGCCCTAATCATCGCAAGCACCTCCGACCTTCGGAGATGCCCCTGAGCGCAGCAGGAACAATCAGCGGCGGCACGCGACTGACCATCTTTCGGAAAACTGACATGCCCATCCCACGCTCCGTTATTAACTAATGTGGTGACTGTTAACGCATCCTACCCTCCAAAGTTCTTGTCAGTCAATCACTTTTGTGCTTGGAAATCGGGCTTAGCGGTGGAAAACTTTTTGGGGTGGGGGGGAGGTGGTCAGTGTCCAGCGGCTAGTGGTCAGAAAAATTCCTCGGGCCTGGCTGGCCGCTGAGCACAAACCACTGACCACTGATTCTTCAGCGCCACTGATCGATTGCTTTCCACCAAATCAGGCGCAGCCATTCGTCCACAAATGTCTTCGCCCATTGCCGATGGGTCCACCATCGGCCGCCGAATTCCCCATCGTTCCGCGACGCCGCCACGGAATATTCATGTCCCGGAATTTCCCGGCGAAAAATCTCCAGAGCACGGCGCGTATGAAAGTCCGAGGTCACAATCAGCACGCTCTTTGCTCCTTCGCGACGCAGGCAGTTCTCAGCATCTTTGGCTTCCTCTTTCGTCGACAGCCCCTCGATCGAACAGATGCTGAGCGGCGCCGCCTGCGGCAGATGCTCGATGTATTTCCGAGCCAAGTCAACCTGCGTGAATTCGTAGATCTTTGCCTTGGCCGGCACATCCAGCACCACGCGCCGTCCATATCCCTGAGCAAGGAGCTGCAGGGCGCGCTGCGGACGGCGGTCTGTTTCCCCCGCCAGCACCAGGATCACATCAGAGGAACGCGGCGCGTCCACGATCAGGAAACTGCCAGCTTTCATCGCCAGCCCGACCGACAAAACTGCCAGCAGCGCGAGAGCCACGACCCAAGAGTATTTGGTGCCGGTTGGTCTTTTCATGAAGTCCAAATTCTGAACACGGAATCAAGAATCGGCTGCAGACAGGAGCAGTCTCGATCACTGTTTCGAGCTGCAGCTGCGTGCTAGAATCGGTACTGCCATCCTAAGAAAATCAGAGATTCCTGCTATAACAATGACCAAAAACTCTGCCGCAAATCGCACCGTCGATTCCACGGAAAACAGGATCAAGCAGCGCCAGGCGCGCGTCGGAATCATTGGGCTGGGCTATGTGGGACTGCCCCTGGCCCTGCTGTTTACCGAACAGAAATTTGCCGTCACCGGTTTCGATATCGACCAACGCAAAGTCGAGACTCTGGCGCAGGGCAAGTCTTACATCTACCGCATCAGCGCGGAAGAAATTCAGGGGGCCCACGCCCACGGCTTTTCCGCCACCTCTGACTATGCGCACATCGAGGAAATGGACGCCATCATCATTTGCGTTCCCACCCCGCTCAATCAATACCATGAACCGGACCTCAGCTTCATCACCGATACCACGCATGCCATCGCGCCGCATCTGCAGCCCGGCCAGTTAGTGGTTCTGGAGAGCACAACTTACCCCGGCACCACCGAAGAGGTGATGGTGCCCATTCTCGAAAAAGAGAACAAGCTCGGATTGAAGGCTGCCCGCGGCGATTCCGACGCGCAAAAAGAATTCTTCGTGGCTTTTTCTCCCGAGCGCGAGGATCCCGGCAACACCACGGTGGCCCGCCGCGACATCCCCAAAGTGGTGGGAGGGGTGAATCCCCGGGCATCCGAGCTAGCCGGAGCCCTCTACGGCTCCATCTTCCACCGCACCGTTCCGGTCTCTTCGCCGGCCGTGGCCGAGATGACCAAGTTGCTGGAAAATATCTACCGCTGCGTCAACATCGCACTGGTCAACGAGCTGAAGATGCTTTGCCTGCGCATGGGTCTGGACATCTGGGAGGTCATCGAAGCCGCCTCCACCAAGCCTTTTGGCTTTCATCCCTTCTATCCCGGACCCGGCTTGGGTGGACATTGCATCCCGGTTGACCCTTTTTACCTATCCTGGAAAGCCAAGGAGTGGGACTTCCGCACCCGCTTCATTGAACTGGCGGGAGAGATCAACACCAACATGCCCTATCACGTGCTCGCCTCCATCGGTGGAGCGCTGAACCAGCATAAGAAATCGGTGAACGGAGCTCGCGTGCTCATCCTGGGCGTGGCCTACAAGAAGGACATCGATGATCTGCGCGAGTCTCCCGCCCTTACCATCATCGAACTGTTGCAGAAAGAGGGAGCGCAAGTCAGCTACCACGACCCCTACTTCCCTTTCATCGGAAAAGGACGCAAGTACGATTTGCAGATGAAGCGGTCGGAACTGGAGAAGCTCGGACAATACGACTGTATCGTGATCGTCACCGACCACTCCGATTACGATTATGGCAAGATCGTTGCCGAAGCCCAGTTAGTGGTCGACACCCGCAACGCGACCAAGGGCATTGATAGTCCTAAGGTGGTGCGCTGTTAATAGGTCAGCATGACCGCAATCCGGTCGCAAAAACTAAAGTATGAAAAGAGGTCCCATGCCAACCATCTGTTTGCAGTCAGTTACGGCTCTTTTCTAGGGAGCGTTAGAGTCCAATGACTCTGGTCTTATGGCGTGGGTAAAACGCTCGGGTAGGATGTAAAATCTTTCTCAATCGCCCGGGGGCTCGGGGTACACTCCCGGATACCCGCTTCCAAAACGATTTGCTTTGAGATACTTACACTGACAATTTCTTTTCGAAAACGGCCTTTGCCGTGCATGTTTTGGCGTGGTGGGGTGGTAGACTTAGCCGTCTGGGTTCTGGCTCCCCCGAGCTAAGTCTTCTTGGCAGAACAGAAACTTTCGAGCCGGAAAGGGTGTTCCAATCTGGGTCGGGTAGGCGCGGTCATGGGAAACTCTGCATCGCAAGAGACTCTCTTCTCTTTGCTCCCGAAGACGAGAACTCCTTGGACGGAATTCGTTTTCAGCACGGGAACTCAGGCTTGTTTAATCGCCTTCTTACTGTGGTTGCGCCTGCTGCATCCCGCCATTCTGGCCGCCCCGGAGCACACTTTCCGTTCGATTCAGTTGGTCAGCACTCCGGTGCCGGTGAATCATCAGCCCCAGCCTTTACGGGCGTTGCCAAAGCCCGTCCTGGTCGCGAACCTTGATCCGCCAGCGAATGCCTTGCGCCTTCCCGCTCCGCGGCCAAAAGCGGCGAAAGTGGAAGATGCTCTCGCTCCCACGGTCAGCATCGCTCCCAAGAAATCGGACCCGCTTCCTCTGAACGCGACGCCGGCAATTCCTAAAGTTGTGAGGGTGAACACATTCTCCACCGGCAGCTCCGCCGCACCCACTGTCGCGCTCGCCCCATCCCAAGTGCAAACTGGAGGCTTCGGCGATCCCAATGGAATTCCCGCCAAGGCCAATCCGGGGAAGGCGGTCAACATCGCAGCCCGGGGATCGTTTGATCTGCCATCCGGTGGTGGGTATGGCAACGGTAGCGGCGGTACCAAAGGGACGCCCGGCGTAGTGGCCAGCGCGGGGTTTGGTGGTGGCACCGCCATCGGCGATAACCGCCCACACAATTCGACGCACGCCGCGGTTCAACAAAGCGGGTTCGGGGATGCCGATGTTCCTGCGCCTCCAGCCGTTCACCCTCATTCCGCAGAATCCGCGGATGGTTCGGCGGCGCCGGCAGAAATCATTTCCAAGCCGACACCGGACTATACTCAAGAGGCTCGCAAACTGCGGATTGAAGGCGAGGTTCTCTTGGAAGTGGTTTTGGAGGCGTCCGGTAATTTGCGGGTAAAGCGCGTTGTGCACGGACTGGGCCACGGGCTGGACGACAACGCCGTCAAGGCAGCAGAACAGATTCGCTTTAGGCCGGCGACGAGAAACGGCCAACCAGCCGATTCCACCGTGGTCTTGCATATTATTTTTCAACTGGCATAACTTGCTCCCCTCGAAGGTTTTTATGCGTATTTTCCAGGTAGGTTTGTTTTCCTTGTGGTTGATGCTGGCGTCTTCTCTCCCCGCATTCTCTCAGGACTCCGCGTCTCCCTCATCTCCAGTCGCAGCTACCGACGCCGCCGCACAAACCGAAGCAACTTCTTCCCCGCCGCTTCCCGCGTCCTTTGATGAGGTGATGGATCGCGTGATCCAGAAAGAGCATCTCTTCCTGGCACAAATGCGCCACATGCGTCCCATGGTCGAGACCTATCTGCAGAATCTCAAGTCCACCGGCGATGGAAAAGCCACCCCGGACAAAGACGAGTATTTTCTTGGGCGTCTCGACATGAGCGATGGCCCGGAAGACACGTCGTTCATGGGCCAGCCGGGGTTCGGACACCGCATGATGAATCGGCTCACCGGCCTCTACGCCTTGCACTTCCTTCCTCTGGGTTTTGCCCAGATGGTAGTGCTCGACACCGATTTCCAACGGAAGTATTACAACTTCACTTTTGTGCGCCGCGAGTTCCTGGGCGAAGTGCGCTGCCTGGTCATCGACGTTCAGCCGCGGGAAAATGCGCCACCGGGACGGTTCCTGGGTCGCATCTGGGTGGAAGATCAGGACTACAACATCGTTCGCTTTAACGGGACTTACTACCCTCACCCCAAGAGCAGCTATTACCTCCACTTCGATAGTTGGCGCCTGAACATGCGGGCGGGCACCTGGTTGCCTGCTTACATTTATAGCGAAGAGTCGGACATGAAGACGTCTTTCGGCCACCCTTTGCGTTTCCGGGCACAAACTCGTCTTTGGGGATATGACTTAAAAGGTTTGAATAAGAATGAGGAGTTCACTCAAATCCTGGTGGACTCTCCCCAGTCGGTAAAGGATCAGAGCGACGCCGCAGCGGATGCGAGTCCGGTGGTCGCCGAGCGAATGTGGGAACGCCAGGCGGAAGACAACGCCACCGAGCGCCTCCAGAAAATCGGCTTGCTGGCTCCTCCCGGTGAGGTGGATAAGATTCTGCTGACCGTGGTGAACAATCTCTTGTTGACCAATAATATTGATCTGCAGTCCGACGTCCGCTGCCGCGTTTTGCTCACTTCTCCTTTAGAGTCGTTCACCATTGGGCACACCATTGTTGTGAGCCGTGGCTTGCTGGATGTGCTTCCCGACGAAGCTTCCCTGGCTATGGTCTTGGCCCATGAAGTCAGTCACATTATCCTGGGGCACAATCTCGATACCAAGCTGGCGTTCAACGACCGCATGTTTTTCCCCGACGAAGATTCCTTTCAACGTCTGGATTTCAAACGCCGCCCCGGTGACGAAGAAGCCGCGGATGCCAAGGCTTTGGAATTGCTGAAAAACTCTCCTTACAAAGACAAGTTGGGGACCGCGGGGCTTTTTCTGAAGGCGTTGCAGCAAAGCGCGCCGGAATTGCCCAACCTAATTCGTCCGCACCTGGGCAACAGTCTGGCCAGCGACAAGAGCATTCGCATGTCGATCCTGTTGGCTTCCGCTCCCGAACTGGACCCGCAACGCACCGATCAGATTGCAGCGCTTCCTCTGGGCGGACGCATCAAGCTGGATCCCTGGACTGATCAGGTCGAATTGGCCAAAGCAAAACCGGTGGCTCTGGCCTCGGCTCGCGAGAAGATACCGTTCGAGATCACGCCGTTCTTCCCGTACCTCACAAGATTGTCCACGCCCGGTAGCGAGAAGGTTGCACAGACCGCGCCGGCCACGAAGTAAGGCGCAGGCGCATAGATCCGATCATACGAGTGTCTTGAGGTTCGGTCCAAAGCCGCGTGACGCGCCGGGTGGTGCGTCATGAGAGAAGATCAAGCTGACCGCTTAGCGATTATTGGATGGCGCTGCCAACCTGCGAGAACACGTTGTTGGCGTTCGAGCCGATGAGCCGAATCGTGCCAACCACGATCACAAGAATCACCGCCAGCATCACGGCGTATTCCGCGATATCCTGGCCACTCTCATCCTGGTAAAAATTATTCCAAACGTTTTGTAGGATTCTTGCCACGGGCTCCGTCTCCTTAAAAGTCTTGCTTATCAATCCCTCTTCCCGACTGGGGGAAAATTGATCTTCCATTCAAACCCTTGCGACCGGATCAGTGCGTATCCCGAGGCTGGTCTTGACATAAATGATAGGTTTCGCGACACTGCGCGCCAATGGCCCATAAGTGCTATAACCCCATAGGCCAGTTGGAAGTCCCTCTAAGTGCTTCTCACACAATGCTTTGCAGTGGTAGTGATTGGTTTACCGCAAACAGAGCCAGCTCCAGACGGGTCGATACGCCCAATTTGTCGAAAATGTTGCTCAGGTGGTGTTTGACTGTGTCTTCGCTGATTTTGAAGTATTCCGCGATCTCCTTATTGGAATACCCGGCTACCACCGCCGACACGATTTCCAACTCGCGCGGCGTGAGCCCAAATTTTTTCTGCCGCGCTTCGTCGCTGGACGACTGAACCAGCGTCCGCAGATATTGCACCAGGTTCGAAACGCTCTCCCGCCCGACCCAATACTCCCCCGACATGACGGTCTGGATCGCTTTCAGCAGCAGTTGTGTGGCGGAGTCTTTCAGCACTACGCCCCGGGCCCCCAATTGCAAAGCCTCCACAATCTGACTTTTTTCCGCCGCCGCCGTCAGCAGAATTACTCGAACCGGCGTCGAATTCGCTCCACTGCCCAGATCCCGCAAGGCTTCGAGACCCGGATGCTTCGGCATAGCCAGATCGAGCAACAGGATGTCGGGCTTTAACTGCCGCACCATTTTCACCGCCTCCGCGCCGTCCGCGGCCTCGCCAATCACTTTCAAGTTCGGTTCTGCTTCCAGCAGCCGGCGCAGCCCATCGCGAAATATCGGATGGTCGTCGGCAATCACAATTCGAATAGGCTGTGGCTTCTTAAAGTTCATCAGAAACTTCTCCACCCTTCGGAACCTTAACTTCCAGGCGCGTTCCTGCGCCGGGATTTGATTCTACAGTGAGTGCGGCAGCAATTAAACGCGATCGCTCTTTAATAATCAGCGGGCCCTTACCCATCTGGTCTAACTCCTCCTGTGAAAACCGCCCGGAGAAACTAAAGCCTTTCCCGTCATCCTCAATGGTAAGGGTCCAATGAGTGGGGTTGGAACTCAGCCGCACCAGAGCATGACGGGCTCCACTGTGCTTGCGGATATTCACCAGGGCCTCTTGCACGATACGCAGCAGCTCCCGGCAAACCTTGTCCGGCATTTCCAGTTTCTCAATGTCAGTCACAAAGCGGGCGGAAATTCCCGTCTCCCTTTCAAACCGCTCAACCGCGTCGGTCACGACACTCAAGAGCCTTCGCGAATCCACATCGATGGACTTCATCTGCTGCATCAGTTCGCGCAGCTTTAAGACTTCTTCGCGCAGCAGCCCCTGAATCCGGCCCAATTCGCCGCTCACCACTTCCGGAGTGGTTTCCGCCTGCCGCTTGAGAACATCCACCTGCATCTCTACCGCGATCAGCGACTGCACCGCTCCATCGTGTAATTCTCTGGCGAAGCGGGCGCGCTCTGCCGCCCCCGCCCGGCGCCGTAACCGGTGCAGTAAATAAACGTTGTAAACCGCCGGTCCTACTTGGCGAAGCAAATCCAGCAGAGAACGCAGCTCTTCTTGCGTGTCCCCTCGCCACGAAGGCTCAAACACGAAAACTCGTCCCCGCCATTCGGTTCCGAAGACGTAGGCAATCGTGATCAAAGATTGAAAGGGTTGCCGCTCCTTCAGTTGGACCAGAGACTCGGTTTCCGGCACCGGCAGTTGATTACCGTCGCCATCCAAGGCCGTCACCGACCAGCGTTGCTTTTCGTTGGCCGCATAACAGACCTCTCCGGGGAAATCCTCCAGGTAAATCTTGGCATCCCGCGGACGCGAATCCAACCATTTGAAATCCGAAAGCTCGCCGTTGAGGTTGCGCAACTCGGCCAGAAATCTTCGCTGGCTGTGAATTTCCTGTGCGGCCATCACCAGTCGAGATGCGCCATAGATGCTCACGATCTCACGGCTGATCTGCCCTAGCGTTCCGGTCAGCCCCGCGTCCACTCGCACCTTGGATAGCATGCGCGTCACCCCGGCTTTTTCGGCTCGCAGGTGCTTCTGCTGGTCCGCCAGATAACCCAATAACAATCCCATCACCAGCAAGTAAACCGACAGCATGAACAGCCGCTTGGGCTCGAATTCGGTGGTATTGATTTGCAAGCCGGAGAAAATATGCCAAGGCAAGCTTCCCCCGCGTACTGCCCAAACGTGCAGCAACACAAAACTCTCGGCCCACAGCAGAACCACTTCTGCCGCTGCCGTGCTCAGGGTTTCCCACAAGCCCCACCGGTAGGCTGCCGCGGTCAGCACGAATACGAAAAACAGGAAAAACGGACTCCTCGGCCCCTCCGCGAATACCGAGATAAAAGCCGGCCACACCACGTCTGCGGCGTGCACCATGAAACGAAACGAGGCCGTCGACGCCTTGCGCCGGCGCAGCAGCATCAAGATCAGGATTCCGTTTGCCAGGTAGAAGACGAAAAGACCGTAGGCCGCTCTGGAATGGCCCAATTGCGTCGGATCCATGCGAATCGCCACCAAAGCCGAGACTGCCAGGAATACCCGCGCCGTCGCCAGCCAGCGTTCTGTCCGGCGAACCTCACTGGGGTCCGCTGCGGCCTGGGGTCGACCGAACAAACGGTGATTCTTGTCAGTAGGCAATCGGATCACTTTCCGCACAAGGCGAAGCTTTTCGGATTCACGGAATTGTCTCGCATATTATTGATAAGAAAGATCGGGGGCAAGTGAAAGTTTAGTGCGGGACATTGCTCAATCACCCTCAACGCCCAATCCGAGACTCATGCCCGTTACCCCGGCGGATTACTTCAGTAACCTAACTCTTCTCCAATCCCGATCTAGAATGGCAACGAGGTTCGTGTCTTTGCGGCGCTCCTTTTCGAAGCTTTGGACCACGTTCGTCGCTGGTTGCATGGCGACTCTGGTTGTGGCTGCGCTTGTGCTGCCTCGGTCGTTTCGTCTGGCGGCCTTTAGCGATTGGATCCAGTGCCTCTTGCTGCTTTCCGGCACTCTGGCTCTTATCCCAAACGCGGTGCGCTCGCGAGGACGGCTCCGCATGTTCTGGGCGCTGTTAGCCACTGGCGTTGCTTTCTGGTTTTCCTACCAGCTGGTGTGGACCTACTACGAAGTCTGGCTTCGTCAGGATGTACCTGACCTGTGCGCCGCGGACATCATCCTCTTTCTCCACATTGTCCCCATGATGGCGGCTCTGGCCCTCCGTCCGCACGCCCCGCAAGACGAATATTCCACGCGTCTGCGCCGCCTCGATTTCGCTTTGATGATGTTTTGGTGGATGTATCTTTACGTCTTTGTTGTGATGGCTTGGCAGTATGTCGTCGCCAACATTGATGCCTACGATAGTAACCTCAATATGTTGTATCTGATCGAAAAACTTGCCTTTCTCAGCGCCTTGTTCGTGGCCTGGCTTAACAGCAAGGGCCGCTGGAGAATTCTGTACGCCAATCTGTTCGGCGCAAGTCTGACCTATGCCACCAGCTCTTACATCGCTAACTGGGCCCTGGGTAGCAATCTCTACTACAGCGGCAGCCTTTACGACATTCCCCTGGCCGCCTCCATGACCTGGATTACCGTGATTGCCCTCTGGTTGCGCGAGGACGAGCCTCAACCGATTCCCCGCTCCAACTCTACATCGCATGGCGTCTGGCTGGCCAGGGTGGGCATGATTGCGGTCTTTTCTCTCCCTCTGTTTGCCGCCTGGGCCTTGCTGGAATCTGGTGTTCCTCCCCGCATCCGTTCCTTCCGGCTGGTCCTAACTCTCGGTGCCGCACTTTTCATGGGCATTATCGTTTTCGTGCGTCAGCACTTGCTCGATCGCGAACTGCTCCGCCTTCTGACGCAGTCACGGGAATCCTTCGCCAATCTGAAGCGTCTGCAAGCTCAAATTACGGAATCGGAAAAACTCGCCTCGATCGGCCAGTTGGTAGGTGGCGCAGCGCACGAACTGAATAACCCCATCGCCGCGATGCTGGGTTATTCCGATCTGCTTCTAAGCACTTCTCTCAACCCGGATCAGCAGGAAATGGCGGCAAAAATCGGACAGCATATTCGCCGGACCCGGTCGCTGGTGGCCAGCCTGCTTAGTTTCGCCAAACAAGGCCCGGCCACCATGGCTCCGGTCGACCTGAGGACGGTGCTCCGAACCGCCGTCAAACTATCGGAACCCATCTGCCAAGCTCTCAAAATCGAAGTGCTGACAGAATTGTCTCCTGAGCTGCCACCCGTCATGGCTGATTCCAATCAGTTGCTTCAAGTCTGCGTGCAAGTCCTCAATAACGCACTGCATGCAGCGGATCAGTGTGGGCGCCGCACACTCACCGTTGCCGCGAAACTGGAAAAAGGGCTTGTCGTCATCAACATCTTCGACACCGCCCTGGCAGCCAATCTGGACACTACGCCGGATCGTGCCGCGAAAAGCGCCGCTTCCGATGTTGGCCCGAACCACCCTCTATCGTACATGGGCCTGAGCGCATGTCAGGGCATCCTGCAGCAGCATCGTGGAAAGATTTTGTGGCAGAACAGTACCGAAGCCGGTATTACGATCCGTCTCGAACTCCCCATCATTCCTGCGGGCCCTGAGAAATCGCCTGTAGCGGCCGGGGCAGGGATGTGGCAACCTCAACCGTCCTCTTAAGTTGCCCGCAAGCCGCGTAGATGTCTCGTCCCCGCGGACGCCTCACAAACGCCGGAATTCCCGCTCCCCGCAGAATCTGCTGAAACGCTGCCACTCGTGCTTCGCTGGGAGTCGCGAAGTCAATCCCCGGCCCCGGGTTCAGGGCAATCAGATTCACCTTGCAGCGCAGCCCGCGCAGCAACTCGGCGACTTCTCTCGCATTCTCCGGTTCGTCGTTCACGCCCCCAAGCAATACGTACTCGAAGGTGATCCACTCCCGCGTGCGCAGCGGAAAATCTCGGGCCGCCGCCAGCAGCATTTCCAGATTCCACTTCTGGTTCAGCGGCATGAGCCGCGTGCGCAGCCCGTCGTTCGACGCGTTCAAGGAAATCGCCAGCTTGGGACGGATCGCCTCCCCGCCGAAGTCGCGAATGCGCGGCACAATTCCCGCCGTAGAAACTGTCATCCGGCGCTCCGCAATGCCCACGCACTCCACCAGCAATCGCGACGCCTTCATGAAATTTTCATAATTCAAGAAGGGCTCGCCCATGCCCATAAAAACCAGGTTAATGCGATCCTCCGGCGGCGAGACTCGCCGATCTTTCAGCACCGCGCAAACTTGTCCCACAATCTCGCCTGGCGTGAGGTTGCGCTTCACCCCAAGCAGAGCAGTCAGGCAGAACTGGCAGTCCACGGCGCAACCCACTTGGCTGGAAATGCAAATGGTAGATCGTCCAACGGAGCGCGCACTCTTCAGCGCCGGACCTCTGGCCGATTCCAGATCCGCTGACGAGCCCTCGGTTTGGTTGGCGCGTTTTTGGGTGGCGCAGGGTTCTAACGCTGCGATAGGCTCGCACTCTTCGGAGAGGGCTTTAGCCCCTGTGGTAACTGGGCTGGAGCTTTCAGCTTCTGCGCCCGCTTCGCTGCCGTCGCCCGCTTCCCCGCCGTCGCCTTCGGGCATCCACACGGTTTCCACCGTTTGCCCGTCGGCAAAGCCGACCAGATACCGCACCGTGCCATCCTGCGACACAAATTTATTCTCGATCCGCGCCGCCCCGACCGTGACTCTATTCTGTTTCAGCCATTCGCTGAACTCCGACGGCAGGGTGGAAATCTCGGCCGAATCTTCCACACGTCGCCGGTACACCGCGTCCATGATCTGGCGGGCGCGATAGCTCGGCTGACCCGCTTCACTCACCAGTCGAATGAGCTCCTCGCGGTCCATTCCGAGCAGCGACGATGTCTTTGGTTCGACCATTTTTGTGCCGTTTCGCCGGCCAGCGTCGGGGTGAAAAAGATCCGGCTAGTCTTTTGTAACTTTATGATTACAAAGCGCTAATTGCGTAGATAAAGGCGTTTCAGACCGCGGCTGCCGGATGTGTAACAATAGTACGGTACCTTCCGGGTAGTTCCGAAGTCTAAACTACTCGTGTTCCGGCTTCAGATCATTTTGCGAGACATATTCGAATTAGACATTGATATGGCAAAAGAAGTTCGCAATATTCGCCGTCAAGTATTACCTCACGGCCTCACCGTTATTACCGAGCAGATGGAGCACATCCGCTCCGCTTCCATTGGCGTTTGGCTCGAAACCGGCTCGCGCGACGAGATGCCGGAATCCAATGGTATCTCCCACTTCATCGAACACATGGTCTTCAAAGGGACCGAGCATCGCACCGCCGAAGAGATCGCCCGCCAGGTCGATTCCATCGGCGGCAACATGGACGCTTTCACCTCCAAAGAATGCATCTGTTTCAATGTCAAGGTGCTCGACGATCATGTTCCGGTAGCGCTCGAAATCCTCTGTGACCTGGTTCTGTATCCCGTATTCGATGCCCAGGACATCACCCGCGAGCGCGGCGTGATCCTCGAAGAGATCAAAATGGATGAGGACAATCCCGACTACCTCGTCCACGAAATCTTCACCCAGAATTTCTGGAAAGATCACCCCCTGGGCAAGCCCATCCTCGGGACCAAGGAAACGGTGAAGCGCTTCGAGCGCGATGCCGTGCTCGATACCTATGCTCACCGTTTCGCCCCCGGCAACATCATCGTGGCCGCCGCTGGACATCTCGACCACGATCATTTCGTCGATCTGGTGGTCAAGCATTTCGAACATCTCAAGCCGGCGCAGAACGGATTCCACTCGGCGACGCCCAAGATTGTTCCCCGCATCGTGCTGCGCAATAAGAAAGCGCTCGAGCAGGTGCAGCTTTGCATCGGCGTGCCCGCGCATCCCATTGCCCACGAGAAGCGCCACGCCGGCTACATTCTCAACACTCTGCTCGGCGGAGGCATGAGCTCGCGCCTGTTCCAGAACATTCGCGAACGCCAGGGCCTGGCCTACTCCATCTATAGCGACCTCAATCCCTACCGCGATACCGGATGCATGGCCGTCTACGCCGGCACTTCGCTGGCCTCGGCGGCCAAGGTCGTCCGCTCGGTGGTCAATGAATTCCGCGATCTAAAAAATAAGCCCGTACCGGAAGAAGAACTGCGCCGATCGAAAGATCAGCTTAAAGGCAGCCTGATGCTCTCCCTCGAATCGAGCACAGCCCGCATGTCAAACCTGGCTCGCCAGGAAATGTACTTCGACCGCTTCCAGGATCTCGACGAACTCATCGAAAAGATCGAAGCCGTCACGGTGGAAGACTTGCAAAGCCTGGCGCAGGAATTCTTCAAGACCGAATCCATCGCTGTAACCGCGCTCGGGAACCTGAGCGGACTGAAACTCTCCCGCGACCAACTCGCCTGCTGAAAGCATCAACCTCTATCTGGAGCGTCCGATGGCAACTGAACTCTCATTTGATCCTGTGCGCTCGGCGATACTGTGCATGGACTACCAGGCCGGCGTTGTCTCCATTTATGTGAAAGATCAAGATATGCTGGCGCGCGCCGCAAGCGTTTTGAACCAAGCGCGGAGATCAGGCGTGGGGGTCATTTATGTGCAGGTCGGCTTTCGCCCCAAGTTTCCGGAGATCAGTCCGCGCAACCCCCTGCTCAATGCCATCAAGAACTCCGCACAACACCAGAAACTTTTTACTGGTCCTGCCGCCGCGATTGATGCGTCAGTCGCCCCGGAAGGAGATGACATCATCGTGACAAAGCATCGCGTAAGCGCTTTCGCGGGCACGGATCTTGACTTGATCCTCCGCGCCAAAGATATCGACACCCTGATTCTGTTCGGGATCTCGACCAGCGGCGTAGTTCTTTCCACAGTGCGCCACGCGGCCGATGCCGATTACCGGCTCGTCGTTATAAGAGACTGCTGCGCCGACCAGGATCCGGCAGTTCATGCCTGCCTGGTGGATAAAGTTTTTCCTCGCCAAGCCACAGTGGTTTCTGCCGGCGAACTCCTCGATGCTTTGAAATCAAGCCGCTGAGCCTTGACCCATTTTGCGCACTCTTGTTCTGTGTCCCCTGTGTTGAAGTCCTTGCCCTCCGTCTGTAACTTCCCGTCTTCCGGCACATCCCATCTTTCGCCTGCAGGTGCAGACCTGCCGGACGACCTAACTCGATACTCACCTCCAGGAGAAAATTATGAAGAAGTTCTTCGGCAGTTTCGCACTCGCGTGTATTTTGGCGGCTTCCTTGTCCGCTTTCGCCCAGGATTCCATGAAGCAGGATTCCATGAGCCAGGCCAGCTCCAAGCAAGACACCATGAAAAAAGACGATTCGATGAAGAAGGACGACGCCAAGAAAACCAAGAAGGCCAAGACCACGAAGAAAGACACGATGAAGAAGGACGACAATATGAAGCATGACGACAACATGAAAGACGATCAGATGAAGCAGAACTAGCGGATTAACAACGGGCTGTCAGTACCGTCAATTTCCAATAAGTTACATCGGCCAGCGACTCTGTCACAGCAACATTCTCTTCGCGAATCTGCCCAATCCTTTGGTCTGCATCGCTAGTTGGAAAGCCTCTCTCTTGATCATCGCTCAGCCCAGTCCACCCTTTTCCAAAACGTTCTGAAGCGATTTTGCACCGGCCTTACGACACAGCGCGATCATCTTCTGTACGCGCACACAGGGTCACTGCAATCAGCATGGCATGGGGTGAGGGCATCATGGGGCGGGGCCGTTGCGAGTGGACGAGCATTCCTAATTTCTTCACTGGTGGGCGGCGTAAGCTCAATGATGTAGTCGTTCCCCATGTCCTTATTTGAACGGACCAGGTTCAGGAACTCGTTTTTCTCCACAGGAGACGAAAAGGAAAATAGAAGCTCGTAAGCGCTGGCGTCACGATCGCCGAGGAGTGCCAGGGAGCGTGGGTTCGTGAGATTTGCATAACCAACGAGGTACCCGATTATGCCGGCGACAAAGAGCCGAGCCTCTGGATTATCGGTGGGAAAGAATTCGACCAGGCAAAGCCAGTCCTTCTCATCTTGCCAGTAGGGCTCGAAATCGTCTTTGCGCTTCGTTCCCAACATCGCAGATGACCTTCTTCGAGAGTTTTGGGTCAAAAACTCGCGATACACAGACGATAGTGTGCCACGAGCGCGAAAAGCTCACTGCTTAACCGATAAGGGTAGGCCCCTCGGTTGTGCCAAGAAGAAGTGCAAGCTTCATGCTGTATGAGAGATGAGGGAAGGTCCCTCGAAGCCGCTCTGCAGGGAGAGGCTTCAAACTGCCACAAGCTGCTGCGGCACAATGGCCACGGTGGTGAACGTTGTGGTCAAAAGCGTGGATAGACCACGTCATGTATGGATGAGAGAGACGAACGCAAGTGAACCTCCGATCAAGCATCGAAACCTACTTAGACGACGTCAAAACCGGGGTCTCCGAGGGGCACCGGGATCAGTCTGGTGGAAACCTGTCTACTGGCCAGACGGCGGCGTCCGGTGGATAGAGGGCGTGACTCTCATTTAGGCTTTCGTATGGAACTTGGGAACCTGATCGAGGATGCAAAGGGAAAATGCTCAGAAGTCCCCGACAAAGGGATGGAGCGAAGGCGCTGTGTCAAGGAGCCGAATTCAATGAGCCAACCAGCAATTGGAGGAGCCCGATGAGTGCGGCAAAGCCGTTTTGTATTTCGAAGAAGGAGGTTTGGGAAGCGTACGGGCGGGTGAAAGAGAATAAAGGAGCAGCCGGGGTCGATGGTCAATCGATCGAAGATTTTGAGAAGAGGCTGAAGAAGAATCTGTACAAGATCTGGAATCGGATGTCATCGGGCAGCTACTTTCCACCACCGGTGAGGACGGTGAAGATACCAAAGAAAAACGGTGTCAATCGATTTCCCCTTATGATAAAAGGCTTGTCCGCAAATTGCTGTAGCGAAGGCGAGAAATGGAGCACGGTTCGACACCAGCTGGCTTGCGCCTTTCGTTCGCCTCGATGATAATTGAGACGCATTCGTAGCGGATAGGCACCATATGGGTTTCATGTATAAACATTAATGTCCTATTTATAGCAATTATGCTATAATACGGTCATGAACTTGGCAGCCCAGATCGCCGCGTATACGGACAAGGGATTCACCGGCGAGCAGGCCGAAGTCATCGCATTAATGCGAGTTGCTTCTGGCGTTCTCTTCCGAGATTTCCCAGAATCCTTCTTGCTGTTCGGCGGCGCAACATTGCTGCTTTTTCACGACAGCCTTCGTCACTCCGCCGACTTAGACTTGCTAGGGAGGGCAGAAGAGCTACCAACAGCGGCGGATCTTTCCGCCTCGCTCGCGACCGGGCTCGCCTCGGCAGCGGAGGCCCTAGACCTAGGCCCCCTTCGAGTGGAGGCCTCAGGCGACCATGTTCTAGTCAGGAAGCGCGACAGCAGCCTTTTGTTCAAGGTAGACATCACTCGGATGGGGTCCGTACTCGAAAGCGAGGTTGAGGAGCACGCGGTTGAAATTGATGAAGAGAATGTCGCCACCGTGAAGGCCGCTTCTCGCGACTTCCTCCTGCTCTAGAAGGCTGAGTGCTTTCTGTTGCGGCGGATCATGAAAGTGCGTGATGCCTTTGACATTGATCGCTTGAGACTGGTGGGCGTCGTTCTCAATGAGCAGCTAGAGAATCATTTGCACGACACTCTGATGAACCATGAATTGGAAGCAGAAGATATCTCTAGGAGAATTTCTCAAGTTGATGAGAAGCGTTGTCTGAGTGAGCTGCGCTCTCTATTGCCCCCAGAAGTATTCGATGCGCTGGCACGGGAACAATTCCGCCCTCTGCGCAACGCACTTCATGAGTTGTACCGGCGCTGGTTGGAGGACGAATAATGGATTGGGTAACCACAATTCGTAAAGAGGCGCAGACCAGTTCTATCCTTCGCACGGATGAATTGGCGCGTAAGTATGATATTGGTCCGCCGTCGGTCACACAGGCGCTCTCGCGCTTGGA
This sequence comes from Candidatus Sulfotelmatobacter sp., assembly GCA_049519055.1. Classification (GTDB taxonomy): domain Bacteria; phylum Acidobacteriota; class Terriglobia; order Terriglobales; family Acidobacteriaceae; genus Sulfotelmatobacter. Next base: position 82,600 of record JBEKRE010000011.1, on the reverse strand, counting down.
GCGAAAAGGCTTCGTCGAGCATGTCAACGATAAGACCTACTACAACTGGCTGGCGCTGGATGGATCGCCACGTGATCTCGTGAATGTTTTGCGTGGTGATGCATATATCTCGCTTGAGTCCGCTCTCCGCGATTACGGTATTAGCACCCAGTCTCCTCGCAGGCTCACTTGTGTGACTACAGAACGCCCAGACGAATTCAGGTCAAGAACCATCACAATCAGCTACCGCAGTATCAGTCCGCGTCTCTATTGGGGTTTCGTGCGAAAGACAACTCGATACGGCAGCTATCTGATAGCAGAGCCAGAAAAGACAATCCTCGACTGGATTTATCTTGGCATTCGCAACGGAACGGCGCCCGCTCTCGACGAGCTTGACTTCACCAGCGTGAATAGGCCCAAGCTCCTGGAATATGCGCGCCGATTCTCGTCATCCGTGTATCAACACGTGTTACCAGCGCTGGTGGAATGGTTGGCGGTCGGTGCCGGAGCCGGGGGATTAAACCGCGATCCTTTAATAGGGAATACGCCTATTAAGTGATTGAACTATATTCTTTAATGATTGTCTCAAACCAACTTGCCGCCTTTCTGCACTTGCTCGTGCGCAACGCCTCTATCCGATCACGAAAACAAGCATGTCGGCTGCCGTTTCTTTAATGGCGTCCAGGTCGGGGGCCAGCAGTTCATGAATGTCGGCTTTACGTATCGCTTCTAAAGAGCAAGACAGTCCCGACGAAGCGTCGATCGCTTTCATTACGGCCTTTTGATCTTGCTCTCACACTCCTCGACATCCAGTCTCGACCCTAGTGGCGGATTCATTTTGGATCAGACAATCCGGGTCCGATCTGGGTCCGATAAGCCGGCCAAAGAGTCCCTTTGAGTTTCCTTAGCCGTCCGGGACGCAGAAGCGCGGGCCATCGGGTCCGCGCCCTTGGTTTCTCTAATGTCCCGGCGTGCTGAGGACTTCCTCCTGCCCGTCTTCTGCCTCGGCGTTGTCATCATCCGGCCCCTGCCCCGTTAGCCCGGTCTTCAGATATTGCCGCAGGCACCGGGAGCAGGGAACATACCCAGCCCGCATCGCTTGCTTCGCAGTAATAGTTCGCTCCGTAGCCTTGTCATGGATAAAAGGACATCCCGCCACGTGAAAAACTTTTGATCCATCCGAGACCACGACCAGCATGTCCGGAGGAATGTCATGCCCCGGCTCCGCTAGGATCGACTTCGCCGGGTGCTTGAACGTAAGCTGATCCACCAACGCCAGTGCTCCCGTGAACAAAGCGATCGCCGCTACTGGAATCAGCCATGCCGCCAAACTCGACCATCCTCTTCCCGTCACCGCACTCTTCGCCAGCCGCTTCTCTAATCGACGGCTGAATCCCGCCGGCACCTCCAGCATGCGCTCATCGCCATACAACTGGGCCACGTTCCTCGTCCCGGCCAACACTGATGCGCAGCGCTTGCACGTCCGGAAATGTTCGTCCATCGAACCCCGCAGCGCCGCGTCCACCTCCCCATCCACGTAATTCGAAATCTCGCGCCAGACCTGTTCGCAATTCACTACCATGGCTTGTTCCCCTTCTCGAATGGCAGCCGACTGAACCAGCCCTGCTCCCATCCGGCGGCCAGCAGATCGCGCAACATCAGCCGCGCCCGCAACAGCCGCGTCTTCACCGAAGCAACCGTGATACCCAGTGCCTCCGCTGTCTCCTGAATGTTCAGGTGCTCCATGTCGCGCAGCACGAAAACCTCACGATACTTTCGGTCGAGCGTGCTCAGGGCCTCGGCCAGCCGCTGGCGTACTTCCTTGCGCTCCAGCGCTTCCGACGGAATCTCGCGCCAGTCGGCAAAATCCCGGGGCGCGTACTCGCTTTCCTCGTCGCGGCGATCATCGATGCCTTCCATGGGCACAGTTCGCTCCCTTCGTCGGCGCATCAGAGCCTCATTCACCGTGATCTGGATCAGCCAGGTGCTAAAGCGAGCCTCGGCGCGGAATTGCCCGATATTCGCAAACGCCTTCAGCATCGCCTCCTGGGCCGCGTCCTCGGCATCGTGCTCGTTGCGCAGGATGGCCAGAGCTGCGGCATACACTCGCCGTTCGTAGGGCCGGACCAACTCGTAGAACAATTCATGTTGGCCACGCTGTACGCTTAGAATGAGATCGCGCTCGCGCAAGCCCGTCTGCGCCGGATTGTGCAACGCAATTTCTGGTTCGGACATCTGGCTCGCAATCCTCACGCGCGGGTCTTCGGCCTCAGGTCTTAGGTGTCAGCTCTTGGGTTTTCCTAACCCCTAAGACCTAATACCAACAACTTCCCCTCAGTATTCCGGATCTTTTTTCCACCCCGTCAGCATCGATAAGAAGTTGTTCCAGCCATGCAGGATCACCATCACGAGATGACCCAGCACAAAAAACAAAATCGCCCACATCACCGCGAAGTGCCAGATGCGGGCGTAGTGAAAGCCTCCCATCATCCAGGCCAGCCACGAGAACTGAATCGGCTTCCACACCACGAAACCGGTAAGCACGGAAAGAACTCCCAGCCCCATCACCGTCGTGTACGCGTGTTTCTGCAACGGGTTGTAAGCCTCGCGCACCGGCGGCTTGGAACCGAAAAAGAAATAGTGCTTTACCATGGGCCACACCCCGGGAACATCACGAGGCGTGAACAAAACCTGGCGGTAGTTGCCGCTGAACAGCTGGTAACCCAGATACAAAACGCCGGTTCCCATGTAGATCCACATGAACGTGAGGTGCCACTGCAACGCTCCGCCCAGCCATCCGCCGATAGCAAACGCCTTCGGCCAATGCAGCAAGTCTTTCTGCGGAATCTTCGCGCCGAAGCTGGGGAAGGCCCGGAAAATCTGCAGACCGCTTCCCACCATCACAAATAACGCGACGGTATTGATCCAATGGCAGAGACGCACAATAAAAGGATGCTCGTAAACTGCACGACCGGTTACGATAGGCTCGTCGTCCTTACCCTTTGCCTGAATAATTTCGATGACGCTACCGCTCATTTGACCTCCAACGCATGCGTGAAGCCGGCAAAGCCCGAGCTTGCCGAATTGTGCCGGCGTGATCAAAAATTTTCACAATCCGTAGAACCACGAATACCCTTGGTCTTCCCAATAGCCGACCCGATCCAGCACATGTGCGACTTTCAATTCTGTTAAATACTTGGCCTGCTTGTAGCCGACCTTGGTGGGAATCTGCAAACGCAGCGGAGCTCCATGCTCCCGCGTGAGCGGCTGTTCGTACATCTCATAGCAAAGCAGAGTCTGAGGATGCAGAGCGGTCGCCATGTCGAGCGATTCGTAATAGTCATCGGCACAATTCACCGTGATGAAGCGCGCTGTGGGGTCAGCACCCACAAGCTGCAGGAAGTCGGAAAGCTGAGCCCCGCCGAAGCGTCCAATCACGTCCCAGCCTTCCACGCAAACGTGCCGAGTATTCTGCCGCACCCTCGGCAGCGCCTGCACCTGAGATAATTTGTACTCTCCAGGCTTCTGCACCGCCCCGCTCACCGTGAGTGTCCAGTTCTCGAGATCTACTCCCGGATCATCCACGTCATAGCCATTGATCGGAAACTTGGGAGGGGGCGTCAGGTCGGCGTTGGAGAAGGTGGTCGCCATGTGGCCGGGGCGAAACAGCCGGGCCGAGGCCCAGTCGCTGAACCCCAGCCCTTTCTTCAGTAACCCCTCCTGCCACTGCGGGACGGCGAAGGCGCCAAGCGCCAGCACGGGGGTCAATTTGAGCAATTCCCGGCGGCTGACCTGCCGGAACTGTTTCTCGTTCATTTTGCGATCGCTGCTCTCCATGAAAGGGCCTTCACCCGTATCTCACTGTGTAGCCATGGGATTCACGAGACCGACTGAAAGTTACGGCCCCCCCACCTGTCCGAGAATCATAGCGCGTATTAGTCCTTTGGACCGCAGCTTTTGCTAGCCTTTAGGACAATTTCGAGGCATACTAGCGGGAGTAACCTCCCCGAGACCGGCCCTGGTTCCGTGGTTCTGAACCGGCGGCCAACATGCGAAAGCCTTGGTTCCAACATGTCGATTCTGCGGACTATCGTGCCCAAGACCGTCACGCCGAAAACTGATGTCACCCTGATGCCACAACCGCCAAAGGTTGTCGTGGAGGATCACAGACAACGGGAGCTTATGCTGGGTTCCCTGTGTTTGCTGCTGGTGGCTTTGAGCATCGTGTTGTGGCACGATCGCGATTTTTGGTTCCCCGATTCTCCGGACGCGGAAGCGGATCAGCCGATCGAAACTTCACCGGTCGCCAACGCAGCCCCGGCACGAGAACCCATCGTCGCCGCGCCGTTAACCGCACCCGCAAAGATCCACCACAAAGAGCTCCACGCCGCAACGAAAGCGGAAGTCGCCAAACCCACAACCGATCAAGATACGGAACCTCCCTCGCCCGTTGTGAGTCGGACGGTCCTGCCTCCGCTCGAAGTGGAAGTTGTGGCCGGCGATACCCATCGCGTAATCCGGCCCGGCAGTAATTCCCTGCGCGTAGATTTGCAGCCAGGCATTCCCGCTCAACCCGCCCCGGAAGCCGCCGAAACCCAGACCGCAGCCAATGTCACCAGCAACGCCGAGGAGCGCGTGCAGATGTCCGCCGGTACCTCCGCGATTGTGACCAGTTCAGTGAAGCCCTCTTATCCGCTGCTGGCGCGGCAGATGAAGGTGCAAGGCTCGGTGATTCTGAAGGCGCTGATTGGGAGAGATGGAATCATCCAGAATCTGAGCGTAGTCAGCGGCCCGCACATCCTGGCTTCCGCGGCCGAAGACGCTGTCCGTCAATGGCATTTCAAACCGCACCTGCAAGGCCGCGATGCAGTCGAGACCGAGGCCAAGATCACCGTCAACTTCACGATTTCGACCAATTGATTCCAACTCGACCTGAGACCTAGGACCTGAGGCCTCAGGGACAGCCAGAACACAGAGCGGCCCGACAAGACCGAGTCGGCCGTGCCGCAAGCCGATCCTGCCAAGAAGGAATAGCGATCCCGTTCTGCGTTCCTGAAATGACTTTACAAACCACTCCGCGCCGCTCGCGAAATGTCCCCTGTATAATCGCCCGTCTGATCTTTCCCTCAGGAGCTCTTCATGAAGAAGTTCGCGCGTCTGGTGTGCCTTCTGTTTGTGATGGCGTCGGTTGCGACTTCCTGGTCCCAGGAAAAACTCGATCTCGAGACCACCGGCCGCATCCGCTACGAAGGCTTTCACAATTCCAAAATCATGGACTACGCCAGCGGATTGATGGACTCCATCGGCCAGCGCCTCACCGGCTCGCCCAACATGAAGCGCGCGAACGAGTGGACGCGCGAGCAACTCACCGCCATGGGCCTCTCGAACGCTCATCTCGAACCCTGGGGGCCGTTCGGCCGCGGCTGGGCCAACCAATACGTCAACGTGCGCATGACCTCGCCCGATGTAGCCACGCTGCTCGCCTATCCCAAGGCCTGGACTCCGGGCACGAACGGAGTCGTACAGGGCAAATGCATTCGCGCGATCATCGACGACAAGAAGGATTTCGACAAATACAAGGGCAAGCTGGCTGGGATGATTGTGATCCTGGGGCCTGACGTCGAAGTGAAACCTATCACCGAACCTCCCTATAAACGTCTCAGTGATGATGATCTGGCGAAGCAGTCCGATTACCAGATCCCGGGCGATCATCCCCCTTTTCGCTATGCCGATTTTGTGAAGCGCCAGCAATTTATCAAAGACCTGAACCAATTCTTCGCCGATGAGAAAGTACTGGCCGTCATCGACCACAGCCGCCAAACCTCCGGCGGCGGAACCGTGTTTGTGCAGTCAGGCGGATCCTACAAAACCGGCGAGACGACGACCGTCCCTCAGCTCACCATGGCGCTCGAGCACTGGACCCGCGTCGCGCGCCTCCTCGAGCAAAAGAAAGACGTCTCTCTCGAACTGAACGTCGCCAACACTTTTTACGACGACGATCCCATGCAGTACGACACCATTGCCGAGATTCCCGGCACCGACAAGAAAGATGAACTGGTAATGCTGGGCGCGCACCTCGATTCCTGGCACGCGGGGACGGGAGCCACCGACAACGGCGCCGGAAGCATCGTCATGATGGAGGCCGTCCGCATCCTGAAAGCGCTCAACATCCAGCCGCGCCGCACCATCCGCATCGGCCTCTGGAGCGGCGAAGAACAAGGGCTTCTCGGCTCGCAAGGTTATGTTCAGAATCATTTCGGCTCCCGCCCGCCCATGGACGATCCCTCGATGAAAGGCATGCCCACTCTCCTGCGCCGCGAGGCTGGAGAGGTTACAGTGAAACCCGAGCAAGCGAAAATCTCCGCCTATTTCAACGTCGACAACGGTACCGGCAAAATTCGCGGCGTGTATCTTCAGGAGAACGAAGCGGTCGCTCCCATCTTCGACGCCTGGATGAAACCCTTCAAAGATCTGGGCATGACCACACTCACCATGCGCAACACCGGTGGGACCGATCATCTGTCATTCGATGCAGTCGGCATTCCCGGATTTCAGTTCATTCAGGATCCCATCGAATATGAAACGCGCACGCACCATTCCAACATGGACGTGTATGACCGCCTGCAGCCGGACGATTTGAAACAGATGGCGGTGATTGTCGCAGGTTTTGTTTACGACGCCGCCACGCGGGACCAGATGCTCCCACGTAAGCCGATCGAAAAGGCGATGCCGCGAGAGCCAGAGAAGAAAGAAGAATAGCGAGGACGATAGTCCATTGCGGGTCCTTGGGCGAAGCTAAGAAAACCAGCCCCGATTCGGAACTGTCCCCGCATCCATTCCGTCAACCCGAAAAAATAATCGAACCAATCGCCTGCGGGTAGGACTAAGATAAAAGGTACCGATAAATAATTATGTCTTTCGCACCACTTCATACCAGCGATTCGCTGGCCTATCTGCCGGAGCTTGGAAAGCACGTATGCCCTCATATGTATCGAAGCCAGCGCCCCCCAATCAGGACAAACGCTGGAAACTGGTGGATGCAACCATGCGCCGCCAGGGTCAGCAGTCGCGTGGCCTGATTGAAACCCTGCACACCGTGCAGGAAGCGTTCGGCTATTTAGACATCCCCGCCCTGCGCTATGTCGCCATGTCCTTGCGCGTTCCCTTAAGCCGGGCCTACGGCGTGGCCACCTTTTACCATTTCTTTACCCTCAAGCCAGCCGGCGAACACACCTGCGTGATTTGCATGGGAACGGCTTGCTACATCAAGGGCGCACCGCAATTGCTGCACGCTGTCGAGCATGACTTAGGCGTCGTTGCCGGCGAGACCACCTCCGACAAGAAGGTTTCCCTTTTGACGGCGCGCTGCCTGGGCTCTTGCGGGTTGGCGCCGGCCGTGGTGTATGACCAGGAAGTTGCCGGAAAAGTGAGTGTGCCCGGCCTGCAGCAGCGACTGAGGCAATGGACGCGTCCATAACTGTGAAAAAACATGACTCCTGAGGAACTCGACCAGATCGCCGAAACCGAACGCGCAGCGCAAAGCCAGTTCCCGCAACAAGTGCGGGTCTGTCTCGCCGCCGGCTGCATCTCCTGCCAGAGTCAGAGCGTGAAGGACGCGCTGGATCAGGAAGTCGAGCGGCGTGGAGCCAAACAAAGCTGTCGGGTGAAGGGTGTCGGTTGCATGGGACTGTGCGCGGAAGGTCCGCTCGTTTCAACCAGCAGCGGAGTCCTCTACCAGCATGTGGCGGCCAGTGACGCCGCGGCAGTTCTCGACAGCCTGGAGGGACCGGCAGTAGCTAACCTGGTTTGTCCCACGAATGTTCCCTTCTTTCAGCGCCAGAAAAAAATTGTCCTGGAGAACTGCGGAGTCATCGATCCTGAGCGGATCGAGGACTACATTGCGGCCGAAGGTTATACAGCGCTGATCAAAGCTGTTACAGAAATGTCCCCGCGCGAAGTCACCGAGCAAGTGACCAAGAGCGGCTTGCGCGGCCGGGGCGGCGCGGGCTATCCCACCGGACTGAAGTGGAGCACGGTATCAAAATCCGTGGGCACGCAGAAGTATGTCATCTGCAACGCCGACGAAGGCGATCCCGGCGCCTTCATGGATCGCAGCGTGCTGGAGAGCGATCCGCACCGCGTCCTCGAAGGCATGCTCATCGCGGCCTACGCCGTGGGCGCGTCTGAGGGATATATCTATGTGCGCGCCGAATATCCGCTCGCCATCAAACGGTTGCGGAATGCGATTCGGCAAGCAGAACGCGCCGGTTTGCTGGGGGCAAACATCTGTGGCACGCGCTTCAGTTTGCGCCTCGACCTTCGGCTGGGCGCCGGCGCATTCGTCTGCGGGGAAGAAACGGCGCTGATCGCATCGGTGGAAGGCAAGCGTGGAACTCCCCGCCCGCGCCCTCCTTATCCCGCCATGGAGGGCTTGTTCGGCCAGCCCACGCTCATCAACAACGTGGAAACCTACGCCAATATCGCTCCCATCGTTCGCAACGGCGGAGATTGGTACGCCCAGATCGGCACAGAAAAGAGCAAAGGAACCAAAGTATTCGCGTTGGCCGGAAGTGTGCAGAATACCGGTCTGGTGGAAGTTCCCATGGGGATCAGCCTGCGCGAGATGGTCTTTGAAATCGGCGGCGGCGTTCCCCGGGGACGCAAATTCAAGGCCGTGCAGACGGGCGGCCCCTCCGGCGGCTGCCTGCCCGAATCCTGTCTCGACATGCCGGTGGATTACGAGTCGCTGATGCGCGCCGGCTCGATTATGGGCTCCGGCGGAATGATCGTCATGGACGAGAGTTCCTGCATGGTGGATGTCGCCAAATACTTCATGGATTTCTGCATGACCGAATCCTGTGGAAAGTGCATCCCTTGCCGGGTCGGTACCTACCAGATGCACCGCATCCTTACCTCCATCAGCACCATGAGCGCCACCCCGCAGGATATGACCATGCTGGAAGAGCTCTGCGACCTGCTGAAGCACACCAGCTTGTGCGGCCTGGGACAGTCGGCGCCTAACCCGGTGGTGAGTACGTTGCGTTCGTTTGGCGAGGAATATCGCGCCCATATCGAGGACCACAAATGTCCGGCCGGGGTCTGCGGCCAGCAGCAGAACGGGGAGCAGGAATGAGTTCGACCGCGAGCGTTAAGACGCTGAAAATCGATGGCCAGGACCTGAGCGGCCGCCAGGACGAAACCATTCTGGATGTGGCCCGCCAGAACGGAATTTTTCTGCCGCGCCTGTGCGAGATGGATGGGCTCTCGGATGTAGGCGCTTGCCGCATGTGTCTAGTGGAAGTGAAAGGACAGAACCGCTTGCTCCCGGCCTGCGTGACCTCGGTCGAAGAAGGCATGGAGGTGACCACCAACTCCGAGCGCCTGCAAAAATACCGCAAGATGATCTTGGAGCTGCTTTTCTCCGAGCGCAATCACATTTGCTCGGTCTGCGTTTCGAACGGCCACTGTGAAATGCAGAGGCTGGCGCAAAAACTGGAGATCACGCACGTTCACTTTCCCTACCGCTATCCGAAAATGGAGGTCGATGCCTCGCACGACCGCTTCGTCATCGATCATAACCGTTGCATTCTGTGCACGCGCTGTGTGCGGGTGTGCAACGAAATCGAGGGCGCGCATACCTGGGATGTGATGGGCCGGGGCATCGACGCCAAAGTGATTACCGATTTGAACGAACCCTGGGGCTCATCGGAGACCTGCACCAGTTGCGGAAAGTGCGTGCACGTCTGTCCCACGGGTGCGTTGTTTGAGAAGGGCCGCTCGGTGGCCGAGATGCTCAAGCGCCGCCAGTTTCTGCCTTATCTCACACTGATGCGGGAAGAAAACGAATGAGTGGTTGGAATGGATAAGAAGCGCCTGGCAACGGTTTGGTTGGACGGCTGTTCCGGCTGTCATATGTCGTTCCTGGACATGGATGAGCGTCTGCTCGCCCTGGCCGCCCTGGTCGATCTGGTTTACAGCCCGCTGGTGGATGCGAAAGAATTTCCCCAGAACGTCGACCTCACTCTGGTGGAGGGAGCGGTCAGCAGTGAAGAGGATCTGCACAAAATCAAGATCGTGCGCCAGCGGACAACCACACTGGTTTCCCTCGGCGATTGCGCCGTCACCGCCAACGTTCCAGGAATGAGAAATTCCTTTGGCGTGAAGGCGATCTGTGACCGGGCCTACCGGGAGAACGTCACCTTCGATCCGGGCATTCCAAACCAAATTGTGCCGGCGTTGCTGCCATACTCGCGGCCGGTTCATGAGATCGTCACGGTCGATGTGTTTGTTCCCGGTTGTCCCCCGTCGGCCGACACAATTTTTTACGTACTCACGGAGTTGCTGGACGGCCGGCAGCCCGACGTGAGCTTGAAAACGCGCTTTGGAGCGTAACCGGTGGCAAGGATCGTCATCAGTTTAAGATCGTGGGTGAAGCTGTGAAGCAGGGCAAGACGATTATCATCGACCCGGTGACCCGAATCGAGGGTCATTCCAAAATCACGTTGCATCTCAATGAAGACGGGGCGGTCGAGGAGGCGCGCTTTCACGTCACCCAGTTCCGCGGCTTTGAGAAATTCTGCGAAGGCCGTCCCTTCTACGAAATGCCATCGCTGATGGCCCGCATCTGCGGAATTTGCCCGGTCAGCCACCTCATCGCATCGGCCAAAGCTTGCGATGCGCTGTTAGCCGTAAAAATCCCTCCGACCGCGGATAAGCTTCGCCGCATCTTCGGGCTGGCCCAGGTCGTGCAGTCCCACGCCCTGAGCCTGTTTCATCTCTCCTCTCCGGACCTGTTGCTGGGCATGGATGCCGATCCCGCCAAGAGCAATTTGTTTGGCGTGGCCGAGGCGAATCTTGAGCTAGCGCGCGACGGAATTCGCCTGCGCCAATTCGGGCAGGAAATTATTGAGCGCCTGGGAGGGAAGCGCATCCATCCCGCATGGATCGTTCCCGGCGGCGTGAGTGAGCCGCTGACGGATGCGAACCGCGATGCCATCCTCTTTGCGATTCCGGATGCGCTGCGCATCGTCGAGCGCACTCTCGAATGGTTCAAGGGAATCATGGAAAATTTCCGTGAGGAAATCGCCAGCTTCGGCAATTTTCCCACCATGTTCATGGCCATCGTCAAGCAGGACAATGGCCTCACCTTCTACGACGGAAAGATTCGCATCATCGATGCCGCCGGCAAGGTCGTGGCCGATGCTCTCGATCCCACGCGTTATTTCGACTACATCGGCGAGAAGGTTGAGCCCTGGAGTTACCTGAAATCGACCTACTACAAGCCGGTGGGATTTCCCGATGGCATTTATCGCGTAGGGCCACTGGCCCGGTTGAATGTTGCCGACCGCTGCGGCACACCGCGCGCCGATCAGGAACTCGCCGAGTTCCACGAGCTGCAGCGCACCGCCGTGCTGAGTTCGTTCCACTATCACCACGCCCGGCTGGTCGAGATGCTGTATTGCGTGGAACGCATGGAGCAGTTGCTGAACGATTCGGAAATTCTTTCCCAGCGGGTGCGCGCGGTGGCGCGGCCCAATGCACTCGAAGGAGTCGGCTCCTGCGAAGCTCCCCGCGGAACCCTCTTCCACCATTATAAAATTGACGAGCAGGGCCTGATACGCTGGTGCAATTTGGTTATCGCTACCGGGCACAACAATCTGGCAATGAACCGCAGCGTTCTGCAGGTGGCCAAGCATTTCGTCCGCGGCAATCACCTAACCGCCGGAATGCTGAACCGCGTAGAGGCGGTGATTCGCACCTACGATCCCTGCCTGAGCTGCTCCACTCATGCGCTGGGCCAGATGGCGCTACGCGTTGAACTGCTCAGCCCCAGCGGCGAATTATTGGACCAGGTTGAGCGGACGGGGTAAGGCAGACCGGGCGCCAACAAAAATGCCTCGAGTGCTCATTATCGCCTACGGCAACCCGTTGCGCAGCGACGACGGCGTGGGCTGGGCCGTGGCCGAGGAGTTATCCCGAAAATTGGCATCACTCGAAGTAGAAGTTCTGCAGTTGCTTCAGCTCTTGCCGGAAGTGGCAGAATCCGTCAGCCATGCCGACGCCGTGATTTTTGTGGATGCCAGTTGCGACGGCGAACCCGGCGACGTTTGTTGCCGCCCCGTCACACCGCCACCCGCAAACCCACAGTTCACCCATCAACTCTCTCCCGCCGAACTTCTCGGCCTAGCCCGCCAGCTCTATGGCGCCCCCCCACAAGCCTTCTGCCTAAGTCTCACCGGTCAATCCTTCGAACACGGTGAAGAATTATCGAAGAGTGTGGCTACGGGATTGCCGCAATTGGTCGCGAAAGTGGAGCAACTTACCAAGCAGCTTTTGCGTTAACCACTCTCCGGTCACTGCAATTGACAACAACGCACTTCTTGGCTTTGTTTCGCAAAAAGACTAGTTCCTCCTACCCAAATTGATGTTCAGAGGAGGCGGCACTTTCTCGCCTCTGCGCTGCCGTTGCAGGCGCTCCAACTGGTCCATCGCGCGATAAAGTTGCCGGTCCAGGTGAGCCTCATAGCGGAGCAGTTTGTTGGTCGCTTCCACTGGTGCTGCGAAATCGAGCGGTCGGCCGGTGATCTTGGTGCTCTTAGCGTATGGATAGGGTGTGATGGAACCGGTTCGTAGTTCCGCACCTTCGTCCGGAACAACGCCGGGAGATTTGCACCCAATCACGGCGACTAACTAAGTACTCTAGTTCGGAATTACGGTGACGTATGTGGTTAATGGTCTCAGGCCGCAGCAGCGAGAGCTTTTGTGGAAAGCTTGGTCAATAGGGTGTTGAGATCCTTGCGTGTAAAGGTCCACTGAAAACGGAGAAGGGGTTTGCTGATAATGCTTTTGGAAGTCCAATAGCCGCTGCTCGAGCTGGGTCAGGGATGGGAAGTCATTGGGAGTAAGCACCTTTCTCTGAACGATGGAGAACTAGATTTCGATTTGGTTGAGCCAACTGGCGTGGATGGGGGTAGGCACCAGGATGGCATTGGGCCATCGCGAGCGAATGCGCTGTGCGGCCTTCTGCCCGCGGTGGGCCGAGCAGTTGTCCATGATCCAAAAGACGCGATGGGCAGACTGGTAAGGCTCTTGGGTCATGACCTCAGTCATGAGGCGGTCGGTGGGGGCGATGCCGCTTTTTTTCTCACAGCGACCGAAGAGTTTGGCGCGATGGACATTCCAGGCCGCTAGATAGGTCCAAGCGCCTTCTCGGAAGTACTCATGCTCTACGCGCATGGGGCAGCCGGAAGCCACGGGTAAAGTGGGTTGCTTGCGCCGGCGAGCTTGCACGCTGGTTTTTTCGTCGGCGGAAAGGACAAAGTCGGTAGGGAGCAGAGTGGCTCCCTCCCACAGGCGTTCATAGAGGTCCAGGATGCGTCCCGCTTTGACTGCGAAATCTGGGTCGCGGGGAAAGATCCAACTGCGATGCTGCCAAGGCCGAAGGGCATCGGCATTCAGCCAGCGCCACAGGGTAGTGCCGCTGATCTCAGCCACCAAGCCTTGCGCCACTACCTCCTGTTGGATATCGGCGATGGAGAGTCGCGAGAGTGGGAGTCCCAGACGATGAGGAAGCTCACAGGCGAGGGCCTTTACCTGAACGACGACGCTGGGGGGGAAAACAGGGCGGGACGCCCGCCCCGAGGTTGCTCCTCCAGACCGGGCAGACGCGCCAAGGCAAATCGTTTGCGCCACTTGCTCACGATCTGCCGGGGTGTATCCAAGCGCGTCGCGATGACATCGTTGGACAATCCCTGCGCCGCTAAAAGAACGATCCTAGCTCGAATAACGTCTCTATACGGTGACGTATATTTTCGGGCTCGTGTTTGCAGTTTTTCTTGCTCTATGGATGTGAGCACGATGCGAAATGGGCTAGAACGCGGCAAGGCAGTCCTCTCCTGAGGACCAGTCTAGACGCATTCCAGCGTTAAGTTCTATAACATTATACGTCACTGTATTTACGTTCTTGAGTACTAAGCTAGCAACCTGCAAAGTGTGGTTCACAGCGATCGCGTTACAAGTGAATGCCTAACTGTTGGTGATTAAGATTGAGCATTATCGCGTGATGGTGATCGTCAGGGCAGCGGCTTAGTTGATTGTACCAGTGCCGTTTGTCGAAGCCGTCAATCAATCGTCTTGAAACGGATGCCCATGTGTTGGCGATTACGATCGCGGACTATTGCGTGATGGTAATTGTCAGGGCCGCGGTGTGGCTGGTTGCACCAGTGCCACTCGTCGAAGCCATCAGTGTAATTCTGCTTGATCCGGGTGGGGTGCCCGATTTTGACGGCTTACTACTGCTACCACACGAAGCTAGACCCACCGCCAATAGCACAAGGGCACACATGCTGTATACACGCGACCGGAGAAGCGCTGGTTTAAGCCAAACGGCGGTCCCGAAGACTATCCCTAAGGGAAGAAGCAGAGCATAGTTGAGGTGGCGCGAAGATGACCCCGGGTCCCGCAACGCTGCACTCGCCGCAGTCGTAGTGATGGTTACGGTGCTTGAAGTCGGATTACCGCCGCTGGGTGTGACGGACGAAGGCTTAAAGCTGCACGTGGCTTCTGAAGGCAGCCCGCTACAGGTAAAGCTCACCTGTGAGTTGAATCCGTTTAATGGCGTAACGGTGAAAGTCGCGGTCCCGCTCTGCCCAGCAACTATAGTCAGAGTGGACGGTGTGACCGACAGTTGGTAGTCGGGGCTCAGGCTGATGGTGTAGGTCGCGCTCGCGACGGCGCTATTGTTATAACTGCTGGCTTCAGCGATCGCCTGGAGCGTCTCCGTGGAACTGACCGTGATCGGCCCGTTGTAGACGGCAGAGCCCGTCGTTGGTGTCGTCCCGTCGTTGGTGTAATAAATCGTGGCTCCAGCCGTCGCGTCGGTAATAGTCACCGTTTGCGCGGAACCATAGGTACCAGATCCGGGTGAAAATGTTGGCGTTGCCGCCGTTGGCAAGGAATTGATCGTGAGCGTTTGCGCGGGCGAGGTCGAGGTGACAAACGTGCCGTCTCCGCTATAGATGGCGGTGATTGGATAAGTGTTCAAGGCCAGACTGCTGGGGTTGTAGTCGAAGGTGGCCGCCCCGCTGCTCAAGTTCAAAGATCCCACTTCATTCGATCCATTCAAGAACGCGACCACGCCCTTGGGAGCCCCGCTCCCCGAGGTGGGGGCGACCGTCGCAGTCATTACCACGGGGCCGGCCGAGCCTACGGCGACGTTCGCAGGCGACAGGCTCAGACTCGTGGTGGAGGCGGTGATTCCACCAAGCCCTATCGCGAAGCTGAAAACCGTGCCATCGTTGCCGGTACCGCCGTCTGCGGCTGTCCCGTAGAAGGTTCCGTTCGGAGCCTGGAACAGTCCGTTAGGCCAGGCACCGGAGGCACCGGTGCTGGGGAAGCTGTAAAGTGTGATCAAAGTCCCCGCCGGCGCGATTCTGAAAAGCGTCCCGTATCCGTTGGCTCCCCCACCCACCGTTGTCCCGTAGAAGTTTCCGTCGCTGCCTTGTATCACTCCGCCGAGGGGCCAGCCCCCGTCAGTAGAGTCGAAAGGATGCAGTGTGGTCAGCGTGCCCCCTGGCGTGATTTTGAAAACCGTGCCACAGGAAAAGTAGACAGGATAAGCGAGCGTGTCGCACGCCACAAGATTCGCCCCATAGGCTGTGGTCCCGTAAAAATTCCCGTCCGTGCCTTGCACCAGCCTACTGGGATGAAACCCGTCAGGACAGCCCCCATGTTGCATGCAGAAGCTGTAGAGTGAGGTGAGCGTGCCCTGTGGGGTGATTTTTGAAGATCGTGCCACAGTCACCCTGTGGGTCGCTGGGGCCGCACCCAAGGGCTCCCCCTAAGGCAGTCGTCCCGTAGAAGTTTCCGTCGGTGCCTTGCACCAGCCCACCGTTAGGGCCGATTCCCCCCGTTCCGTCGAAAGTGTAGAGAGTAGTCAGCGTACCCGCCGGAGTGATTTTGAACACCGTGCCACAATCACCGGGACAGCTGCTGCCAAACCCACCAGCTGTTGTCCCATAAAAGTTCCCGTCGGTGCCTTGCACTAGCGGACCTTGAGGCCCACTCACGGAAGTAAGTAAGACGGGCGTGCCGCCAGGAACGATTGAGTAGATTGAGGTAGCGGTTGTTCCGTAGAATTTCCCATCAGAACCTTGGACCAGCCCGTTAGGGGCGTAACCATCAGTCCCGTCGAAACTGTGCAGGGTGGTCAGCACACCTCTGGGGGTGATCTGAAAGACCGTGCCACATCCAGGACCGCCGCCGTTAGGAAAACAGGGGTTGATGGCCCCGCCATTTCCGGTTGTCCCATAGAAGTTTCCGTCCGTGCCTTGCACCAGCCCATCGGGATCTGCGCCGTCAGTTCCGTCGAAGTTGTGCAGCGTGGTAAAAGTCTGCGCCGGCGAAGCGATTGCCGCCGCGACACAAAGCAGAGACACGATGGAAGGCCTTTTCATGAATCCAAGCTTGTTCATTCCTTGCCGCGCGATGTTCCCAGGGTCTCTGTTCATAGTTTCGTGCTCCGAAAGCCTGTAGTGGCCATGGCTTTCTGTCGGTGTCCGGTTTATCACAAAACCAGCCCCTTCTACACACGGATTCGCAAAGCCATGTCGATCATTCATCCGCAAAAAAATTCGAGGCAACCGCTTGAGCGTGATGGCTGATTTCACACGGCGGGGATACAAAACAAAGCCAAGCTCATCGCGAAAGGATTGTCTTCGAGAGTTCCCGGGTGATTACCAGTTACCGTCTTCCAAAATGAAAAGCCATCTGGTATAGTAGACCGCTTTTTGTGTGTATGCGGCTACAGGGGCGAACAAGCACGGGGGATTTGATTGCAAGAACTACCCAACCGATGGTGTCTTCTTACATTTAGTTTAATTCTGACAGCGTGCGGAGGGACACCTCCCACAATTGCGACCCAACCTTCGAACCAGAGCGTCGTGGCAGGCCAGACGGCTACGTTCTCGGTAACGGCGATGGGCTCCGGTCGTTTGAATTACCAGTGGGTGAAGGGAACTACGGCGATTGTCGGCGCGACCTTTGCGAGCTACACGATACCGCCAGCCTCCACTTTCGATAACGGCTCGAGGTACAGCGTTGTAGTCAGCAACTCCGGAGGAAGCGTAACCAGCAACGCAGCCACTCTGTCGGTGAATGTGCCCGCCGCTACCGATGTACTGACCTATCATAACGACGTCGCTCGTACCGGACAGAACCTCACAGAAACCACATTGACCCTCAGCAATGTTACTTCCGCGAAGTTCGGCAAACTCGGTTTTTACCCGGTAGACGGACTGGTTGACGCCGAACCGCTCTATACCTCGAATGTTACAGTTCCGGGTAATGGCAAGCATAATCTGTTGATCGCCGCCACGGAGAACGATTCAGTCTATGCCTTCGACGCGGACTCGGGCGCGACAATCTGGCATGCGTCCGTGTTGAAGACCGGCGAGACCGCCTCACCCGATCCACCCTACCCAACAAATCCATGGATCGGGGTGAACGCCACGCCGGTGATTGACCGCACCAGTGGTCCGGAGGGTGCGGTTTATGTGGTGGCTTCGTCGGCCCTAACGCAAAACGGTGCGACGACTTACTACCAGCGCGTGCACGCACTCGATCTCGCGCTGGGAACAGAACTGTTCGGCGGACCTGTCGATATTCAGGCGACCTATCCGGGAACCGGCGACAACAGCAACGGCACAAGTGTGGTCTTCGATCCTTCGCAGTACCGCGAGCGCGCCGCGCTGCTGTTGCTGAATGGAGTCATCTATATGGGCTGGGCGTCGCATTACGACGTCCGCCCTTACACTGGATGGATCATGGGTTACAGCGAATCCACCCTGGCCCAGGCG
Source organism: Candidatus Sulfotelmatobacter sp. (assembly GCA_049519055.1). Classification (GTDB taxonomy): domain Bacteria; phylum Acidobacteriota; class Terriglobia; order Terriglobales; family Acidobacteriaceae; genus Sulfotelmatobacter. Next base: position 64,766 of record JBEKRE010000011.1, on the reverse strand, counting down.
AGCGTGCTGAATGTGACGCCCAATGGTAACGAAGGAGCCATTTGGATGTCTGGAGCAGGGCTAGCCGCCGACCCTTCGGGCAACATCTATTTTCTCGATGCCAACGGCACCTTCGACTCTACATTGAATCCCAGCGGGTTTCCCAGCGAGGGCGACTACGGCAACGCATTCATGAAGCTTTCCACTTCGTCGAAGGGCCTGCCCGTGGCGGACTACTTCGAGATGGATAACCAGGCATCGGAAAACGGCAGCGACACTGACCTCGGTTCCGGCGGGGTGATTGTGTTGCCCGATCTGCTCAACAGCTCGGGTCAGACTGTGCATCTGGCCGTCGGCGCTGGAAAAGACTCGATCCTTTACCTGGTGAATCGCGACTCCATGGGCAAGTTCAGCTCGAACAACAGCAACATTTACCAGCAATTTGCGGGAGCATTGCCGGGAGGGATTTACTCAGCGCCGGCCTATTTCAACAGCACGGTCTACTACGGACCGGTGGGAAGCCCCATCGAGGCCTTCACCTTCGGCACCGCGAAGCTGTCGACCAGCGCTACGGCAAAAACTGCCACCAGCTTCGTTTATCCCGGAGCGAGCCCGAGCATCTCGGCCAATGGTACGAGCAACGCCATCGTGTGGGCCGTCGAGAACACAACCCCGGCGGTCTTGCATGCCTACGATGCCACGAATCTGAACGAGCTCTATAACAGCAACCAGGCCAGCGGCGGCCGCGATCAGTTCGGCGCCGGCAACAAATTCATAACGCCAATGATCGCGAACGGCAAAGTCTTCGTAGGCACACCCAACGGAGTAGCAGTCTTCGGCCTATTGCCGTAGCGCTGGTCCCTCCTAATCTATTGTCATCCCGAGGAATCGGAGTCCTGCGCGAAGTGATGAGGCAGAGGAGCAGATAGGCTGCAAAGCCTGTAATCTTTGTGTCTGCTTCCTCTGAGCCTTTCGTGCGTATACCGAAAAAATGTAGAAAACAATAACGCAACTATTTGTCACTGTCGTCAGCAACAGTAGACTGCTGCGATCCGACGATGGCGGGAAACCTTGATGCAACACTGCGCAGGGGCAAAAATCCAGCATAAGCTAGGACAGAACAATTCGTCCGGCTTGCGAACGCCCATCCTGACGACAACTGGGGATCCAAGCCTTTTTCTTCTCAGTACGGCCAGGTAACGCCAGGATAGAGGCTGGGAACGCGATAGGCGCGATAGGCGTTCCCGGTGGCCGGTGTGAAGTCAAGTTTCCACACTGTCTGCGGGGTAGAGGTCTGTGTGACCTCCTGGACTTCAGAAGCGAAGGCTCGGGTTAGGCGGCGCAACGGGAGCGTTGATATCAAACTCGCCAGGAATGGTCGCTGAATCCGTCATGATCGATGTCTGTCGGCCGTAGGTAGTATCGGTTCCGAACTCAACCCAGGCAGTCAATCCCGAGTGAAAATGCTCAGTGCTGTACTGCGCTACGAGCGGGTTCGCAGTAGAAGCGTTACCCGCGAAAGGGTGGTGTAAAGTCGCCAAGAACCGCAGCCAAATGATCCGAGGGTGAGTAAAAGGCCAACTGAGGAGCGTAGGGCCCCTCGGGAGATCTTCATGCACAGCTCTTGTCTACAGGGCACACCTTTTTCTCCTATGGTTGGACTCTCTGTCAAGTCGGTTTCATGGGGAGGTAAGCGCATTCAACAGATATTTTCATGATCGGGTGGGTGCGTCACACTCCCGTTAATCAATTCCCGCACCCTGGCAGCCGTGCTTGCCCATGAAAATTCAGCAGCCCGCGTCAGGCCCTTCTGTCGTAACTGCTGGCGTAATGTAGTGTCGCTCACAATTTGCTCCATCGCCCTCGCGATCTGCTCCACCGAAGTTGGGTCCACAAGCAGAGCAGCGCCTCCAGCAACCTCGGGCATGGCAGTGACGTTTGCTGTGACCACGGGCGTGCCGCACCCCATTGCTTCCAGGATCGGGAGCCCAAACCCCTCATAAAGAGAAGGGAATACCAGCGCCTCGGCGCCGCGATAAAGCGAAGGCAACTCTGTTTCTCGAACCACACCAGCAAAGTACACCCGTTGGGTTATATGTAAATGTTCAATGCAATCGGTAAGCTCCGCTGTGGGCCCGCCCGTGAACACGAGATGCATCCCGGTAGGGATGTCAGCTCTGGCGAAAGCTTCCACTACCCGGAACTCGTTTTTATGTCGCTTGCGATTACTTACGCACAAAAGGTAGGGAAATTGCAGACCGTAGTAATTCTCCGCGGGCTGATACGTAGGATCAACCCCGCACCCAACGTTGAGGACCTTTTCTGTCGACACGCCCGACCACTCGACAATCTGCATACGCGTAAATTCCGAGACCGTAAGGATGCTGAGGGCGCGTTGACAAGCCCTTTTCATTATCGTTGCGTAGTACAGCCGAATGAGCGGATTGCTGTTCTCCGGACAGTAAATGTGACTGAGGTCGTGGATGGTGAAAATGAACCGTGAGGGACAGAAAAGCGGCGAATTATATCCAGGCGAGAAGAATAAGTCGTCGCGTGTTAGCCCGCTGAGCGAGCGAGAGAGACGCCACGCATCCAACGGCGCGGCGGGATGCCCAGCCAGGGGAACCGGACGATAATCGAGATCGGCGAGCACCTGCCGCGCAAAACGACCGATGCCATGATCTCCGATCCACCGCTGGTCCGCATAAATCATGGCGCGACGATAGCTAATGCTGCGCCAGTAATTGCAAGCTGCGAAGTAATCTGCGTCCAGTCGCGTAGTCCGCGGATGAAGGCTCCAGTCGGGAGTTTGTAAGGAACAACGATCTGATCACCCGGGTACACTCGGATACGATCGAATTTTGTTCCGGTAAAGAGACCGTTAACATTATTGGCCGCGACTACAACGCCGTTTGCGCGCAGCACGAAGGCGTGGTGCATGTCTGACTGAGGTTTTCCCTTGCCGGCGATTTCGAGATACGCGCCGGCCGTACTACGAGCTTCGTAAATGAATGATCCGGGATTGTACACATCTCCCACCACCGAGACGGTGGAAGGAGTATGAGGAATGGTAAGCCGGTCGCTGTCTTCCATCACCATATCGGGAAAATCGGTGAGGCTGTTGTCCTTGGGCTTGACCGGGAGTGCAACGCGTCCGCTGGCGCGGGTACTACGGAGCTGGTCAATGATGGCTTGTTGTGCCGCCAGCAATTGCGGTAGTTCCCCGGGGCTGGCGGAAGCTGCTACCGATACAGCCGACTGCCGGATTTGTACCTCCATGGTGTTGGCCAACTGGTCCAGACTCTTTTGCTGGTCGACTCGCGCGCTTTCGCGAGTTAATTGAGAACCGTAGACATAGGCGTTGGGAGTCAGGCCGCCGGCGCGTTGCAACACGGAGCGAAGTGTTTCATTGGTTTCGAGTTTATAAACGCCAGGGCGCCGCACTTCGCCTTCGACGATCACGTACTGAGAGCGTTCAGTTTGCGGAACCGTGATGTCGCGCTGAGAGAATATCGTTATGATATCGCCGGGCTGCAATTCCAAGTTACTGGCTTCGTCATGTTCCAGGATTGCCTTGCGGGGGCTCATCCACAGAAGCTTCGAGGAGAGATCGATAGGATTGACGCGCTGGATAATAGCGTAATCCCAGTTGATCTCGGGAGCATAGCGGCGCACATCCTCGGCGATGTCCCTGACGGTGTTTGGGTTTGGATTGTTGGGATTGCTGCTGGCAGCCTGGGTGGCCGGTTGACTCCCGGAGGGAGAACTGCCGGCGTTCGAAGAATCGTTGCCCGGTAGGTTTTGTTCACTCTGCGCGTAAATAGCGTCCGCCAAATTTGAGGAACCCGCTGCATCGGGCAAGATCTCCGGGGAATTGGGATTCTGAGTTGAGTCCGGAACGCCAGGTGTTGCGGTGTTGTTGGGCGCGGTCCCATTGGACGGTTGTTGATTCCCTGTGGAGCGGTTGCTCTGCGTCTGAGGAGGTGGCGCCTGAACCGGATATTCGGTAGCGCGGCCATTGACGATGGCGGCGCGATTGCGCCAGTAACGGCGTGTAAGCAATGCCTGGGCGTCGGGAATCAGATCGCTGATGCGCATGCCCGGCTTCCAGGGATAGCGGCCGGGGTTGGCAACATTGCCGCGTAGGGTGACGGTATCTTCGAAACGCGGAACGATGGAAAAAACGCGGACAATATCGCCATCCTGGAGTGGCAGAGAGCGGGACTGGGCATCGTAGGGAAACTCGAGAGTCTTGCGCGACTGGTGTTCGACGAAGCGATCGACTGTGATCTTATTGATGTCGGCGACGGTGCTCAGGTCACCTGCTATCTCAATCAAATCGTTCAGAGTCGAGTTGTCCTTCATCTCGTAGATCGCGGGTGAGTTTACGGAGCCGGAGATGGCCACGAGGGGACCAACGTGAGGAATGTAGAGGACGTCGCCGGGCAGCAGACGGACATCCTTTGACTTGTCGCCCTTGATAAGAAGGTCATAGAAATCGAAATCGGTGATGGTGGCGCCATCGCGGCGGACTTGGATATCGCGCAACGAGCCCTGGGGGGTTGGGCCACCGGAAGCGAAAATCGCATTGACCAGGGTACTCAGCGAACTGATCGTATAGGTGCCGGGATAACGAGCATTGCCAACAACAATTATCTGGATCGATCGAAGCCGGCCGATGCTTGCGGTTACATTGAAGTTCTTAAATATCTTCGAAATCTCACTTTTTAGGTGTTGTTCCAGATCTACATAGTGGATGCCAGCAACTGATATTTGTCCAACCTGGGGGATGTAAATTTGGCCAGACCGATCCACGATGACTCGCAAGTTGGCTTCAATTTGGCCCCAAACCCTGATCTGTAATTCGTCCCCCGGGCCGATGATGTAGTCGCTCGGAACCTGCATGAAATCGACGGGAGAGAACGTACTGGGAGCCTGGACGAACAACGACTGGCCGAACAATGGCAGTGGCCGTCCAACCGAGTCGGACACCATCTGTTCGAATTCAGTTTCCGGCCGAGTCGGCACGGGGCGGTGCCAGATTTGCGAGGGATTGAGCGGAGCCCTGGTCGGCGTGTACTGGTCCGGACTAAAACCGTAAGGCGTTGTCAACATCGGCACGCGCGTGGAGAGAGACGAGCCGCCGCCGCTTCCTTGAATACTATTGGATCTTTGCTGCAGCGCAGAACTGCATAGTGGAGTGTTGGCGATCGTCGGATCGGAACAATCCAGGGATGCTCCCTGAGACGATGTGCCCTGAGATAAAGGATCACTGGCGGACTGCGAGAAACATACCCCAGCGGTGAAAACGACGAACAAAACGAGCAGCCGCGACTTTTGCATGATCAATTCAGAAATCCCGTAATCCCGAAGAGTGTAGGCTCAAACCTTGAATTGTACCAACTGGCCGATGGAAGTATTCTCAAATGGTCGAGATTGCGCGGAGGTCGTGAAAATTAACACTCTTAACGTCATCAACGTTAAGCGATCTTTTACTTCCCGAGCAAGAGGTGTGGGGATCGTACGTACATCGCACCCAATGGCTCGCTCGTGCTTTGCCAGACCAACTCTGGCGAGCTTAGTGAGCATGAGTCAGCATCTAGAACGTCCGGCAAGCTTGTGATTGCGAAACCGGTGCTCATTCGCCGTGCGAGGACATTTGCAGATCGTTCTCCAGTGACAGCAATGGTTTCGCTTCACTTTATTGGAATGCTCATCATCTCGGTGCAGAATTACCAGCACCAGTTTTGTAAACGATAAGCCGATGTGTTTACAAATTATTACTACGCATTTTCACCGTTTGAAGGTATGATCTTGCGCTAACAGAAAACCTGCCGCGATCGTGAAGGCGCAGCTCTCGCTGCGGGCAGGTCTTCTCGACCAAAGGGGAAACCGCAAAGATGAGAGAATCGGCTCCGCCTCAGCCGTTCCTTTTGTTCGTGATGATCAATTTGCTCTTTCTTACGGCTGCCTGCGGGGGCGGAGGGTTCAATGATCCGCCGGGAATAGGTACTCCTAGGGTCGGACCTACGCAGAACCCATTGGTCGCACAGTACGCCCTAACCACAGCTCTCGGATGTCCCGGACAGGTGATGGTCGAGTTTGGACCTAATACATCGTACGGGAGAAACACCGCATGGTATCCCGCGTCAGCCACCCGCCAGACAACCACCATCCTGGTCGCCGGAATGAAAGCATCCACCACATACCATATGCGTGCCCAGGCTCAGGCTCAATGCGCGGGAGCAACCAACAGCTTCGTTACGGACGACGCCACATTCACTACCGGGCCACTGCCTGGTACGCAGATGCCAACCGCGTCCTCGTCCGCGCAGTTTCCCGGAATCAGTGTCACGCTGCCCACCCCAGGGCTTACCCCCTCCCCAGGCGTGGAACTGCTTAGCCTCACCTCTGATGGCCCGCAAGCTGTGGTTGCCGATCTTCAGGGCAACGTCATCTGGTATTGCCCCGGTAACGCGGAACCGGTCAAACCCTTACAAAACGGGCACTTCATCATCGTTCGTCCTTTGGATTTGCAGGAAGTCGACCTGGCGTGCAACGTCATTCGCGATGTTTCGTACACTAAAGTGAATCAGTCGCTTCAAGCCAATCTCTATGACTTTACCATCCCACCGCCGCTAGGACTGAACGGCGGGAACCCATTTCACCATGACGTATTAGTTTTGCCCAATGGCCACTGGATCGGGCTTTGTGAGATAGCGAAGAGCTTCACTGATTTGCCCGGTTACCCTGGAACCACCCAGGTCGTTGGTGACGCTGTGGTTGACATCGATCTGAACGGGAACGTGGCGTGGGCGTGGTCGTCCTTCGATCACCTGGACGTTAATCGGTACCCTTATTTTGGATTGCCCGATTGGACGCACAGTAATGCCCTCGTTTACACGGCTGACGGCAATCTGCTCGTCTCAATGCGTAACCAAAGCTGGATTCTGAAGATTGATTACGCAAACGGGACCGGCTCCGGGAATGTTTTGTGGAAGCTAGGACAAGATGGAGACTTCACTCTGTTGGGTGGTAATCCGAGCGATTGGTTCTATGCACAACATTATCCGAACATTTTGAGCGTCAATGGTTCCCAGACGACTATGGCCGTCTACGACGATGGAAACGCTCGGATCCTCTCCGATGGGCTGCCCTGCGGACCACCCGCACCACCAGCGCCGAACTGCTATAGCCGCGCCACGATATTCCAAATGGACGAGAGCACAAGTCTTGCCAGCTTGGAGTGGCAGTATCTCCCAGGTTTCTTTTCCTTTTGGGGCGGCAGTATCGATGTTTTGAGTAACGGTGATGTCGAGTTTGATAGTAGCGCGCCGTCCGACTTTGCGGGGTCGCTAGTCATAGAGGCGTCCCAAACTGACAGCCCCCAGGTTGTCTGGCAAATGAACATCGCGGGTGCGGGTGCTTTGGGCATCGGCGCGTATCGGGGCTACCGCATACCAAGCCTTTATCCGGGAGTGACATGGCAGCAATGAAATTCGCGGTAATTTTTCCGCTAGCGCTCCTCCACTCAGTCGCATCTAGCGCAAAAACAGCGGGCTAGGCTCGGAACGCGTTTTCGGGAGTGTGTTCGAATTGGCAAGCGATGTTATGCGGAGCGGTGCGCCTCTGGTCTCTTTGGCGGAAACTGAAGCATCCACAATGGTTATCGCACCTCTTCGAGCTCCTCATACTTCATTTACAATTCCTCGGAGACTCATTTGGAGTCGGTCGTGTCACCAACGAGTCGCTGATAATTACGACCATCAGTCGGTTAACAGAGGCGAGTCAAACCGTTTGCCGGCGGCAGTCCATGAAATGGTAGAGCGCGGACGGGAAACAATCCATATAATTTTGCAGGCAAGATGGAAACCGCTGGGAATTGAATTCATTTTCGCTGGGAGACCTACTCTTGAGAAGCTTTAGACTGCCGTCCTTCTGTGTGGCAATTTCGATCTTCGGAATCATCCCGCTGTTGAGCGGACAACAGTCGAGAGGCGTGTCGCCGGGACCAGTACCCCCACAGATCGCTGCGGCCGAGAAGGTTTCCATTACGAGTGCGGGCGACCAAAACTCCGAGAGTGTTGTCGATCAGACCGTATTCAATGGCGGCGCAAACTGGCCCTACTACCACATTCGCGACCTCAACGGCGCAATGAACGCTGGGCTGTGCGGCTCATCGGCCCGGCCAGCTTGGTGTCGCGGATCTGAAATAGGAGCCTGGACGAATAGCGCCATTGCTGTAATTGGGTGCGGCGAGGTCTTCATCCCTGCCGGAACTTACACGCAAACGATCAGCATCGTGAAGCCCCGTTGTGTCAAGCTTCATGGAGCTTCGGGACGCAGCACGATTTTGAAGTGGATACCCAAGAGTGGCGCGGCGATTATCATGGGAGACCATGTTATAGAGAATTTTGCGGCGGAAGGCGCATTGGAAGACTTGACACTAATGGGTCCGGGTGCCAGCACCAACACCTGCGGCATCTATCTCGGTGGAACAGACGGCACCGGATGCGCTCCCCCGACTGCAATCGATCCCCGCTCTAATCAAGACGACCACGACAATATCAATCGAGTCAGCATTTATAAATCCTCACCGGCTGGCGCTTTCGGGGTGGGCATTCAGTGGGGCTACAACGCCTGGTCGAATACGATATTTGAGAGCGACATCGCTTTCAACGGAACAGGGATTTACGTGCCCCACACCTTGACCGCGACGGGCGAAAATCTCTCGATCATCAGCAGCGCGATTCAAAACAACGTCGGCATCGGGCTCAAGATTGGGACAGGGGATAATGTTAATTTCACGCTCGTCAACACTTCCATAGACTATAACGGATCGTGGGCCGTGCAGAATGGCACAGCTCCGACCCAGAACGCGGTCAGCCTGGTCAATTGCTATGTCGCGCAGCGGAGCCGATGGCTGGAAAACTACGGCTACATGAACCTCTCGGGAGTTTACGCCAATGACGGCGCCGACTCAGGGATTCTAGGCTATCTGATCGACAATGAAGCGGCGTTTTTTACCGCCCTCGGCGGGCAATTTTTTAATAATGGAACGGGAGCAATCTTGAATCCGGAAGGGGTTGCAAGTACATGGATAGCACCACTTGTCACCAGCCCTGGTGCAAACGGCTTCACTCCAACCCAGACTTACATCGACCGTCTCGGAGACCTCGCCACGAATGGCTTATACGCCAGTCACTTCAACCAAGGTGCTGCCAACCAAATCGCGGGATCTTCAGCCTGCTCATCCGGCACGCAGACTATCGTCTTCCCCGGACCGTACGCCTCCCCGCCGGTAGTTCTGTTGTTTGACGAGACGACCAAGGGCGGCATCAGCATGACCGGGAAAGGAACTTGGGGCTTCATTGTCTCCTGTACGGGAGCCTCAGATGTGTTCGATTGGATTGTGGTCGGAGATCCTAACTAGATAAACACAGGAAATTCGTATTCAGTTGAACGCTTCGTCTGGTCGCTAGATGTCGCCGGTCTGAAAGGAGGACGTGTCACAATGTTTTCTGTCTTAACGCGGCCGTTGGGGCCGCCGAATGCTGTGATCTACTCGTACGAGTTATCAAAGCTCTTCTTGGATGGGAGCATCACCTCCATCTTGGATGTCGGCTGCGGTATCGGAATTTTTGCCACTCGATACGCATCCTCGCGGACAAACGCTTTTGTAATGGGTGTCGACCACTCGGAAAGAGCGATCGAATTTCTCTCTTCCAACTACGGGAAATATTATAAGAATCTACAACTAAAGAGCTGTGATTTTTGCGAAGAAGGACTCTATCTTGGGAGGAGCTTTGACGCAGTCTATTCGTCCGATGTTATGGAGCATGTGACAAACACGCAGTGTTTTGTGGACAACATTTATCGGCATTTACGTATGGGTGGGAAAGCTGTCGTTAATTTCCCAAATGAAACGACCCATGGCATTAATCACTTTGACGAAGCTGACGATGTGCGCAAGCTGTTCGCAGCATTTAGCGCCGTAACAATATCTATCGTCGAGATCAAGCATCCGGTTGATAGATTATGGTTTTCGGCTAGGTCGTTGTATGAGGCCTTCTTCTCTCGTTCAACGAAAGAGGCGAGAAAGCACCTTTATTCTGAGCGGCAAGAACAAGGAATAGATTGCTTTGAGGATTCTACATGTTTCCAGTTTATTAATGGGAAGGGCAAGATTCACAATTTGATGGCGTCGATTTTTGCGGAGGCGTTTCTTTTAATTAAACCGACGATTGATGTGCGCCAAGTCGAGCACGCTAGTATATTGAATAGCCCTCGGCTTGTTGTCGTGGCAATAAAATGACGGGGCATACAAATGCATACAAATGGCGCCTCATGGTAGTGCAGCGTGAGTGACCGTTTGACGATGTGATGCGGCCTCTGTCTAAAGTACTCATTTGTTCCTAGCACTATGCTTCGGAAGCTGGAATACATCTGCGTGGTTGGAAGCATTGCGTTAATAGGGGCCGACCGCCTCGACTTCTTAGCGGGGTATGGTCCGTTTCGACTGACCCCCTTTTTGTTTTTTGCTTCGATGGTTGTTTTCATTCATCTCTTAGTCCTGGGGCTTCGTGGAAGGTTTCAAGTTGCGATAAGCTTCCCTGTTAGCCACCAAATCCCTTTTCTCATTGTTCTAGCGTTCTTCTTGCTTCTTTCATTCACGTCAACCATTTTTGGAGTGAACCCAGAGCGGGGGCTGGTGTCACTTTTTGATTTAGTGCTTGTGGCTGTGCTGGGATACTGCATTTCGGTGAGGATATTGGCAGATCCCGCACCAGAAAAGCTGGTTGTACGCTCCGTTACCTTCGCGCTAATCGTGTGGCTGATTTTTTGCGTCGGAGGGTACATCGCTTGGAGTCATGGCGTCATCCGTCTGCAGGAAGAAGCTGCCTCGTCCATGGAATCCACCTTTGCGCCCACTGCAACATTTTTTGGGGCGCCTCGGCTGTCAGGCGTCTGTCTGGACTCAAACCGCGCGGGTTTCATCCTGGTAATGTATTTAGTCTTGCTAGATCGATTTGGCGCCAAAACGCCCTATACGCGTCTCCTCCGCTTTGCGATAGCGTCTTTTCTTCTCCTTGCTGTGTCAAGATCTGCCGCGCTCTGCTGGATTGCGTATTACCTATTCTCTAGAGCATTCTGGAAGCGGTTGACGACGAAGCGAGCAGTATTTAGGGTAGCCGTCCTCGCGCTTGTTTGTTCGCTCATGGGTTTCGTGTACCGAAAGGAAATCAACGGGCTCTTGGAACTGTGGCAGGTCTCGGATATGGTATCTGACCGGTTATCGGGCGAACAAGGTACCTCGGGAGCAGATCACGTTCGCTTAATAGAGAGGGGTCTTGAGACTTGGTCGAGTTCAACCCACACTGTCGTGGCAGGCATCGGATTCGCAGGTTCCCCGCGCGTCCTGGGCGATTTCTTTGGGGATAATAAATACGGGAACTTTCATTCCCTGTACGTGTCTGTGCTTGCTGAGCTTGGATTGCCTGCCTTCCTTCTCTTCATGATCCTCCTTGGATACCCCATCATTGGGAGGAAAGGTGCCGGGCCATGCATCGCAGCGATCGCGATCTTTAATGTGGCGCTCCAGTCCTACATGGAACCGATATTTTGGGTTGCTCTCGCCCTCGCGTGGTCATTCGAACTGAAAGGCTGGAGACTCCGAAACTTACCTTCAGGCAATGCTGCTCCACTCTAAGCGCTATCGGAATATTGCTCCCGAAGCTGCTCGTCATACATCCTCACCTGTTGCTTTTTCAGGAGCATATTCCCGAAGATAGCTTTCCACGATGTGCTCTTCCCGAAACGCGCTGAGCCTCGAAGCATCTGGCACTTTATTCTCCCGCCATTCCTGCGGCGAGGATAAGGCTAGATTAATTTTCTCCGCCAGCGTATTCGCATTTCCGGCAGGGAAAAACTCGACGATGTTGGAAAGTCGAGCAATCTCCGGAATTCCACCGGAAGATGCACAGATAAGGCTTTTTCCCGCGTGGAGACCTTCTACGACGACATACGGCAGGGGCTCAGCCCAGAGCGACGGAATAACCACTACGTCGACGGAAGAATAAAACTCCGACGAATCAGTGAATCCCAGCCATTCAATCCTCAGATCTGAGTATGTCCTTCTCAAATTCTTGATGTAGCCATCGAGGCCCCGGCCTGCGATCTTAAGTTTCCAATTCGGCTGATTCAGCTGCTTGGTCGCTTCCAGGAGTGTTTCAATGCCCTTCTCTTGCTCAACTCTTCCGATAAAGCCAAAAACCAAGTCGCCGGACAAAGGCGCAGCGTCCGCTATCTGCCGAATTGGCAGATTGGCGCCGCCCTGAATGTTATAGATGACCGTTGCAGGCAAATCCTCGAGATAATGGTGTTTGATATGTTCATTTAGAGCGTGTTGGCTTACAGAAACGACGGCGTTAGGTAGTCGCGAAGAGGTTCTTTTATGGAAGGTCAGGAGTTTGCAATCCAAGCACCTTTTCTCGCAGCTGCGGCCGTTGCGAAACAGAGTACAGCGCGGACACATCAGATAATAATCGTGCAGGGTATGCACGAGACGCACTTTCCTGCGCTTAACCTCCTTCCAAGCAGCCAGGGAAAATCCACAGACGTTGTGGCTGTTTACGACGTCCGGCATTTCGGCATCCAAAATCTTGCCAATCCGGCGAGCCGCTACGGGGTTCCACATTTCTCGAATGTGCCAAGCCAGGCGGTAAAATCTGTTGGGCTTCTCCGCGCGTCCAAAGGGCCAATAAAGATTGTCGACAGGGAGCCGATATACGCGCACACCATTCCTCTCCTCGACCACTTCGCTCGACCCTGGATGCAGACTGACAACCGCTACTGCATGGCCGCGGCGAACCAGGGCTTCCGCCAGTTCAGCCGCCGCCTTTTCGGCGCCGCCGATAACATGGGGAGGATAAAGCGTGCTGATTATCAAAATTTTCATTTGCCGCACTCGGGAGGACGTTGCGTCCCAATGTGCCCTGCAGCGTATCCCAGAACCGCAGCAGCAAGTCGGGGTATAAATATCATGCGGCCGTCTATGCAAAAGAGTGCTGGCATGAGTGACATTCTTCCGCCACTCAGCGATCTCAAAGCTTCGCCAGCACCGTGTAGTTTGCTGGCAATCTGGTCGACTTGCTTACCGAATCGAGTAAGGCGCCGGTAAGATTCACAGCACATCGCACGGGAAACAACCATTTATTCAGCCGAAGGCACACACTCAACATGAATTGAGCCCAGTCCCCCCCGTCCTCAAGGATCTGCCATTGTAAAAATCCAGCTTCCTTCAACAACTGTTCGAATCCGTATTTCGTGAAACGGAAGAAATCATAAGGCTCTTCATGAAGGGGCCAAAAAAAGGGGCCACTGAGGATCAGGCATCCATTCGGGCGAAGTACCCTTTTACATTCCCGTACCATGACATGGGGATTCGTCAGGTGCTCGATAACTTGGGTTGCAAATACGATGTCCACAGATTGATCTCTGATCGGAAGGCACAACGCGTCTCCCACAAAGTCCGGCGAAGTGTCGACAATTCCATGATCCATTCCCCAATGCTGAGCTTTGAGAAATAGGTCACGGTATGGTTTATGTCCACAACCAATATCGAGTACTTTCGGGCAGTCGCTACCGATGTGTTCCAGCGCCGTCCTGGCGGCCCATTCAAGATTAGGCCAAAGGTACTTATAGTGCAGATAGTCTTGCTTCCAGATTCTCAAGGTGCGCCGTTGGAGGCGGCCCATGGCGGACCCTTTTACTTTGGAAGCCTCAGATGGTGTATGACTGCCGATTGGTCGCCTCATTTCCGGTATTTTTCGGAGGTTCTACCAGCTTGTTACCAGCAGAACGTGTCTTTCTGCACATAGATTTATGGTCTTCCTCTCTCATCTCTACTTCTACACATGTCAAACAACATCGCCGATTTTCCACGGACCGCGTCAGGCGTTAGTCGCAGGCGGCTATAAAACAACCGAGGACAAAACTTCAGCCGCCAGACTCGGTTGCGGATTCGGCATGCCCGCGGAGGACGTAGATCAGTCCGGCCACGAGGCCCAGCAACTGCGAACACGCTCGCGCAGCTAGCAGGAAGGGAGAAAGCAGCCCAACAATGGGGTCTTTCGGTATGGCTCGCAGCGCGAAGGGTAGCGTGCTGACCAGAAAAGCGGCACACACCAGCAGCGACGTCAGTACTTTCGGGCGCACCGCCAAATCGCGACAAATTGCAAGCAGTAGCACCGGGGCGAACAGAAGCTGCAGCTTCATCAGCTGCGGCGTGTGGCTATCCTTCATAGCCTTACTCGGATTCTTACGTACCGCCAATACGCGCCAAAACGCGAATTTATATTTCTTGTTTAAGTACCTCCAGAGCGTATCAGGATGCGTGTGGTAGACGATGGCTGCCGGGACAAACCTCATCGTCCAGCCGCGGGCAGACATGCGATAGGAAAGCTCCACATCCTCCGCGCAAGCGACCGGGAAACTCGTGTCGTAACCATTCATCTCCAGGAACCGGTTTCGGCGAAACCCGGCTGAATAGGTATCAATGAAGTCGATCTGGGGAAGATCCGACATTCGTCGGTATTTGTCTTCGTACTCGATCTGCACAAAACGAGCCGCCAGACTCCTTTGACGAGTGTGGTAGATGCCCTTCGCTCCGACGACACTCGGATCTTTGAAGGGTTCGATCATGGCGGCCAGCCACCCCGGCGTTGGCACGCAGTCGTCGTCGGTGAATAGGATAATTGTCCCCCGAGCCTCCAGAGCTCCGCGATTGCGCGCCGCTGCGGGACCGGCATTCGACTGAGTAATGAGACGAACTCCGGAATGGCGAGCAACCACGTCCGCGGTGCCGTCAGTTGAGCCATCGTTGATCACTAGAATCTCTGCATCTCCTTCCACCGTCTGGTTCAGAAGTGCATCCAGGCAATTTCCGATGTGAGACGCACCATTAAATGTTGGAATGATGATCGATACTGACATAATCTCAATGGACATCCCGAGTTGTGAAGAGATCTTCCGCGAGTCGTCAGACGGGAACAGGCTTGCGTTCATGGAATAAACCAAGCAACTGCTTGTAAGCCCAATCGCCCGATGCCTCGATAGATCTTGCCAAACGATCCGGAGAACACGCCTGCCGCCAGTGCTTTCTGACCACGCGCCTGGCCTCAACGCCCCCACGAAGAAATGCTACCGCACAATTGAGCGGATTCCACCAGTTGAATTCGCTGACCAGCCGCAGGTATTCGTGCACATGGATCTCTGGCGGGCAATTGGTTGCATAATCGCTGTTTGGGTGCCTACGGTAGAATAGGCCCGGCTCATCGATATTCACATAGGCGCCGTGTTCCAGAATCTGGAGGCTGAACTTCAGGTCCCCGAGCAACCGATAACTGGCGTCTCCCATAACGCCGGCGGCGGCGGTGCGCCGAAACATGATATTGGAGGGGCCGCCGACGGCGTTTGTCATTCGACTGAGGCAGAAATTGATCACGCGGCGCCCCGAATGTGACCCCGGAAACGCACACCAGTATCCTTGGACCTTCAAATCAGTATCGGTGGGCAAGTAGCCGCAGGTGACCAAAGCGACATCTGGCCGTGTCTCGAGAATATTCAATTGCTTTAGCAACACCCGATCGAGCAACACGTCGTCAGCGCAGAGCAATTTAAAATAGCGTCCCCGAGAATTTGCTAAGCAGCGGTTTCCGTTTTCACAAGCTCCCAGATTCGAAGGATTCCGAAGGTATCGAATGCGTGGATTCTCAAACAAGCGGACTACTTCTTCTGTGTTGTCCTCAGATGCGTTGTCGATAATCAGAATTTCGAAATCGTCCAGGCCTTGGCGCATGATCGACGCAATTGCATCCGGAAGAAGGTGTGCAGAATTGAACGTGGGAATTGCAATGGTAAGAAGGGGTTCTTCGGTCGCCATATTGGGAAAGCTGAGAATCGGCCTTCAGTGATACTGCCGGCATACACGAACCGGCAAGATCAGGCCGACCTGCGGATGTAAACATCTATCATACCAAAGCCCTCACGTGTTGTTCTTGACGAAGCCTCAGGCGCGTTCTTAAGGCGTATGCCAGAGTCTTCGGTACTTTTGAAACAGGAACGTCGACCACGCCAGTCCCGGGAAACTGCCGAGGCAGCAACTAACCACGATTCCCCTGGCACCATATAGCCGTCCAAAGATCAAGGTGCATGCGGTCACGGTCAAGGCTCCGACGATTGCATTGGCGAGGAATACCTCCTGTTTATGCGCGCGAAGATAATAGGCCTGTGCAAAGATGATGACATTTGTGATCATGGTAAGCATCAGCATGGCGATGGAAATCGGGTCGAGGAGACGCTGAGCGAAACGGATGTGCTCCAGGTTTAGGAAGAGGCACCCAAGCCACGCAGTTAGAGCCCCTAAGATCGAGACCGCAACAGACTGTCGGAGCGCCTGAAAAAACACTTGATCTAACCGGTCGTATGCCTTGCGGGCGACCAGAGTTCCGAAGGGCGCAGATTTTGTACCCACCCAAGAAACTGCGATGGCCTGAATCGCATTTGCCAGACTGAGGGACATTCCCATCCGTCCAGCCTCCACGGGACCGCGGAATGCGAACAGAACTGGATTAAAGAGCCAGAAGATAAAGTAGCCACAAAACCAGCTCACAGCGATTCTCCACTGGAATGGCCACACTTCTTCCCCCCAACTGATTCGATTCGGTCCAACTTGATACCTCAGTAATCCGATCAACAATTTGTGCTTCCCAGACAGCCACACAAAGGAGGAGATTGCCATTCCGAACAACATCATCGATGGTGCGAAAAGGCCATGGCGGCTCGCCAGAGCAAGCCAAGCCAGCAGACTTCCTGTCGCCGACTGCATGAACCGGAGACGCGCCACCTCTGGCACATATCCGCAACCTTCCAGAAAAGACAACAATGGATCAAGCTGGAAGTTGAGCACCGCCATCAACGCAGCAAGACACCAAGGAAAAAGCCAAGAAACAGTGTGCCCGGTATGGTCTTGCGTAGAAAAGAAATAAAGCCCGAGAGGAAGCAATGTCGCGAACATCAGCAGCGCGGCCACCGAATACCAGCGGACCGACTTCTGAATTACAGAGGCGAGGCGGGTATGGGCAGTGGCATTTCCGGTGATTTCATAATCACTGGATATCGACAGCTTGGCACGTTCGTGACTTGCCATCTGCAAGATCACAAAGGAGAAGCCCAGCTCAAAAACGATCTGCATGGCAACCAGACTTCCAAAGGTGTAGTAGTACCCCTGCTCGGCAGGGGAAAGGAACCGTGCGATCAAAGCAACGGTGACGAGACCGGCTGCGCTGCCCCAGAATCTCGCAAGAACTGTGAATCCAATCGCTCGATCAAGCCCCAGGACGGTTCTCAGCCAGTGACAAATACGATCGAACCCTGATGAATTCAACGGGAGCGGAGCAATTTCAGGGTGGCCGTCAGACATTCAGCGGCCCCCAGTTGAGAACCCAACTCGCGATCGGAAACGAAGTAGGTTGATCGACAATCGGCAGAACTGCACCTGAAATGATTTTATCGCAGAGATCTCCACTCTAGTGCATGGCCCTGTTTCGGACCGCTCTTAGTAGCACTCGACTGTCACGCTTCAGAATTATAGCGTCGCGGGCTTGAAGCGTGCCTGGCGGTTCAGCCATACGAAAAGAAAAGCGGGCTGAGCAGATGCCATTTTTAAAGTAACCTGCGATTCCAACCTCTTGCTCAGAAGCTCAGAAGAGGCATTCTTGACCAGGCTGGCATAACGGGATAAGGTTGCATTTCACGTAAGGACGTAATCTTCGCGAGCAAGTCACGGTTATGGAAATCACTTTCCCGATCGAACCCCTCAGAACAGCGTAGAGTCAGACAAGGAAAAACAGGGCGAATGATGAACGCAAGCGAAGCAAATCAACTGGAGGTGGTCCTACAGCGGATCGGGTCGGAATCGTTCGAGGCAGTGCGGGCTCGCGAAAAAAGTACATTCGCCAATTTTGCCGGACGAAACGAAGAACGTCTCATTCTCTTCGGTGCGGGCCCGCTTGGCAGACTGGTGCTTCAAGGCCTTAAACAGGCGGGATTGCGGCCGATCGCCTTTGCCGACAATAACGAGCGGCTATGGAACACCCACATCGAGGGGGTGCCTGTCCTCGCCGCCTCTACCGCATCGGATCTCTATCGCGACTCGGCGTGTTTCGTAGTCACGATTTATAACGGGTCTCCGGCTCGCCGCCAACTGAAGGCGCTAGGCTGCAAGTATGTAGCGCCCTCTGCAGCCTTATTCTGGAAATACGGGGAGGTTTTTACTCCAAATTTCGGAATAGAACTCCCCCACAAACTACCCGCATATGCCGATGAGATCAGAGCGTGTCGTGAGGTTCTGGCAGACGAGGACTCGCGACGCGAACTTGCCGGGCAACTCGAATGGCGCTATTGGCTGGACGATGACGCACTTCCGCCGTCATTGAATCCTTCGGAAACATACTTCCCGATGGACCTGATGGTGCCCTCTGAAGAGGAGGTTTTTGTCGACTGCGGCAGTTTTCAAGGAGATATACTTCCGAGCTTTACTTCTCATTGGAACGGGAAATTTAAGCATATTTTCGCAATCGAGCCTGATCCTCAGAACCGGGAAGTCTTGGGAACGACGGCAGGAAACCTGGGCTTGAAGGACAGACTAACTGCACTTCCTTACGCAGTCGGCGAGCAAAGTGGCATGGTGTCCTTTGCATCCACCGGGACCATGGCGTCGCGGGTGGTGGACGGTGGGGAGCGGTCAATTTCCGTGGAGTGTCGAAGGCTGGATGATATCTCGTGGCCGCTCACGCCAACCTACGTCAAGATGGATATCGAAGGCGCGGAACCACAGGCCCTTGTCGGAGCGACTGGATTGCTTCGACGGCATCACCCAATCCTCGCAGTTTGCACCTATCACCGAAGTGAGCACCTGTGGCAAATCCCTAATCTCATCCGGTCCCTAGCCCCTGAATACAACTTGTTCGTGCGACGCTACGCCGAGGAGTGCTGGGAAGGTGTTTGCTATGCAATTCCCGATCATCGACTAAAACGTGCCTGATACTCCTCGATTTGTTTCCTCGTAAACTCTGCCATGTTCTCGCCCAGTTTCCAAGCTTGGTACCAGGCTGTCGTCCACTCCAGCGCGGTTTCAATTTTCAGCTTTGGCTGCCAACCGAGTTCGGCGCGAGCCTTGCTGGCGTCCAGCCGGAGAATATGATCTTCGTGCACGCTGGCAACCGGATCGCGAACCCAGGACGCGCCGTTGCCCCACATGTGCACGAGCTTCGTAGCGATGCGCTCGACCGGCCAGATGTCCTCATCGCCAGGTCCGAAGTTGTAGCAGGAAGCAAATCGCGCGGGCTGGGCGAGGAGCTTCTCGGCTAGCATCAGATAGCCGTGCAAGGGGTCGAGCACGTGTTGCCAGGGACGGATGGCGTTGGGGCGCCGGATCAGAACAGGTTGTCCGGATTCGAATCCGCGGACCAGATCTGGAATCAGTCTGTCCTCGGACCAGTCCCCTCCGCCAATGACGTTGCCAGCGCGCGCGGTCGCCACAGCCACATGGTGCTCATGCACCCGCTCGATTGGAAAGAACGAGCTGCGGTAGGCCGCGCTGACAATTTCGGCGCACGCCTTGCTTGACGCATACGGGTCATATCCTCCAAGCGGGTCAGATTCACGATAAGGCCAGATCCATTTCTGATTCTGGTAACACTTGTCTGTGGTAACGCACACCACTGCGCGCACGCTTGGCGTTTTCCGGATCACCTCCATAAGATGCACCGTACCCATGACGTTGATGCCATAGGTGCCCACCGGGTCAGCATACGATCGCCGAACGATCGGCTGCGCCGCCAGATGAAAGACGACTTCCGGCGCAAACTCCATCATCGAAGCTTCGAGTTTGGCGTAATCACGGACATCGCCGCGAACATCTTCGACGATGGTGCCCACGCATGCCAGGTCGAATAGGCTGGGTTCGGTGCAGGGATCGAGAGAGTACCCGCGAATCTGCGCGCCCAGCCTATTCAGCCAGAGTGCGAGCCAACTGCCCTTGAAGCCAGTGTGACCGGTTAGAAAAACACGACGGCCCTGCCAGGTTTTCACCACGTCTTCCAGGGCGCCCTCCCACCGGCCCACAACTCCTCCAGCCGTTGCTTATCGCGCAGGGTATCCATTGCCTGCCAGAATCCGCGATGCAGAAATGCATGCACCTGGCGTTGTGCGGTGAGGCTGTCCATAGGCTCCTTCTCAAACAGCCACGCATCGTTGTGGATTTCATCCAGCACTTTCGGTGACAACACAAAGAAACCACCATTGATCCATCCGCCCTCCCCCTGTGGCTTCTCCTGAAACGAAGTGATGACCGTTCCCTCCATGCCCAATGCGCCGAATCGCGCTGCCGGCTGCACGGCCGCGATTGTCGCCCGCCCGCCATGCTGCTTGTGGAAAGCGATGCTGGCCGAGATATCGATGTCGCTCACGCCATCTCCGTAGGTCATGCAGAAGGGGTCCTCGCCCTCGATATAGCGAGCTACTTTTTTCAGCCGTCCCCCGGTGCCTGTCTGATCTCCGGTATCCACGAGCGTCACCTTCCAAGGCTCCGCGACGCTCTGGTGAACTTCCCTCGAACGCTTCTGCATGTCAAAGGTCACATCGGACATATGAAGGAGGTAGTTAGCAAAGTACTCCTTAATCATGTATCCCTTGTATCCGCAGCAGATGACGAAATCGTTGATCCCATGATGTGAATACAGCTTGAGGATGTGCCAAAGGATCGGCCGCCCGCCGATCTCGACCATCGGTTTAGGTCGGATGGTGGTCTCCTCACTGAGACGCGTTCCAAAGCCGCCTGCAAGAATCACTGCCTTCATTTGCTCTCCCAGTCGATGTCCTTAAGCAAGGCACGCGAAGACGCGAGACCGGGTCTGTCGCGACCGGCGGGGTTAGGACCATGCGGCAAAATCATCCTCATCATAAGCTATTCACCCCGGCAATCAAGCGCATCTCAGGCAGTTTGAATGGTATGATTTGGATACCCCCATCGATCCATGACGGATGCCCCGGCTCAGCTTCGCAAGCGGATTCTCGACCTGGCCGCGCAATATTTCTTGGAATCCTCGCCCGCGGGAGACTTTATTCCTGGAGTTTCACCGGTTCCCGTTTCCGGCAAAGTGATCGACGGTGCTGATGTCAGTGCGGTTGTCGATTCAGCTCTCGACGGTTGGTTTACTACCGGCCGATTCGCGGAAACCTTCGAACGGAATCTGGCACGGTTTGTCGGCGTCCGTTCCGCATCGCTGGTTAACTCGGGCTCATCGGCCAATCTGGTCGCTCTCAGCGCTCTGACTTCGCCAAAACTCGGCGATCGGCAATTGAAGCCGGGCGATGAGGTCATTACCGTGGCCGCAGGATTTCCTACGACGGTGAATCCGATTTTCCAGAATCGTCTGGTGCCAGTTTTCCTGGACGTTACCGTTCCGGCGTATGAGATCGATGTGCGCCAACTTGAAGCGGCGCGCAGCGACCGGACAAAGGCTATATTCCTCGCCCATACGCTGGGGAACGTCTTCGATCTCGACGCAGTTACTGCCTTTACCCGGAAGCATAATCTCTGGCTGATCGAAGACTGCTGCGATGCGCTCGGTTCGACCTACAAAGGACGAAAGGTCGGCACGTTTGGCGATATTGCCACTTTGAGCTTTTATCCTGCGCACCACATCACAACCGGAGAAGGCGGAGCCGTTCTTACCGATAAGCCGGCTCTGCAGCTGCTGATTGAGTCTTTTCGCGACTGGGGTCGCGACTGCTGGTGCGAGCCCGGCAAAGACAACACGTGTGGCAAGCGTTTTGAGTGGCAATTAGGTTCGTTGCCCTGCGGCTATGATCACAAGTACACCTATTCGCACATCGGGTACAACCTCAAGGCCACAGATATGCAGGCCGCTCTAGGAGCTTCTCAGCTCAACAAGTTGCCCGGGTTTATCGCTCGCCGGAAGGAGAATTTTCATCATCTCAAGACAGCGTTGGCCGGGCTTGAGGAGTCTCTGATGTTACCAGAAGCCACAGCGCACTCCGACCCTGCATGGTTCGGTTTCCCTATTGGCGTACGCGAGGATGCTCCATTGCGGCGTGAGGATCTGATTCGCGTGCTGGATGCGAACAAAATCGGTACGCGCCTTCTCTTCGGTGGCAATCTCCTCCGGCAGCCTGCCTATCAGGATTGCGAGTATCGCGTGGCTGGAGAGCTTCGTAACACCGATTTTGTAATGAACAACGTGTTTTGGGTTGGCGTGTACCCGGGTCTGACTCGGCTGATGCTCGACTTCGTAGCTAAGACAATCACGGAATTCATTGCGCAGGCCAAGGCTCGACGGGGAGAGAAACAGCCGACACTCGCCCAGCTTGGCTGAGAGAAAAAACTGCTAGTTTTCCTCGTTGAAGAATACCTTGGGTCAACAAAATCGGATAACGAGGCGAATGACGAACGAAAGTAAAGTAGATCATCTGGAAGTTGTTCTGCAGCAGATCGGGTCGGAATCGTTCGAGGCCGTACGGGCACGCGAAAAACGGGCTTTCGCCAGCTTTGCCGGACCAAATAAAGAGCGTCTCGTTCTCTTCGGAGTGGGCGCACTTGGCAGATTGGTGCTTCAAGGCCTTAAACAGGCGGGATTGCGGCCGATCGCCTTTGCCGACAATAACGAGCGGCTATGGAACACCCACATCGAGGGGGTGCCTGTCCTTCCGCCCTCTACCGCATCGGATCTCTATCGCGACTCGGCGTGTTTCGTAGTCACGATTTATAACGGGTCTCCGGCTCGCCGCCAACTGAAGGCGCAAGGCTGCAAGCATGTTGCGCCCTTTGCAGCTTTATTCTGGGATTACGCAGACGTATTTACTCCAAATTTTGGGATAGACCTCCCGCAGAAGCTCTTCGCATACGCCGATGAGATCAGAGCCTGTCGTAAAGTCCTGGCAGATGAGGACTCGCGACGCGAACTTGCCGGGCAACTCGAATGGCGCTATTGGCTGGACGATGACGCACTTCCACCGTCATTGAGTCCTTCGGAAACATACTTCCCGATGGACCTGATGGTGCCGTCTGACGATGAGGTATTTGTCGATTGCGGCAGTTTTCAAGGAGACACAATCCCTAGCTTCAATTCTCATTGGAAGGGCAGATTTCAACGTATATTCGCAGTCGAGCCTGATCCTCAGAACCGGGAGGCTTTAGAGGCGGCAACGATAAACATGGGCTTGGCGGACCGGGTAACTGTCGTTCCTTGCGCAGTCGGTGAAAAAAACGGTCTAGTGTCCTTTGCATCCACTGGTACAGTAACATCTCAGATCGTGGAAGGTGGGAGGCAGTTACTCTCCGTGCAGTGTCGGAGGCTGGATGATATCTCGTGGTCCGCCGCACCAACTTATATCAAGATGGATATTGAAGGAGCGGAACCGCAAGCACTTATCGGTGCGACTGACTTGCTTCGACGGCATCACCCAATCCTGGCAGTTTGCACATATCATCGAAGTGAGCACCTGTGGCGAATCCCCAATCTCATCCGGTCCATAGCGCCTGAATACAACTTGTTCTTACGCCGTTACGCCGAAGAGTGCTGGGAAGGTGTTTGCTATGCAATTCCCGATCACCGGCTTAAGCGCGCCTAATTCTCCTGTGTTATTCTCTTCGGAAAGTCAATCCAGAGCGCCAGGAAGTCTGCCGGGATCCTTAAGCCAATGACTCATCCTTCTCCCATTGTCTGTTTTGGTGCCGGTAATCTCGGTCGACGTATCGCTCTGGCCGTCCGCCCAGTCTTGTTCTGCGACAACAACTCGGCCTTGTGGGGCACGGTTTGTGAAGGCGTTCCCGTCGAGTCGCCGGCAACAGCCGTGCAGCGCTGCCCGAATGCCACTTTTGTTGTTACTATCTGGCACCCGAGCCGCACCGAAGGAATGATGGACCGCGTCAACCAGCTCAGGACTCTCGGAGCATCCAATATTGTCCCGTTCCCGGCGTTGTTCGCTGACTACGGAGATCTTTTGCTGCCGCATGGGTTTTGGGAGCGACCGAGTTATTATCTCGAGCACGATGAAGAGATCCGCCGTGGACGAGCCTTGCTGGACGGCGAGGGACGCGAGGAGTTTGATCGTCAGATGCGACTCCGCTTGGGAGATGTCTCTGGGCAAGTGATTAATTCGGGGGTCCAATATTTCCCGCCTTTTCCACTCGGCCGGAACGAAGTTTTCGTTGACTGCGGTGCTTTTGACGGCGATACGATTGCCCAATTTCGCCGTGCTACCGACGATCATTTTGACCAGATCATTGCATTTGAGCCCGATCCGGTGAATTTCGCAGCATTAAAATCGGCCATCAACGGCGATCCACGAATTACCCTGCACCCATATGCGACCGGTTCGCGGCGCGAAACCGTCCGTTTCATTATGGGCGGCACAAGCTCCCGGATCTCGTCCGACGGAACTTGCGAAGTGCAAATCGTTACGCTCGATGAGGCACTGCGCGGGATCGCGCCGACCTGCATGAAATTCGACATCGAAGGCAGTGAGCCCGCCACGCTGCAGGGAGGTCTGGAAACGATTGCACGGCATCGCCCGAAAATGGCGGTCTGCCTCTATCATTGTCCAGATCACTTGTGGAGCATTCCTCTGCTATTGAATGAGTTGCTTCCCAATTCACGCTTTACCATGCGCACCTACTACGCGGACGGATATGAGTGCGTCTGCTACTGCATTCCGAATTAAGACCACCGGCAAGCGCTGACGGTCTCATACTCCAAAGGTTAGCGTTCGGTGATCTACGCCCTCATTCGGGCAAGGGGTCTACGATCATGTTAGCCAGAAACTCCTCGCGCGGAAGAAATGGAAACAAATCCTCCAAGGGCTTCGAAACGAATGAGCCATCCGGTCTTTGATAGGACTGAAGACGTGGCGCGCGCAACTCATCCGGCAGCACATTGACGTCGCAGACTACCGGTCCTTTCATGTCCAGAACCCGGCGAACCTCCGCGCGAAGATTCTCCTGATTCTTGATCACAGTTGAACTCAATCCAAATGCCGTTGCCACTTGCGTCAGACTGGGAACGGTCAGGCCGTTGCTCTTGTCACAACCCAAGTTCGCTTTGCCAAAATAGGCCCTTTGTGACGCTCGAATCGAAGAATAGCCATCGTTGTTCATTACGAAAAACTTGATGGGCAGCTGCAGGCGGCGGATGGTTTCCAATTCCTGAATGTTGAACATGAATCCGCCATCGCCGTCCACGGCGACTACCTCACGGCCCGGATTTGCGGTGGCCACTCCAATAGCCATCGGGACACCATAGCCCATGGCGCCAAGACCAGCCGTGTGGAAAAGGCGCTGGGAATGAAGTGTCGGAAAGGCAAGCAGATAGATCTCGATGGCCGACCCAGAGCTGCCAACCACGAGTCTATCTTCGGGATTGACTTCGGTGCCGATTACCTCGGCAAGGTGAAACACCGAAACTGGTCCTTCCGGCTTCCGATGCTCTGCAGTGACGACCGGATAGCGAGTCTTCCAATCGGCGCAGCGCGTATCCCAGGCAGAATGGTCCGCAAGCCGAATGGAGTCTTTTTGACTCAAGAGCTCCGTTAGAAATTCCTTTGCATCCGAGTGAATTGGCTGCTGCAGGTGTGGATGGAGTTTCCTGAGTTCTGCCTCATCGATATCCACGGCTACCTTATGGGCCCGACGCGCGAGGTTCTGGGGTGCGTATCCAGTGATGGCAAAGTCCAGTCGTACGCCGATGGCGAGAAGAAAGTCGGAGTTCTGGAGGGCGAAGTTCGCTCCACGAGCCGCCACGGAGCCCGGTCGGCCGACATATAAGGGATCATTGCTCGGCACCAGATCGGCTGCGCACCAAGTCGCTACAGTGGGGATTCCAAGCAATGTCCGGAGTTGTTCAAATTCCTTTTCCGCCTGCGCCAGGCGTATGCCGTTGCCCGCGAAGAGCAAGGGACGTTCAGCGTGGTTCAACTTCTCAACCAAGCGCTTGACTTCTTCTTTGAGGGACGCGTCGGCCCGAGGCTCTGTGAGTTCCGCTGGATCAAAGCCGCGCAAAGCAGAAGGCTCGTTGATCGGTGAGGCCTGGACATCGAGCGGGATATCGATCCATACCGGACCAGGCCGGCCGTGGAAGGCGAGATGGACGGCCTTCTCCAAATGGTAGCGAATGTCGTTTGGATCGAGAACCGTCACGGCATATTTCGTAATCGGCTTTACGATCGAGACGATGTCTACTTCCTGCACGCCAAGTTGACGCATGCCGAGTGGCCGACCATGTTTGTCGAACATGCGATCCGGCCTCTTCACCTGTCCAGATATGACGAGCATGGACGTCGAGTCCAGCCAAGCACCCGCGACCCCGGTGACGGCGTTGGTGCCACCCGGCCCCGTTGTAACCATGCATACACCCAAATGGTTGGTGGCTTTAGCATAGGCCTCGGCACCCATAGCACTGGCCTGCTCGTGCGAATTGCAGACAGATGTGATCGCGGTCTCGGAGCCGAGCGACTGGTTCAGGTGCATTGCACCGCCGCCGGTGACCAAAAAGACGTGCTTCACCCCTTGTTCCGCGACGAAGCGGACTACATAGTCGGAAAGTTTCATCGATCCAATCGTAAATGGGGTTCGGGAAAAGTCATTGAACGCCGAAGTCTTCAATCTCTCGTGAATACTTCCTGCGCGGTGAGGCCCCGCGCGGCTAGCAGCGCATCCATCAGTTCGCGCACCGCCCCATTGCCTCCGGGAGCTTTAGCAATGAAGTTGGCGCGCGACAATACCACCGACGCTGCATTTGCGGGAGCCGCAGACAGGCCCGCAATTGCCATGGCCGGCAGATCGTTAACGTCGTCGCCCATGAAGCAGACTTCTGAGAGTTTCACACCGGCGGCGGCGGCGAATTCTCGGAGCGCCGCCGCCTTATCGCGGCATCCCTTGATTACATGGCGTACAAGCATTTTCTCGGCGTAGCGATCCACTAACGGGCTGTTTTCTCCTGAGATGAGGGCAAGAATAAGTCCGGCGCGGCGCGCCAGAGAAACCCCCATGATGTCGGCGAAGCAAAAGCGCTTCCACTCTTCCCCACCAGGTCCCCACCAAAGTCCGCCGTCACTAAGGACACCGTCGACATCGATGGCCACCGCCCGGATGGTCTCCAGGCTGACCGCTGTAGGGTTCTG
This sequence comes from Candidatus Sulfotelmatobacter sp., assembly GCA_049519055.1. Lineage (GTDB taxonomy): Bacteria > Acidobacteriota > Terriglobia > Terriglobales > Acidobacteriaceae > Sulfotelmatobacter. The sequence continues at coordinate 37,526 of JBEKRE010000011.1, read as the reverse complement.
CGGCACCATGCGGTCAGACCGTGGCGCGCACGCGGCGGAGTTTCTTGATGACCGGAACCTCACGCTCGTAGACACGCTTGATCCCGTCGCCCTTTGCCTGCTCCCACAACCGGATATCGCGCACCAGCCGAGAGATGCCGTTTGGCTCCAGAGAGGCCGCATGATCAGAACCCCACATCGAGCGATCCGTCGTGATGTGGCGCTCTACACAGCAGGCTCCAAGTGCGGCCGCGCAGACGCTGGTCGGAATCCCCGTCTCATGTCCGGAGTAGCCTACGGGTACACCATATCGTTCGGCCATGGCCGGTATCGCGCGCAGATTCAACTCATCGTAGGTCGCTGGGTATGTACTTGTGGCGTGCATCAGAACAAGATCCTCTTTGCCCAGAACTTCGACTGCATGGTCAATCTCGGCGTAGGTGCTCATACCAGTGGAAAGAATGATCGGCTTTCCGGTGGCACGGATGTGGCGCAGCAGCCGATCGTCCGTAAGTGATGCGGAAGCGATCTTGTAAACCGGAGTGCGAAAACGCTCCAGGAAATCCACGGAGGCCTCGTCCCACGGAGAGGCGAACCAGAGCATCTTGACCGATTTACAGAAAGCGTTGATCTCTTCGTACTCTTCCCGCTCGAATTCGAGACCGTACTTGAGGTCCCCATTCGTCGGGCCAAAGGGATTCTCGCGGGGCTTGGCCAATTCTTCCTGCGTGTAAACTACATCAACGGTCCGCTTCTGGAACTTAATGGCGTCGCAGCCGGCAGCCAAGGCTACACTGATCAGTCTCTTGGCAAGATCAACATCACCATTGTGGTTAATTCCGATTTCCGCAACGATGAAGCACGGTTGATCGTCTCCGACCAGCCGGTTGCCAATCCGGATTGCACTCATAGGCAAACTCCTTTTTGGATACTGCGCCCGACAGGGATGCGCATAGAATCGCGGCCACCCTCGCAAGCGAACATTATATCTGTCGCTGTCTCGATCGCCCAGACCGTCCAGACTTTGAAATATGGGCACTCAAGGTAACACATTCGATTCGCTTAGCTAACGACGCCGTTCGCCAATTCCGGCTGTTGTTCGCAGACGGATCGTTCCACCCAGTCGCACAACATGTGTCCGCAGAGAATATGTCCCTCCTGTATGCGAGCAGTATCTTCCGAAGGGATGCGAAGAGCAATATCGGCGATGGCAGCTATTTCCGCGCCAGCCTGTCCGGTAAACGCAACTGTGAATGCCCCGATCTGCCGCGCGGTATGGAGCGCCGCACAGACATTTTTGCTTGACCCGGAAGTTGAAATGCCTACCAGTACGTCGCCCTTGCTGCAGAGTGCCTCCACTTGGCGCTGGAACACCCTTTCGTACCCGTAATCGTTCCCTATGGCCGTCAAGATTGATGTGTCGGTAGTCAGCGCTATTGAAGGAAAAGCGCAACGCTCCCGCCGGAATCGGCCCATCAATTCCGCAGCAAGGTGCTGAGAGTCCGCGGCGCTACCTCCGTTTCCGCACCATAGTACCTTCTTCCCGGCGAGGATCGCGCGCGTCATCTCCTCTGCAATGCGTTGCAGCAGTGCCTGCTGATCACGCAGCGACCCGACAACCACGAGGTGCTCGGCTATGGCTTGATTGAAAACCGAAGATGGGTCAACAGCAGGCGACATGTCTGCTCCTGGGATAATGGGCCAACCGATTCTGGAAGAACAGGCGGCTCGGACTGATGGATTTCGACGCACGGCCCTGCACTGCGCTCTGAAGTTTGGAATGCCGGTGCGACCGAAGTGAGCTTAGCCCGGAGAATCCCGGTGTCGGCATTGTCCACCGTGCAGCACCACAAATTTAGCATACACAATTCAGAACCAGCAGTATACTGTGTTGGTTAGCGAACAAAATCACACGAACGAACCTCGAATTAGTTCGCCGGCGCTGTTCTCGCCGGTGCTCAGAAGATCAAATGAAAGCTGTCGTCTTGGCAGACGGACTGGGCACACGGCTGAGTGAACGATGGCGGAGATGATCATCTGTCCTGAAGACTGATGGGCTCAGCGAAACCCCTTCCCCGGCAGGATTTGGAATTGGTTCTGGAGCACACCGCTCTGCTCTGGGAGGAAGTACGGGGTCAGCGGATCTTTCTGACGGGAGGGACCGGCTTTATCGGATGCTGGCTGGTGGAGAGTTTTTGCCACATCAATCAGGCTCTCAACCTCGGCGCCCGCATGGTTGTGCTCACCCGCAATCCCGCTGCTTTCATGGCAAAGTGCCCGCATCTCACCGCGAATGCCGCTCTCGTATTTCATCGGGGTGACGTACGGAGCTTCACGTTTCCTGACGGTGAATTCGGCTACATCATCCATGCCGCTACCGACACCATTGCCAAAGCTCTGGCCGAGGTCCGGCTGCATACGTTCTCCACGATCGTTGGCGGAACCGAACGTGCGCTGCAGTTCGCAGTCGCCGCCGGCGTCAGGAAATTTCTGCTGACAAGCTCCGGTGCTGTGTATGGACAACAGCCGCCTGGAATAACCCACGTTCAGGAGAGCTACCCTGGATCGCCAAACCCGGTGGATCCCGCGAGCGTATACGGAGAGGGTAAACGGACCGCCGAACTCCTTTGTGCGCTTCATCAGCAGGCCGGCCGCCTCGATTGCAAAATTGCGCGCTGCTGGGCTTTCTGCGGCCCGTATCTTCCCCTCGACCAGCACTTTGCCATCGGCAACTTCATCGGAGACGTTCTTGCCGGCAGGCCAATTCAGATTAAGGGCGACGGAACGCCGAGAAGATCCTATATGTACGCTGCCGACCTGGCAGTGTGGCTCTGGACAATACTGTTTCGGGCACCGGCGCTCGTGCCTTTTAATGTGGGGTCAGCGCATGACGTGAGTATTCTGGAGCTGGCACAAACGGTCGCTACGACTCTCAACCCGCAAACGGAAATTCGTGTCGGCCAGCAAGTGGTTGCCGGGGCTGCCCCGCTCCGCTACGTTCCCTGCGTCGATCGTGCGGGCGAAATGCTCGAACTGCGCCAGATCATCGAACTGGAGGAATGCATCCGCAGGACTGCCGAATGGTATGCGAAGTGAAACGCTCTCGCTCAGAACGCGGGGCGTCTTCACCTCTCCGCATCGGCAATCAGTTGTGACACAGCTGCCCCGGCGAAGATTAGCACACGGGAATCAGTCTCCGCCCTGAGGACTCGTGATGGGTGTTATGGAACCGCGCCCTAACTCCTGCCGGGGCGCCTCGGTCTTCTCGTGCTGGCTTCCGCGCAGCAAATACTTCGAAAGCGTGACAAAGCCCTTCAGATTGCGCTGTAGTTCGCGGCGATCTTTTAGGGACTGCTTCAATTTGTAGAGGAGATAAGAGGGACTCAGATAGAAGCTGCGCCGCGCCCGGTCGCAGAAGCTTACTAACTGTTCGTGCGTGATGTTGGGCAGCGTGACCACGCTGTTGTGAAGACCGTCTTTCGTCAACCACGCGCCCCAGTCCTCGATCTGAATGTAATCCCGCTTCTTGGCTTCCGCATACGCGGTGGTACCCGGGTACACCATGATGGGAAAGAATTGGGCGGTGTCGGGTTGAAGCTTCTTGGCGAAGCTGAGTGTCTTCTCCATGCTGGCTGGCGTCTCGTTCAGGTTGCCAACCATGAAGCAGCCATGCACCATGATGCCAGAATCGCGGCAGCGGCGAACAAAACGATGCGCCTCTTCGTGATATTTCGCGTCGCGACGGTCATCGTTGTTCTTCTTCATGCCGTTGATGACTTCCACGTCGCCACTCTCAAACCCGACGCAGAATAGCCGAGCCCCGGCCTTGTGCAAGGTTGAAAGCAGTTCGCCTTCGGCGCCGATGTCGGCGCGACAGTTGGCGTCAAATGGCAGTTTGTTGCCGCGGCGAATCAATTCGTTTGCCAAATCCAACGTCCGCGGCTTGCTGATGATGAAAGTATCGTCTTCCAGCATCACCGTCTTGATTTCGGGCATTTCGCGAGACACGAAATCAAATTCGTCGGCCACGTTCGCTACCGAGCGGTAGCGCATTTTGTGCCCGCTGAAGGTCTGTGGATAAACACAGAACGAACAGTGATAGGGGCAGCCGCGACTCGTATCGAACACCACCAGCGGCCACAGCGAGTGGCCATAAAAGTAGTCAGGTGTATGCAGGAACCGCCTGTAGACCTCGGAGACGAAAGGCAGCTCATCAAGATTCTGAATCGCCTCGCGCTGCTTGTTGCTGATGATCTCGCCCGTCGCTGTGCGGCGCCATACCAGGCCCTCGACCATGGAGAGATCTGCGCCGCAGGCTTTTGCTTCCAGCCAGTCGCGCACTGTGTATTCGTACTCGCGCACCGCGACCGACTCCAGCGCCGATGACATGGCCAGCGTCTCCTTCGGTAGAGACGACACATGCCGTCCAACCAGCAACACATGCAGAGACGGCTGGGCCGCAACCAGAGATTCGATGACGCTGACGTCATTAAGAATACTGGGCGTGGAGGTGTCGCAGACCACAGCCTGAATATTCTTTGCCCGGATACGGTCGATGACCCCTTGCACCGTGCAAGCGGCAGCGGGAGCGTCGACTAGATCCACGTCATGTCCGTTTTTGATCGCGACCCCGGCGGCGTGAGCCAGCCACTTGGGGTAATAAAGAGTTCCACTCTTGGTAACGGCAGGACTACGCTGCTCGCGAGAAAAACGCGGGTGAAAGGGTGGATTCAAAAACAGTACACGCATCGCTAAAGTATATCTTAAGCTGATCGGACTTACTGCAAACCCACGCACTGCATCTGTCAATCTTGGTTACCCTAGGGTATGGACCTCAGGAGCTAAAGCGCGGCGGGTGATCAGTCAGGTGGACGGGGCGAAGTTTAAGAGCTGGGGTTCCGACCTCATAGCTTATCTTGCTTTGCCTTCCAACGTTGCTTGATTGCTTCCAAGCGCTGCCGGTTTTCTGGCAGCTCGTAGGCACGGGCCGAACTTTCCCGCAGGAAGACCCAGAACGCGGCAACAAAGAAAGAAAGAATGGTTGTGGCGATTACGATCATGGTCCGGTGCGGGGATGACTTCTTGTCCGGAGGTACGGCAGCATCGACCACTTGGACAATCGCGCCTTCGCGCGCTTCATCGAGTTTGGCGATTTCGTATTCTTTCGCCAACAGCTCGAAAACGGTCTCCTGGTACTTGAGGTCGCGAAACCGGCGGAGATACTCCATCCCAGATTGGGTGACCCTTCCCTTGGAAAGATTGATGTCTGATCCGGTGTCGCTCTGCGATCCCGCCAGGTGTTCGAGTTGCGATTCGAGCGCAGCCAGCTCCTGCTTGGCGAGAACGAGAGACGGATTGTCGTCGGTAGCGAAAGATCGCATGCCTTCAATTTGTACTTGCTTGGCTACAACTTGGCCGCGCAGGACGGCGGCAGATTCGATCAGGGCTCGTGCCTGACTGTCGATCTGCAGAACGCCGGTTGCTTGTTGAGTCTTTGCCATGGCCTCTTCGGCCTCAGTGAGCTTGTCCTTTGCCTGCTGCACCTGCTGTTCAAAGAACAGCCGGCGCCGCGCAGCCTCAGTGATCGCCAGCGAGGCCGAGAGTTTTCGGAATTCTTCAACATACCCGTTGGCTAGCTCGGCAGCTCGCTTTGGATCGCGGTCTTCGATCGTGAGGCGGATCAGGCCGTCTTTGGTCCCGGCAATAGCCGTTGTACGACGCTCGAGCTCCTTTCGAGTATCCGACATGAGCTTTAGGCGGTACTCTTTCATCAAGCCAAACCTCTCTATCATCGCGTCTTCGACGGTTCGGCTCGTCAGCAACGAGACGTACATATCAGCCGGGTTCTTGAGGCCAAGACCGCCACCAGTCAACGAGGCCAGCGATCCCAGTGCTCCAAGGTTTCCGAGTTGTCCCATCAATGCCGAACCGATGGATGAATTCTGCTGCGGCGGGAGCAGCACAACTTTCGCCTCGTATCGGATCGGCAACAGAAGGGAGACTACAATTGACAGCACCGCGGCACCCAGCACAAAGCGCAAAATAAATCGCTTACGCCCGACGAGGAGAACCAGGAGATCGAGCAATGAAACCTCGGTTTCGGTCCGGGACGGGTCTCCATTGGTTTCGTCGAGAATCGGTTCGGGTTGGATCTCTGTTCGAATCATCGTGACCGCACGACTTGCCGCTTTACTATAAAGGTGCCTTATAAAATCTGATTCTATCAGGCTCTTTCAAAACCGAATCGTGCATCTTAAGACACACTCTGTGTGCAACCTGCGTGGTCCAAACCGCCAATTTCTTCCAGATGCCCTTCAGTTTCGTGCTAGTTTTGAGCGGTCCAAATGTTGGCAACAGATGCAGGAAGCCGATCTCCCGGAGGTTCGCAGTGCGTAGCATTCAACGATTACAGATGCGCATTCGGTGTGCGCCGCCTATTGAGTCGGTTAATTCCTAAAGGACGGGAATGAGGTTAGCTGAAACTGTTATGCCAAGAATGGGAGGCTTCTTTGCCCGCGCTCTGATGACATCCTACCTGCTAACGGCGCTGCTTGCTGCTGGGAGTTTGACGCTCGGTGCACAAACGCCTGCCGACGATAAAAATACCTCTCCTCCATCTCCGCAGGCACACTCTCCCCAGTTCTCGCCCGCTCCGGTTGACCTGAAATCGCTGCCGCGGAATCTTTTTGAGGATCAGAAGAATTTCTGGACGACCCCGTTCCACATGACCGATTGGGACCTCCACCTGGTGGTCCCATTGGCTTTCGCCGGAGCAGCGTTGATAGCCAGCGACACTGCCATAGAAAAGCACGTGCCCACGAATCCCTCAACGGTCTCACACGCCGTGACCGCCTCCAATGCCGGGCTCGGGGCCATGGCCGGCATCGGCGGTGGATTGTTCCTTTTGGGCCATTATTCGAACAACGATCAGGAACGCGAAACCGGACTTCTCAGCGGAGAAGCCGGCATTGACGCACTCCTGGATACGGAAGTCTTCAAATATGCCTTCGGACGGGAACGCCCCTTCACCGGAAGCGGCAAGGGACATTTTTTCCAGGGCGGCACCTCTTTTCCTTCCGAGCACGCGGCCATCAGTTGGGCGATTGCCAGCGTGATTGCCCACGAATATCCCGGCCCCCTGACCGAAGTATTGGCCTATGGCTTGGCGGGAGGCGTCGGCGCTGCCCGCATCGTTGGGCATCAGCACTTCGCATCGGATGTGATTATAGGCAGCGCCTTGGGTTGGTATCTTGGCCGGCAAGTCTTTCGTTCCCACTCTCAGTACAGTGATGCGGAGATCGCCAGGTGGGGTACGTTCAGCAAAGGTGACACGGATACCAGCCGCGAAGCCAAGAATATGGGTTCGCCCTACGTACCCCTCGATAGCTGGATCTACCCAGCCGTGGATCGTCTGACCGCGCTCGGCTACATCCATACCGGTTTCGCCGACATGCGGCCGTGGACGCGCTTGGAATGCGCGCGGCAGCTCAAAGAGGCTTCCGACCTCCTCGCGGAAGACGAATCGCAATCAACCGAAACGGCGCGGCTTTACCAGGCGTTGGAGAGAGAATTTGCGCGCGAAGCTACCTTGCTCGGGGGCGGAGAGAATGCGGAGTTCCGCGTGGAATCCGGCTATACGAGGAGCACGGAGATCGTCGGCAAACCGCTCACCGACGGCGATCACTTCGGACAGACCATCGTGAACGATTTCGGCCGCCCCGAGGAGCAAGGCTTCAACGACGTTTCAGGACTGTCGGGATGGGCGGAGTATGGTCCCTTAGCAGTTTATGCCCGGGGCGAATTGCAGCATTCCCCGTCCGCCCCCGCGCTGCCCTTGACGGCTCGCGACGCCATATCCCAGGCTGATTTCAGCCGCAGCGGCGTTCCCACGCCGTTCCCTGTACTGCCCGACTCGCCAACCTCTGCTTTCAACCAAGGCCGGTTTCTGGATACCTACGTGGCCCTGAATCTCTCCGACTGGCAGCTCTCCTACGGAAATCAGAGCCTCTGGTGGGGACCCTCCCAGGGCGGACCCATGATGTTCAGCGACAACGCAGCGCCAATCCGAATGTTTCGCGTAAACCGGGTCACACCCTTTACGCTTCCAAGTTTCCTCGGATTGCTGGGACCCATGCGGCTGGAGGCCTTCATCGGGCAATACTCAGGCTACGAATTCGTGTATGCTCCCTCCGGACTCGTCGGCCAGTACGGTCAGTCGCTGAATCCACAGCCGATTGTCCATGGCGAGAGAATCAGCTTCAAGCCAACCTCGAACCTGGAAATTGGCTTGTCCCGTACCACCGACTATGGAGGACCCGGCTATCCCTTGACCCTGCATTCATTCTTGAGGAGTGTGTTCTCGACCGGTAACACGCTCGCTGGCAACCCCAACAAGCCCGGAGCGCGCCGATCCGGAATGGATTTCAGTTATCGGATCCCCGGACTCCGCGACGGAATGACTCTCTACGCGGAAGGCTTGGCCGAACATGACGAAATCACTCCGCTTCTTGGCCCCGACGTAGCCGCCTGGCTGGCTGGAATCTACATTCCCCGGCTACCCAAAATCCCGAAACTGGATTTCCGCGTGGAGGGTGGGTATACCGATCCTCCCAGCAGTGGAGGGGACGTCGCGTTCGGCGCTTTCTACTGGGACGGAGCCTGGATCACCGGCTTTCAGAATGCCGGTCATCTGATGGGGAGTTGGATGGGACGCCAGGGCCAAGGTGCCCAGGCCTGGACCACTTATTGGTTCAGCCCGCGCAATAAACTCCAATTTGGCTTCCGGCATCAGAAAGTCAGTCACGAATTCATACCCAACGGGGGCACATTGGCCGACGCCAGCGTCCGCGCGGAGTTTTGGCCACGCTCCAGATTCAGCCTCTCCGCCTCCGTGCAATACGAGATGTGGAATTTTCCAGTGATTGCGACAACCAGACAGTCGAACGTAACCTCTGCGGTCCAGTTGTCTTTTTGGCCAAAGGGCTTTTCGCGGAAAGTTTCAGACCAATGATTTAGACATGGTCCTGTCTTAAACCGAAGTAATGCAGTTAGGATGTTTCTCTGAATCAGGTGGGTCTGGGAGCGAAACCATTTCGTCTCTATTGTGTTTAATTGGGAATCGTGCTTATTCTCTTGGCTACGCTAACCAATACTGCTTGACAGGTCCGCGCTGAGCGGAATATCACTAGGGTCTAGGCAAAAATCATACGGAGACATAGATAATGCTGTTAGGGGGAGGAAGAGCCGTTTGGTATGATTCGCAGTCGCCTTAGCTTTGCGCGGTTGTATCTGAGAATACTCACCTTGTTGTTGCCGGCTTGCGCCTATTTTATCGCGGTCAAGGTGCGATTCGGTTTCAACCTCTTGCTGTCGCGAACCGCTCCCGCGGGACTTCCCTCGTATTGGGGAATTCTCCTGCTCACTACGATTGTCTGGGCCATTGCCGCCGAAGAATCCGAGCTATGGAACGTGGAGCAGCTATACGCTCCCGGTGGGAAAAGCCGCCGCCTCCTGGAAGCCTTGGCATTTACCTATGCGGTAGTAATGGCCGCGGGATTTCTATACCGCCAAGCCAGTTATTCGCGCGTCGTCATCGCAATCAGTGCGGTCGCCCTCTTCGTACTGGCCACGATCACTCGCATCGCATTCCGCGTTTCTCTCGAATTGGTCCGCAAGGATGGCAGGAACGAAGTCAAAATCCTGGTGGTGGGCACCGATCGTTTCGCTCGCCGGGTGGGAACTTCGCTTCTCCACGGCGAGGTGCTGCCCTGCAGAATTGTGGGCTTTGTACGCCTTCCAGATCAGGAAGTTGCCGTCGACGGGCCGGTCTATGAACTTGATCAGATTCCAGTCTTCTCCAATGGCAACTCGATTAACGACATCATCATTGCGTTGCCCGCAGCTCGTCTAAGTGAAGTCCAGAAGATCACGCCCGTCCTCGAGAAACTCTGTGTCCCCACGCGCGTCGTCGTCGATCTGGGCGAAGGCGTCGTCCTCCGCGACCGCCTCATCGACTTGGGCGGGATCCACATGCTCGATCTCCGTCCCACGCTAGCGGAGACCGGTTCTTACCTTTTCCAGAAGCGCATATTCGATGTGGCCTTGTCGGTTCTTATTCTGTTGCTCACTCTCCCGCTTACCCTGGTCATCGCGCTGGCTATCAAGCTGAGCAGCCGGGGTCCTATTATCTTTGCTCAGGATCGAGTGGGCCTCAACGGAAGAGTCTTCCTCATGTTCAAATTCAGGACCATGCAAGTAGGCAGCCGTGAGGAGGGAGATACGCGTTGGACCTGCGAAGAAGATCCCCGTCGCACGGCCGTCGGGGCCTTTTTGCGGACCACCAATCTCGACGAGCTTCCCCAGTTTCTCAACGTGTTGCGAGGCGACATGAGCATCGTTGGCCCTCGTCCGGAGCGTCCCTTCTTTGTCGAGCGGTTCCTGGCGGAGTTCGATCGTTACAACTCTCGCCACATGTTCAAGGCTGGAATCACCGGATGGGCCCAAGTCAACGGTTGGCGCGGAGACACGTCCATTGCCAAGCGCGTGGAATACGATTTGTATTATCTTCGCAACTGGAGTCTCACCTTCGATCTGCAAATCATCACCATGACCTTGCTCCGGATGTTTACCAGCAGGAATGCTTATTGATTCACTGAGCTGGCATCTGGGCAGACTCCCAAGGCATCACTAGTCCTCTCCGAACTCCGTTATCCCCAAAACAACCGCTCGATGATCGGAATAAGATGATCGGAATGAAGGGTTTAGCACCCTTCCAGTAGCATCTCATTGCCAAAAAGTCACCCTCTGCTGTGATTCGAGGTACTGCGGGGCTCCCAGCCCGGCGAGAAGATATGCGGTAAAACAATCTTCTCTTGGGAGGGATAGGTTGTGAAGCGAATCTTGATTCTGGGCGCTGCGGGCAGAGACTTTCATAACTTTAATGTCGTATTTCGCAATAATTCCGACTATCAGGTTGTCGCATTCACTGCCACGCAGATTCCAGATATTGCCGGCCGGCGCTATCCAGCGGAACTCGCCGGACGCCTCTATCCGCAAGGCATCCCCATCCTCGAAGAAAAAGATATGGAAAGGCTGGTCGCCGAACACGAAATCGATGCCGTGGTGTTTTCCTACAGCGACGTTTCCCACCTGAACCTGATGCACCTGGCCTCGCGCGCGGTAGCGGCGGACACGGATTTCTGGCTCTTAGGAACTGAGCACACCCAACTCCGGTCATCGGTCCCGGTCATTTCTGTTTGCGCTGTCCGAACCGGCTGTGGCAAGAGTCCGGTCTCGCGTCTGGTTGCCGAAGAGTTGCGCCAGCAGGGTCGGAAGACGGTGGTAATTCGTCACCCCATGCCCTACGGCGATTTGGCCGCGCAGGCCGTCCAACGTTTCGCCACGCTGGAAGACCTCGATTTGCAGCAATGCACCATCGAGGAACGCGAGGAATACGAACCGCACATCACCAGGGGAACGGTGGTCTATGCGGGAGTGGATTACGAAAAAATCTTGCGTCAGGCCGAGAAAGAAGCGGATGTCATTCTCTGGGACGGCGGCAACAACGATACACCCTTTTATGCTTCCGACCTGGAAATCGTCGTGGTCGATCCACACCGCGCCGGACATGAACTGTCTTATTTCCCCGGAGAAGTAAATCTGCGCCGCGCCGATGCGATCGTGATCAATAAAGTCGACACCGCCTTCCAGCGCGACATCGAGACGGTTCACTATAACATCAAGCTCCACAATCCCAGGGCCACTGTTTTCGAAATGGCGTGCCGAGTCTCTCTCCCCGAGCCGTCGCTGGTCAAGGGACAGCGCGTGCTCGTGGTAGAAGACGGTCCCACGCTGACTCACGGCGAAATGCCCTACGGCGCCGGAGTGGTGGCGGCGCGGCAAAGTGGCGCAGCCGAATTGGTCGACCCGCGTCCTTATTCGGTTGGCTCCATCCGCGGCACCTACGAACGTTTCCCGCACCTCACAAACCTTTTACCCGCTATGGGCTACAGCGCCCTGCAACGGCACGAACTCGAAGAAACCATCCGCCGCACTCCTTGCGATCTTGTCCTGATCGCGACACCGATTGACCTCGCACGGGTCATCAAGCTCGACAAACCGAATCTTCGCGTGACCTATGAAGTGGAAGAACTCACTAAGCCCGGCCTGGCCGAAATGCTTGTCCAGTTCACTCACGAGCACGAGCCAGCTCTGGCGGGAGCCAGAAAATGAATGGCAAAGACTTTCTCTCCATCCGAGACTTTTCCCCCTCGGAGATCCAGTATCTGCTCGTTCTTGCCCGCCAAGTGAAGGCCGACCCCACGGCCTTCAGCCATGCTCTGAAGCGCCAGACTCTGGCCATGATCTTCGAAAAGCCCTCTTTACGCACCCGGGTCAGTTTCGATGTCGGCATTCAGCAGTTAGGCGGCTTTTCCCTTTACCTTTCTCCTGCCGAAATCAATCTCGGCAAACGCGAGTCCGTCTACGACGTGGCCAAGAATCTGGAACGCATGGTGCAAGGCATCATGATCCGCACCTTTAGCCACGACGTGGTGGTGCAGATGGCACGATTCGCCTCCATCCCCGTCATCAATGGACTCACCGACTTCGTCCATCCCTGCCAGGCGATGGCAGATTACCTGACCATCTGGGAAGCGAAGGGCAATCTCGAGGACCTCAAGATCGCCTTCGTGGGGGATGGCAACAATGTGGCGCGATCCCTCATGTTTGCCGGAGCCCAGCTGGGCGCACAGGTTTGGGTGGCCACTCCTCCGGGATACGAACTCGACACCGAGTCCGTGCAGTGGGCTCGCGACCGTGGCGCCGAGACCGGTGGCACTTGCACGCTGACCAATGATCCGGAAGAAGCAGCCTCCGGCGCTGACGTGATCTATACCGATATCTGGGCAAGCATGGGCCAGGAGGCCGAAGCCGAGAAACGACGGCATGTCTTCCCTCCGTACCAGGTCGATGGAACTTTGTTCCGCCGTGCCAAGCGCGATGCGATTTTTCTGCATTGTCTTCCCGCGCATCGCGGCGAAGAAGTTACTAACGAAGTGATCGATTCACCCCGATCGTTGGTATTTCAAGAGGCGGAGAACCGCCTGCACGCCCAAAAGGCCATCATGCTGGAATTGATGAAAGGCGAATTCGTCAAACTGCCGGGACTTGTGGAACTGCAGGAGCTGACGCACGTGTAGGAACAGTAGCTGTAACTCGCTGCCAACTTATGAAGACCATGCTTCTTGCCGTGGGCGGAAACTCCCTCATTCGCGCGGGAGAAAAAGGCACCATCGGCGAGCAAAGGACCAATGCCCGGCGCACCGCGGTGCAGATCGTCCGATTGATCCGCAACGGTTTCCGAATCGTGCTCACCCATGGCAATGGTCCGCAAGTGGGCGCCGCGCTTCTTCGCTCCGAGCGCGGCGCCAGCCAGGTTCCCGGCCATCCGCTTGACGTCTGCGGAGCCTCCACCCAGGGTGAGATCGGATATCTTCTCGAGCAATCGTTGCAGACTGAACTCCGGCAGGCCGGCCTTCACGCCCCAGTCGCCACGGTTCTCACCCAGACGATTGTGTCGGCGGACGATCCGTCGATGTTGCATCCCACCAAACCAATCGGCCCTTTCTACTCGCTCGCCGATGCCGAAGAACGCAAGCAGCTTTTAGGTTGGGAGATTGTTGAGGACGCGGCCCGCGGTTATCGCCGGGTCGTTCCCTCGCCCGAGCCGCTGGAGATTGTTGAACTGGAAGTGATTCGAGACCTGATCCAGCAGGGCGTAATCGTCATCGCGTGCGGTGGCGGAGGCATTCCCGTAGTCTCGAACCACGCGCGATTGCAGGGCGTCGAAGCCGTCATCGACAAGGACCGTGCTTCCGCGCTGCTCGCATCCCGTCTTGCGGTCGATCTATTCGTGATTTCCACCGACACCGATTACGTCTATGTGGATTACAAAAAGCCCGCGCAGCGTCCGCTACGCCAGGTCACCGCAACCGAGTTGGAAACGTACGCGAAAGCAGGCCATTTCCCTCCCGGAAACATGGGCCCCAAAATCGAATCCGTGTTGCGTTTCCTCTGCGGCGGCGGCAAGGAAGCCATCATCACTTCCTGCGAGAATCTGTGCCAGTCAGTTCTCGGAACTGCCGGCACACACATCTTTCCCGATCACGACCGTGCGGAAGTCGAGCGAAACGCCGAGCTCCATCTCCCGGTGGGAGGACGCTGATGCCACACTCAACCATCAACCCGATCAAGCCAGGCCCGCCTGCTCGGGACTCGATTCGAGGCGGGATGAAACTAAACCATGTCGTCGAATCTCAGCAATTCACCGTTCCCCTGCTCATGGAATTATTCGAGCGCTCGCGCGGCATGGAGCGCGTGGTGGCGCGCGGAGGCTCCCTCGATTACCAGAACCGCATCATGGCCACGCTCTTCTATGCGCCCTCCACGCGCACTCGTTTCTGTTTCGAAGCGGCCATGCATCGGCTCGGCGGCCGGGTCTTGGCCACGGAAAATGCCGGCGTGTTCTCCTCAGAGATCGAAGGCGAGCAGGTGGAGGATTCCATCCGCATCATCGGGGGATACTCGGATGTGATCGTAATCCGCCATCCCGAAGATCATGGCGCGCGGCGCGCGGCGGAAGTCTCGCCCGTCCCGGTGATCAACGCCGGAGATGGCAACGGGGGACAGCATCCCACCCAGGCCTTGCTCGATCTCTACACCATTTATCGCCAGCGCCCGCTGGATGGCCTCAGCGTGGCCATCATCGGCGAACTGGACAGGGGACGCACCGCGCGCTCGCTGGCGTATCTGCTGGCCAAGTTTGAACGCGTGAAGATGTTCTTCGTCAGTCCGCCGCAACTCCAGATGAAGCCCGACATCCTTGATTATCTCGACGAGCACGGCGTCCGCTACGAATTGGAATCGGAGATCAACCGCGTGATCGGCGAAGTGGATGTGGTTTACCAGACCCGCATCCGCCCCGAGCGCATGCACGACACCCACGGCCTTAAGCGCTATGCCATCGATTCAACCACCGTGGAGCGCATGAAGCCGGACGCACTGATCCTTCATCCCTTGCCCCGCACCGTCGAGTTGGACAAGTCCGTCGATGCCGATCCCAGAGCCATGTATTTTCGCCAGGCCCGGAATGGCCTCTATGTGCGCATGGCTCTGTTGACCATGCTGTTGGAGTAGGAGCAGTGAGTAGTTATCCCATGGCTGCTGGAAAATAAGATGATCGCGCAGTCCGCGCAAACCATCCCGCGTGATCGGAGAGTTTATGGCAAATCCCACCGGAAGTGTACAGCCAGAGCGTCATGACGCCCAATGGCCTACCACCATGGCATCGCTGATCGTGGGCTCTGCGTTCTTTGCCCTGTGGTTCTGGTTGCTTCCGCCTTGGCTTGGCTTTCGCGTTGAGACGGCACACTGGCGATGGATCGCTGCCCTGCCCTCCGTGCTTGGCTTCGCGGTAGCGCTACGCTGCGTATGGGATTTCGGACGCACCGGACACGGCACACCCGCCCCCATTGTTCCTCCGAAGAAGCTGGTAGTGGTCGGCTTCTACCGCTACGTGCGCAACCCCATGTACGTGGGATTTTTCATGGGATGGATCGGCCTGTGGGTGGTCTTCGGGCGGGCGAGTTGGCCGGCGATCGCGGTCGCGGTTGCCGTAATCCTCGGAGTGGCTCTCTTCGTACAGCTCTATGAGGAGCCAACCCTGCGAAAAATGTTCGGCGAGGAGTACGCGGAATATTGCCGCAATGTACGACGTTGGTTACCACGCTTGCAGCCGTGGGAGAGGTAAAGCCGGGCGACTATAGATCTATTTTTTTCTAATCGAGCGATCGAAAGGAGTTTATGACCACGCAATTCATAGAGCAGCCCCTACGCACCCACGACTTCATCGAACTCGAGAACCAGTACGGCGCTCATAACTATCATCCCCTCGATGTCGTGCTCGAGCGCGCCGAAGGCGTCTGGGTCTATGACGTCGAAGGCAGGCGCTACCTCGATTGCCTGGCTGCCTATTCCGCGGTGAATCAAGGCCACTGTCATCCCAAAATTCTGCAAACTCTCGAGGAGCAGGCCCGCAAGGTCACTCTCACCTCACGCGCCTTCCGCAACGAGCAACTCCCTCTGCTCTGCAAGGAACTCCATGACTTGACCGGCTTCGACATGGTCCTCCCCATGAATTCCGGCGCCGAAGCAGTCGAAACCGCGATCAAGACCGCTCGCAAGTGGGGTTACAAGGTCAAGGGCATTGCCGAAGGAAAAGCCGAGATCATCGTCTGTGCCAACAATTTTCACGGCCGCACCGTTACCATCGTGAGCTTCTCGACCGACGAGCAATATCGCGACGGCTTCGGCCCCTTCACTCCCGGCTTCAAAGTAATTCCCTTCGGCGATGCTCGCGCCCTCCGCGAAGCCATCACTCACAACACGTGCGCATTTCTGGTGGAACCGATTCAAGGCGAAGCCGGAATCGTCATTCCCCCCGAAGGATTTCTTGGCGAAGCCGCAGAAATCTGCCGTAAGAATAATGTCCTGCTGATGGCCGATGAAATTCAGTCTGGTCTGGGACGCACCGGCAAGCTTTTCGCCTACATGCACGAAGGCATCACGCCCGACGTGTTGATCGTCGGCAAAGCACTCGCCGGCGGCTTCTATCCGGTCTCAGCCGTATTGGCCTCTCGCGAGATTCTCGGCGTCTACCAACCGGGCGACCATGGCAGCACCTTCGGCGGCAACCCCATGGGCTGCGCCATTGCGCGCACCGCGCTGCGCGTCCTCCTCGAAGAAAAAATGGTCGAGCGTTCCGCCGAACTCGGCGCTTATTTTTTGACCTTGCTACAAACCCTGCGCAGCTCCGACCTGAAAGAAGTTCGCGGCAAAGGCCTGTGGATCGGCATCGAACTCCACAACCCGGCGCGCCCCTACTGCGAAGCACTGAAAGAAGAAGGAATTCTGTGCAAAGAGACGCATGACCGCGTGATCCGCATCGCCCCGCCCCTGATCATCAGCCGTCAGGAAATTGACTGGGCCTTTGAACGAATCACGAAAGTGATTCAGAAACACTGATTAGCGAAACCCGATTAACGAGACATTGACAGCGAACTCGAGTTCCCGGCGATAGATCCGGACAGGCGCGGAAGAGAGTGCCCTGCTCCGCGGTCCCCGCGCGTTCCGGCCACCCATCCGCGCGGTCCCGGGCGTAGCCGCGGCAGCTTCCGCAAAGGCACAGATTACGCCATTAGAACTAGCCCTGCTGCCGGTTCTACCCGCATGTCCTTCTGATATCTTCACGACCCTAGCAATTGCCTGTAAGTTTTGTGTCCTGTGCGACTCCCCCTGTTTAAAACTCGCCGCAGTTGTACGACTGTCGCTTTCCTGATCGGGCTTGCCCTGATGGCAACCCTGCCTTTGCCCCTGCGTGCAGCTGCAACCGAACTCACGCTCAAGCCAAGGGACCTCCAGTTCGGCAAAGTCGTCGTAGGCCATACTCGAACCATTCTCCTCGTCGTAACCAACGACGGTAAATCGAGCGTAAGGATTTCCAGTGTGACCTCGAGCAGTGGCAAGTTCAAAATCTCGAAACCGAAGCTGCCAGACGTTCTGGCCGCAGGAAAAAGGCTTGAAGTGCATGTGACCTTCGCGCCCACAGCAGCAGGCTGGATTGGCGGCCATGTCACCGTTCTTAGCAATGCATCCGATCGGAGACTTACGCTGCCACTAGGAGGAATTGGCGAAGCTACGGAAAGCAAGCCGCAGTTGGACATTGCCCCCGCCTCGCTGAGCTTTGGCGATGTGGGCGTGGGTACCACCGAGACCCTAACCCTTGGGTTGAGCGCGAGCCGCGGAAGCGTAACCATTTCTTCGGTGTCCAGCAGTAGTTCGCAGTTTGCCGTTCCCGACGTGGCGTTTCCGTTGACCATCCCCGCGGGACACGAACTGTCGCTCAACGTCGCATTCAAGCCGCAGAGCAGCGGGCACAAGTCGGCTACGCTTTCGTTTGTCAGTAACGCGGAGAATTCCCGAGCCTCCGAACCTCTGTCCGGTACTGCTACCGCTCTATATGTCACTCTCTCCTGGAACGCGAGCACGTCGCAGGTCTCGGGATACAACGTCTACCGCGGCACGTCTGTGAAGGGTACACTCACCAGGATCAATTCGAGCCTTGATTCAGACACCAGCTATACGGATGCAACCATAATCGGCGGCAAAACCTACTACTACGCAACCACGGCGGTCAACTCCAGCGGAAAAGAGAGTGGTTACTCGAACCGGGTTGAGGTAGTCGTTCCGTAAGCGATCCACCAGCCGTATACGTTCCCGCTCAGGCGCTCCCAAACGGACTCTTTCCGCCTTGTTGCCGGTTTGCTGCTAAATTAGCGGCGCCTAAGCAGCCTGCCCTGAGCCTAGTCGAACGGGGCGCGTAAATCCCCTCAATGATGGCGGAATTCAGCCCCTGTGGTCGTATCTTGCGGCGAGCTTTCCCGCAAAACTAACGCATCTCTTCTGCCTCTTCCGAAGCTTCCTGTTCGATCGTGGTGTTCATTGCGCTCAGCGCCCCAGTCCGGCGCAACTCGGGAAACATCCAGGCCCACAGCGCAATCACGGCCAGAGTGCCCACGCCTCCCAACACCACCGCCGGCACGGTGCCAAACCACTGCGCCGTGAGCCCAGATTCGAACTGTCCCAGTTCATTCGATGTCCCGATAAAGACCATATCTACGGCCATCACGCGTCCCCGCATTTCATCGGGCGTGCGCAACTGCACCAGCGTCGCGCGGATGATCACGCTGATCATGTCGGTGGCCCCCAGCAATATGAGCGAAATCAGCGACAGAACCAGGCTTCTCGAAAAACCAAAAACCATCGTGCACACGCCGAACCCCGCCACCGACCACAACAGGATCGGCCCCGCGCGCCCGCGCAGCGGTCGATGCGCCAGCGCGACTGCCATCAACGCCGCGCCCACTCCGGGAGCAGTTCGCAGCAATCCCAGTCCCCATGGCCCGGTGTGAAGAATTTCACGCGCATACACCGGAAGCAACGCCACCGCTCCGCCCAGCAGCACCGCGAACAAGTCCAAAGAAATCGCTCCCAGGATCAACTTCTCGCGCCATATAAAATGCAATCCTGCGAACACCGTCCTCATCGTCATCGGCTCGCGCCGCCGTGCCTGCGGCCGCGTCTTGATGCGAAATGTAGAGAGCAACGCTCCTATCGCAGTCAACATGGCAGCCGCGTACACTGCCGACGGACCATGAAACGCGGCATACAGAATTCCACCAAGAGATGGACCCAGAATCGTGGCCGCTTGAAACGTAGTCGCGTTCCAGGCCACGGCATTCGGGAAGTGCTCCTCGGGTACCAGTTGCGGCAAAATCGAACGGCTGGCCGTTCCGTTAAACGACCGCACTACGCCCAGCAAAATCAGCACAACGTAAATGGCACGCACGGTGTGCGTGCTCCGTTCCGCCAACACCAGCAAGAGCCCGGAGCATAACGCGTACCCCGCATAGCAAGCGCCCAGCACCTTCCGCCGGTCGAATCGATCCGACGCGTGCCCGGAAACCAGAAACAACAATATGCCCGGAAGAAATTGCGCCAGCCCGACCAATCCCAGATCGAGCGCCCGCTTTGTGATGTCATAGACCTGCCATCCCACGGCGACCGCCTGCATCTCGACCGCGGCCACAATCAGAAATCGCGCAATCTGGAACAATACAAAGTCGGGATGGGTAAACGCGATGCGTCCAGCTCTGGCGTCGGCGGGCGGTGGCATTGATCTTCTAATTTGCCACAGAAACCGCCCACCTGCATGACCAGGCCCACGGAGCCGCTAAAATCAAGTGATGCAACTTTTGCGAACCATCGGCTGGGCCGCCTGCATCATCTACTCCACGATTCCTGCCTTCTGGTTGCTGATTCATCCGCGCGCAGAATATTGGCGCTCTCGCCGGCGTTCGTCGTACGAGATACTCCTGCCAGTCTGGATCGGAATGTGGATCGCTATAGCCGGAATCACGGTCCCGTGGCGCAGCCACCTGCTTTACGCAAACCACTGGACTTGGATTCCCGCAGGTTTGCTATTTTGCGCTGGTGTGATGCTTTACAAGTTATCCCATCGCCAGTTCAGTCTGGCGCAACTCGGCGGACTATCCGAGATCCTCCGCGGCCATCGCCAGCAGCGCCTGGCCACCACTGGCGTTCGCGCCCACGTCCGACATCCCGTCTATCTCGGCCATCTCTGCGAGATGCTGGCCTGGAGCGTGGGCACGGGCCTGGCAGTCTGCTGGGCGCTCACCGCATTCGCGATCCTGACTGGAGCGATCATGATTCGCATGGAAGACAAAGAACTGGAGACCCGCTTTGGCGAAGAATATCGCCGCTATCGATCCGCCGTACCCGCCGTTCTGCCCAAGGCAAGATGAAGGACGGTGAACCGACCGACCCAGGCCCAACTCCGCGAACTCAGCGCCTTCTGCGGTGAGAGCTTTTATTTTTCTGAATCGGCAAACACGTCGAAGACCCAGTCGCTATAATCCGACATGACTGAAAGTTGAGAACTGATAGCTCTCTCATGCGCTTTGAACTCTTCATAGCGACCCGCTACTTGCGTGCGAAAAGACGCCAGGCTTTCATCGGCATCATCACCGGCATCTCCATCCTCGGAGTCGCCGCCGGGGTCGCCTCGCTCATCATCGCCCTCGCCATCAACAACGGATTTCGCCAGGACTTGCAGGAGCGCCTCATTGGATCCACTTCGCACATCAGCCTGCTCCGCGTAGCTGATGACGGCATCAAAGATTGGCCTCTCCTGCTCGAACGTCTTTCGAAACAGCCGCACGTGGTGGCCGCCGCACCGGCAATTTTCGAGCAGGTCCTCATCTCCCGCGGCCCGCGCGCCCGCGGCGCCGTCCTCAAAGGCATGATCCCCGCCGACGAACGCAAAATCGGCGATCTGCTCAATACAATAAAGGAGGGATCCGCAGCGGCGCTCGAAGAAACGCAAGCGCCAGAGAAACATGCGGGGACAGCCGGCTCGCCTGTCTCGGGAGCGCCAGCGACCGACGATTCACCCGATTCCCTCGCCGGCGTTCACGCCCGCGTCGCCGCCATGCCTCCCATCATTCTGGGCAAAGACATGGCCGACAATCTCGGCGCGACGGTCGGCTCCGGCGTCCTCGTCACCAGCCCGCAAGGCGAACTAACGCCCTTCGGCATGATCCCGAAATACAGTCGCTTCCGCGTCGTGGGGATCTTCAACTCCGGCTTCTACGATTACGATTCCTCCTGGGCCTTCACTCGACTCTCCGATGCTCAACGTCTCTTCGGTCTCGGTGATCTGATCTCGGTAATCGAGTTCAAGGTCGACGACATCTACACAGCCGGTCAAGTCGCACGCGAACTCGAAGACGCCGCCGGCAGAGGCTTCATGACCACCAACTGGATGGAGCAGAACCAGGCTCTATTTCACGCCTTGCGCCTCGAACGCCTAGTCACCTTCATCACCATCGGCCTTATCGTCTTCGTGGCCGCCCTGAACATCCTGATTTCCCTGATCATGATGGTCATGGAAAAAACCAGGGACATCGCCGTCCTCATCTCGATGGGCACGCGCAAATCGCAAGTACGAAACATCTTCATCGCGCAAGGCGTTTTGATCGGCGTGATCGGCACCGCCATCGGCCTGTTGCTCGGCTACGCCATCTCCTACGCCGGAGGCCACTATCACATCATTTCTCTCTCGCCCGAGGTCTATTCCATCGACTACGTCCCCTTCGCCCCGCGCCCGATGGATGGCGTGCTCGTCGCAATCGTAGCCATCGGCGTCTCCTTCATCGCCACGCTCTATCCCTCCTGGTCTGCCGGACGAACCCTCCCCGCCGAAGCCCTGCGCTACGAATAAGCAAAAGCGGATTGCGATCCTGAGCGGAACTTTCCCCATGTCTCCGCCGTACAATTAATTAGAAAGAAAAGAAGGAGGTCTCATGTTCACTTTCCTCCTGTGGTGCATCCTCTTCGTACTCTGCTGGCCCCTGGCCCTTCTGGCGCTCATCGCCTACGCATTCATCTGGCTATTGCTGCTCCCGTTCCGCATTGTAGGCATCGCGGTCCACGGCGTGCTGGAGATCATCTACCTCGCCATCACACTCCCGTTCCGCCTGTTAGCCGCGCCATTCAGAATTTAAGCCCGCGAAGATTTGGATTTTGGGTGGCGCAGCACTCCGAGCGCTGCGGTAGAGCGCTGATGACTGCAATAGGCTTTAGCCCCTGCGGTTCGCCTGGCAGCGACCCTAACTCTCCATCACCTTCAACCCCTCACTGACCACCAGAGAAGCCTGCGTCGCCCGCTGCACATCCTCCGCCGTCAGCCCCGGAGCCACTTCCTCCAGCACCAGCCCCCACCCCGTCACCCGTATGTAAGCCATCTCGGTCACAATCGTATCCACTACCCGCACGCCGGTCAGCGGCAGCGTGCATCGTTTCAGAATCTTCGGCGCACCGTCTTTCGTGGTGTGTTCCATCGCCACCACCACCCGCCGGGCCCCGGCCACCAAGTCCATTGCCCCGCCCATCCCCTTTACCATCTTTCCCGGGATCATCCAATTGGCCAGGCTCCCCGACTCATCCACTTCCATCGCGCCCAGCACGCTCAAATCGATGTGTCCCCCGCGAATCATGGCAAACGAATCGGAGCTTGAGAAATACGACGTCCCCGCCATCTCGCTCACCGTCTCCTTGCCCGCATTGATCAGATCAGCGTCTTCCTGACCCTCGATGGGATAAGGCCCAATCCCCAGCATCCCATTCTCCGATTGAAGCACCACTTCCATCCCCGCCGGAACATGATTCGCAATCAGTGTAGGCATCCCAATTCCCAGGTTCACATAGAACCCATTGCGCAACTCGCGCGCAATCCGATTCACAATCCGCTCGCGCTTCTCGGTGTCTTTACCGACTTTGTTCATAATCTCTCTAGTTGTCATGCTGAGCGCAGGTTGTGGTTGACGAAGCGAAGCACAGCCGCTGTCGAAGGGTCCCTTTCGCCACGATCTAACGAGGGCTCATCAAGGTGTTCTCTCGGTACTCGGTACTCGGTACTCGGTACTCGGTACTCGGTACCCCTACTCGCGACTAGCTCGCCTTCCTCGCCGTCCGCTTCTCGATCCTCCGCTCATACAGCTCCCCTTGAAAAATCCTCTTCACATAAACCGAAGGCGTATGAATCGCATCCCCATCCAACTCTCCGACTTCCACGAGATGCTCAACCTCCGCGATCGTCACCTCCGCCGCCGTCGCCATCATGGGATTAAAATTCCGCGCCGTTTTCCGGTAAACCAGATTCCCCATCCGGTCGCCCTTCCACGCCTTCACAAACGCAAAGTCCGCCTTCAGCCCATGTTCCATCACGTAAGTCCGACCATCGAACTCGCGTGTCTCTTTGCCTTCCGCAACGATAGTGCCCACTCCGGTCGGCGTAAAAAATGCCGGAATGCCCGCTCCCCCCGCGCGAATGCGTTCGGAAAATGTCCCCTGCGGCACCAGATCAAGATGAATCCTCCCCGTCAGCACCATCTCTTCCAGCAGCTTGTTCTCGCCCACATACGTCCCAATGTGGCGCACAATCTGTCCCGCCGCCAGCAGCAAGCCGTTCCCCAACCCGTCCACGCCAACGTTATTGCTAATGGTCGTCAGATTCTTCGATCCCTTCCGTACCAGCGCCCGAATCAGATTCTCCGGAATCCCGCACAGTCCAAACCCGCCAATCATGATGACGGCGCCGTCGCCCACATCGCGAATCGCCTCATCCGCATTCGCCACAACCTTATTCATAGCGCACGAATTCTAAATGAAATGAACCGAGCCGGCCCAGTAAATAAGCCCTGTCATCCTGAGCGAAAGCAAAGCGCAGTCGAAGGATCCCTGTAACGAATGCATCGCCCGATTCGAGAGCGTTTCCTGATCTCCCTCTCCGTGTCTCGGTGGTGAATTATTCTTTCTTCCCCGGATTCTTCTTCAGCTCATGCGCCCGCTCAAACTCCTCTGCCAACTGCCGCGTTGCCAGATTTTCCCGGATATGCGCCAACCGCTGCTCCACTTTGAACAGCGCATCTTCCAGGTTTTTCTTGTTGGTGATTGCAATATCTCGCCACATCGAATACGGACTCGCCGAGATCCGCGTCATCTCCTTCAGCGCCCGCCCACCCGCCGGTAGCAACCGCGCCTCTTCTCCAAACTCCTCCACCAGCGCCGCCGCCAGCGCCGTTGAAATCATCTGCGGCAGGTGGCTGATCCACGCACATAGCCGGTCGTGACCCTCCGGCGGCAGCATCGCAACCCTCGCCCCAATCTGATCGATCCATCCCAAGAACTCCGCGAACAGTCCTTCATTCAAATTCTGTCCGGGCAGCGGCGTCAAAAACCACACCGCATTCTGAAACAAGTCGGCGTCCGCATAATCCACGCCGCTGTTTTCCTTCCCCGCCATCGGATGACCCGCCAGAAACCGGTGCCGCGCATTCTTCCCAAACACGTTCAGCGCCTGTTTCGCCACCTCCGCCTTCGTGCTTCCCACGTCCGTCAGCAGCGTACTCACTGGCAGCGTCGGCCCCAACCGTCCGATCAAATCCACAATCGCGAGAACCGGCGTCGCCAGAACCACCAACTGGCTGCCTCGCACCGCGTCGGCGGGCTCGCAGAATCCATGGTCAATCGCCCCACACATCTTCGCCCGCTTCAGCGCCGCCTCCCGGTCGCACCCCACAATCCTCCCCGCAAATTTCCGCTTTCGCAGGGCCAGCGCAAACGACCCGCCGATCAGCCCCGTCCCAATAATCGTGATTTGCCGAATCGGCATTTCGCGTAGACCTAACACCGCCGAGATCGCAAAAATGCAGAGAACAGAATTCTAGACTTGGAAATCGAAGATTCCTGTGCCGAGTCGTCCGGCAAGCGGGAGGCTTCTCGCTCGTCAGGTCTCCTCCGGACAAACTTGCATCGCGATCTGGGCGCGCTCAGCGCCTGCGGCGGTGAAGACTTACCCGATCTTTCTTCCCACCGCCGGCGCAATCATCCGCAGTTCGTCCATCAACGTCGCGAACTGCTCGGGAAACAGCGACTGCGCCCCATCCGACCATGCCTTGTTGGGATCACAATGCACCTCAATCAGCAGCGCATCCGCTCCCGCCGCCACCGAGGCTCGCGCCATCGGCGGAACTTTATCCCGCCGCCCCGTGCCATGCGATGGATCCGCCGTCATCGGCAGATGCGACAACTTGTGGACGATCGGAATCGCCGATATGTCCATCGTGTTCCTCGTATAAGTCTCGAAGGTTCGAATCCCACGCTCGCACAAAATCACCTCGTAATTTCCGCCCGCCATAATGTATTCCGCCGAGAGCAGCAGTTCCTCGATGGTCGCCGCAATCCCACGCTTCAGCAGCACCGGCTTGCGCACCTTTCCCAACTCCCGCAGCAAATTGAAGTTCTGCATGTTGCGCGCTCCCACCTGCAGGATGTCCACATAGGGCAGCATCATCGGAATCTGCGCAATCTCCATCACTTCGCTGATCACCAGCAATTTGAATTTCTCGCCGGCTTCCCGCAGCAACTTCAGCGCATCTTCCCCGTGCCCCTGGAAAGAATAAGGAGAACTCCGCGGCTTGAATGCTCCGCCCCGCAGAACGCGCGCCCCTGCCTTCGATACCGCCTCCGCCGTTGCAAAAAGCTGTTCCCTCGATTCCACCGAGCATGGCCCCGCCATCACCACCACTTCGTTGCCGCCGATGTCCACCTCGTTGCCTAGTTTGACGATCGTCCCTTCCGGACGAAAACTCTTTCCCGCCAGCTTGTACGGGGAACTGATGCGATGGACTTCCTGCACTCCCGGCAGCAGTTCCAGGTTGCGAATATCAAAATCGATCCCCGCTCCCACCGCGCCCAGCACGGTCTGTCGCGCCCCCGTCGACCGGTGCACCTCAAACCCCAGCTTCACCAGGTGCTCAATCACCTGCTGAATCTGCCCCTCGTCCGCAATGTCCTGCATCGCAACAATCATAGAAAAGTCCCTGCTCCTAGCTCTCAGCTACTAGCTTCTTAATTGAGCTTGTCATTCAAATTTACCGCTTGTCATTCCGAGCGCAGCGAGGAAGCTACCTTCGCGTCCACCACCACTCCGCTTGCGCTCAATCATTCACTTCCGAATCCAACTCAGTCTCCGCCTTCTCGACTTCGGTTGCCGCTCCAATTCCTTCCTTCTGAATATTCCTCATCACATCCATAATCCGTTCAAAAATCCTGACCACATCCCGCCCCGGCAACGGCCCCCGATTCATCTTCTGCACATTCTCAAACACAATCCGCTCTCGTTCCGGCTCATAAATCGGCAAATTCGTATCCCGTTTCAACCGCCCAATCTCCACCGCGGCCCGCGCCCGCTCGCTCAGCAACTCCACCAGCCGCCGATCAAGCTCATCGATTTTCTTACGCCAATCCGCGATGTCCATGAGATCTCTTTGCCTTACGGCGGAAACTTTTCAATCCTGTCATCCTGAGCGAGGATTGTGCTGCGCGAAGGCGAAGCACAATCGCAGTCGAAGGATTCCTACCGATTGTCCC
Source organism: Candidatus Sulfotelmatobacter sp. (assembly GCA_049519055.1). Taxonomy (GTDB): domain Bacteria; phylum Acidobacteriota; class Terriglobia; order Terriglobales; family Acidobacteriaceae; genus Sulfotelmatobacter. The sequence continues at coordinate 10,916 of JBEKRE010000011.1, read as the reverse complement.
ATCGCTGGCCTCTCAAGGTTTTCTTGGCATCACCATCTGTCAGCTTTCCCAACTGCGCACCTTTGTGGAGGATCAGAATTTTTGCAGCCCTATCTAACCGACCAACTTCTTCACAAATTCCCCCACCGCTTCCGCTTCCCGTCCCCGATTCCGCTCAATCGTCTCCACAATCGCGCTGCCTACCACCACCCCGTCCGCAAACTCTCCGACTTCGGCAAACTGTTCCGCATTGGAAATTCCAAACCCCACGGCTACCGGCAACTTGGTCACCCGCCGCAAGCGTCGCACCAACTTCTGCGCTTCGTCCGCCAACTGCTGCCGCGCTCCGGTTACTCCTGTCCGCGATACAGCGTACACAAATCCTCGCGATGCCCCTGCAATCCGCTTCAAGCGCTCATCCGGACTGGTCGGCGCCGCTAAGAATACCGGCGCCAGATCATGCGCTTTCATCGCCCGCAAATATTCCCCTGCCTCTTCCACCGGCAGATCCGTCACCAGCACGCCGTCCACTCCCGCGGCCCGCGCCACCATGCAAAACTTCTCCATCCCCATCCGCAGTATGGGATTCAAATACGAGAACACCACCAGCCCTGTCGACTGCGCATGCTGCCGCACATCCGCGGCCAAGGTTAGCACCTGCGCCAGACAAGTTCCGTGTTTCAACGCACGCTCGCTCGCCCGCTGAATCACCGGTCCATCCGCCACCGGGTCGCTGAATGGCACCCCCAACTCAATCACATCCGCCCCCGCCTCAATCGCCGCCAGCACCACCGCCCGCGTCGTCGCGAGGTCCGGATCACCGCACGTCACGTACACCACCAGCCCAGGCTTCTTGTAAAAGGTCAAAGGCATTTTGTCATTCTGAGCGAAGTTGCGATTCGCGAATGCAAAGCGCAAGTGTAGTCGAAGAATCCCTTTCACTCCTCGCTGCCCGCAGCTCCGCCAGGCATTTCAGCGGCACTCGCACCCAAACAATTTGTCACTCCGAGCGCAGCGTGGAATCTCCTGTTTCCTCCAAATTCAATCACTCAATCCAACCTCAAATTCTCCCGCATAATCCCAATATCCTTGTCCCCGCGCCCGGACACATTCACAATCACCACATCGGATCTCTTCATCTTCGGTGCGCGCTTCACCACCTCAGCCACCGCATGTGCCGATTCGAGCGCCGGAATAATCCCCTCGGTCCGCGCTAGCAAAGTCGTCGCCTCCAGCGCCTCCGCATCCGACGCCGGAACGTACTCCGCGCGCCCCGCATCTCGCAAAGCCGCATGCTCCGGCCCAATCGATGGATAATCCAGGCCCGCCGAAATCGAATGCGTGTTCGCAATCTGCCCGGCCGCATCCTGCAGCACGTAAGAATAAGTCCCCTGCAAAACTCCCGGCGATCCTCCGCGAAACCGCGCCGCATGTTCCCCGAGTCCCTCCCCGCGCCCGCCGGCCTCCACGCCAATCAGCCTAACTTTCTTGTCCTTTATAAATTCGTAGAAAATTCCAATCGCATTCGATCCCCCGCCCACGCAAGCTATCACCGCAGTCGGCAATTTTCCCTCGGCCTTCAAAATCTGGGCTCGCGCCTCCCGTCCGATCACGCGATGAAAATCCCTCACCATCGTCGGATAGGGATGCGCTCCCAGCACGCTTCCCAACAAATAATGCGTCTTCCGCACGTTCGTCACCCAATCCCGCATCGCCTCGTTGATGGCATCCTTCAACGTCCGCGATCCAGACGCCACTCCCCGCACCTCTGCTCCCAGCAACCGCATGCGGAACACATTCAACTCCTGCCGCCGCATGTCCTCGGTTCCCATGTACACCACGCACTCAAATCCCAGCAGCGCGCATACGGTCGCCGTGGCAACTCCGTGCTGCCCCGCGCCGGTTTCTGCAATCACCCGCCGCTTGCCCATGCGCTCCACTAGCAGCGCCTGACCTAAACAATTGTTGATCTTGTGCGCCCCGGTATGCAGCAAATCTTCCCGCTTCAAATAAATCTTCGCCCCACCCAACTTCTCAGTAAGCCGGCGCGCAAACGTCAGCGCCGTCGGACGCCCCGCATAAGTCCGCAGCAACTCCTCGAGTCTGCGCTGAAATTTCGGATCGCGCTTCGCCTTCTCATACTCGCGCTCAAGTTCCTCGAGCGCCGCCATCAAGGTCTCCGGCACATACCGCCCGCCGTAAACCCCAAATCGCCCGGGCTCATTGACAGGAACAGGACCACGAGGGTGTCCCACCCGTGCGCCTTCTTTGCGCAGGTCGGGGATTCTGACTTTTATTCTCGGTCTCGGAACCGTCGCCATTTTTCCTTCACTTCCAAGTCTTCTATTCCGACCAGCGCAGCCGGGGAGACCCTGCCCTGAGCGAGGTCGAAGGGGACCTGCTGTCGAGTCCGCCACAACACTCATTGCGTTAAGCTGTCCGCCGGTCGATTTCCCGCACAGCCTTCACAAACGCCCGCACCTTCTCGGGATCTTTCTTGCCCGGTCGAGACTCCACTCCGGACACCACATCTACTCCCCAAGGCGTCAGAATGCGCATCGCCTGGCCCACATTCTCCGGCGTCAGTCCGCCAGCCAGGACCAACTTCACTCCTCCAAGCCGCAAAGCCTCAGCGATCGGCACAGCCTTGTTCCAGTCGAACGTCTTACCCGTGCCACCAGGTTGTCGCAAATCGCCCGAGTCCAAAACCATTGTGCTAATCACGCCTTTGAGTAGCGAAGCCTCCTCCGAAAGATTCTTCCCCCAGTTGGCAAAGTCCGCCGCCAACTTCCGAATTTGCTCCTCGCCTTCACCGAGATGATTCATTGGCAGAGACATCAGAAATCGAGCCCTCTTCGGGAGGCAAGCCAAAGCCATCGCCTTCGTCCCGCCGCTCCGCGCCTCACCCGCCACGGACGCGTAAGATTGCCATCCCGTCAACGCAGCTTGCAGAACAAAGTCGCAGGCTTCGACTCCGCTTCCGTTCACAAACACTCCAATCTTCTCCACGCTCTCCGGCAACTTCTGAACAATCTCCCGCGCCGCCTCCGCCGTAATATTCCGCGGACTCTTCTCATAAAACACAAACCCCACGGCATCCGCTCCGGCGTCCACCGCGGTCAGCGCATCCTCCAAATTCGTCATCCCACAAATCTTGATCCAAGTCATAAAAGGCAGTTATCAGTTAAGTCCTAAACTATGCGCTGCAAGAAATGCTTGTCATTTCGAACCGGCGGCAGCCGATGAGGAATCTGCTTTTCCTTTCCACGAGCCGGGTGCCCCAGGTCTCGCTTCCTTTGCGAGGCATGGGGATTTCCTACCACCCACTCGGCACTCGGTACTCGCGACTCGGCACTCGCATCAACTCCCGCAAAGCTTCTCCCGGCGCATCCGCCCGCATCAACGATTCCCCAATCAAAAACGCCTGATACCCCGCCGCCCGCAGCCGCACAATATCTTCTCCCGACCGAATCCCGCTCTCCGCCACGCTCACCACATTCTTCGGAATTCGCTCCGCCAGTCGGAACGCCGTCTCCGCATCCACCTTGAACGTGCGCAGATCACGTGTGTTCACTCCAATCAAATCGCAACCAGCATCCAGCGCCCGCTGCAACTCTTCCTGATCATGCACTTCACACAAAACATCCAACCCGCGCGAGCGAGCACCCAAGGCCAGCCTAGTTAACTCTTCCTGCGCCAAAGCCGCCACAATCAGCAACACCGCATCCGCAGAATTCGCCCGCGCTTCTAGCAATTGAAACTCATCCACCATAAAATCCTTGCGCAGACACGGCACCTTCACCGCCGCCGCAGCCTGCCGCAAATTCCCGAGCGAACCCTGAAAGAATTCCTCGTCCGTCAGCACCGAGAGCGCCGCCGCTCCCGCCGTTTCCAACTCCGCAGCCAACTCCTCCACCCAAAACTCCGCCCGGATCAACCCCTTCGAGGGCGACGCCTTCTTCAACTCCGCAATCACCGCCACGCCGGTTCTGCTCTTCTGCTCCAGCGCCCGCCCAAACCCGCGCGGCACATGTCGTTCCGCCCGCCCCTCCAGTTCGCGCAAATCCGCTCCGCGTTTCGCCTCAACCACTTTCCGCCGCGTCGTCGCCACAATCTGATCGAGAAAGCCCGTCATACAAGGTCTTGCAATTATAGAAGACTGCACCTCCAACCCAACTCAACCACCCAAAACCCCCAAAAAAACAAAACCTCCGCCACCCTCGCGGGCAGCGGAGGCCAAGGTTTCAACCGCTCCTGCTTACTTCACGGTAGTCGCTTCGGGTTTGAAAGCATCCGCGAACGCTTTCCCGTTCGGCGTTCCCACCCCGGTTACGTTATCCCAACCCACTTGCGTATGCAGCGCAGTCGGGCTGTTGCATGATGTGCCGTCGCCGCTGGGCAAGGCCGAGCAGTCCATCCCGAACGAGATCACCAGCGATGTATCCTCCAAGAAAGGATAATTCCAAATTGCGCTGATGAACTTCGCCGGCACCACGGACGTAGCCCCACCCAACACCTGGCTTGGCGTGTAATTGTTGGTCCCCGTAGATTCCACAATCGAGGCCTTGACGTTGGTTTTTGAGGTAACAGGCACGACGTCCGTAATCGCTCCCGCAGGCAACGAATATAGGTACTGCGCCGCTTGCCCAAGCGGCGCTCCCGCCTCTTCATTCGCAATCGCCCACAGCCCGGAGAACATCGGGCAGGCCACGCTCGTGCCTCCCCACACCTGCCAAACCAGTTCCGGAAACTGGCCCGGAACGCTGATGGCAATCACCACTCCCGTGTATGGATCCGCCAACCACGCGATATCCGGCACCTGCCGATATTTTCCTGGCAGATGTTTTTGGAAGGCAGGCTTCGGGAACCCAGCCAAACAATTTCCCTTGCTGTCTTGCACCGCACAGTTGCTCGGTCCGCCGCCCGCTCCACCAATAAACCCGAAGGCGTCGGGCGGATCAGGCACGAACCCCGCACTGGCCAGCAAAGTCTGGTTGTTCCCCCACCCTGCTTGCCACGCGATCGAGTGATTCGCATTCAACGCCAGGCTCACTCCTCCAATCCCGGTCGCCCACGGAGAATCCGCCGGAGCGCTCACCGCGGCAGGAATTTCGTCCAGGGTGTAATCCCCACCATCTCCAGAAGAAAAGTTGGTGGAGATTCCCGAGATTGCCGCAGTTTCGGCAATCAGGTTCTCGGTATCCAGCACCGCCGGTGGAGTAAAGGATTCGATCGAAGCATAGCTGCCTGAAATCACGCTACCCAGCCCATAGTTCACGGCGTAGAAAAGGGCCTGGTCCACGTCCTGGAAGCTCGCTGAGGGTGGAACCACCAGGTCGATGTTGGCTCCCGGAGCGATAGCATGGGCCCACTCCACATCAATGTTGATTTCCACACTATCGGGAACCTCGCACAGACTCGCCGTCGGCGTGTAAATGATGTTGAAGTTCGACGGCCCGAGCAGCGGCAACCCAAACATCGCTGAAAACGCATTCGCGTCCGCCTGAATGGTCGGCGAACCGCACCAGTCCAGAATGACAATGGTTTGTCCCTTCCCGTTATATCCCTCGGCGTAAAGTTTTGTGAGATTGTAAGCCGTTTGGATCGGCTGCGGGGTGTAGCCGCAACCTGGGCTCGTGAGGCTTACAATGTTTAGGTGATTGCCCGTGTAAGTGCCGGCGGGGAGCTCACCGTCGCTGTTGGTAGAAAACTGTTCCGTCACCACACCGTCGAAACAGTTCGAGGAATAGAAGTTCGAATCCGCAGGCGTCGCCGCCGAAGCCATCCTGGAAAAGCCTGACTTGCTCGCCGGAAGCTTCGCTTCGCGCTGTATCGCCGGATGCTCGTATTTCCCAGAGTCCAGTCCCGTAACCACCCGGACCAGCGGAGCCGCTTCTCCTTCTACGTAAGGATCACTCGCATTGGCACGGATCACCTTGTCCCGCACCTGATAATTGTTGAGTTGTACGTGGAATGCTCTCTCCACGTCCCCCACCGTGCCTCGCGCTCTTACAAAAAAATTATCGCCGCCCACTCGCACCACTTTTAGATTGTGCGATTCAAAAAATTCCTGGACCGTTTTCGCTTCTTCCGCCGTCGGCGCAAATCGCGCCGCAATCTGCAACCGGGTCAGCCAGTGACGGTAGTTCGGCGAGGTGCGGTCATACAAATCCCGCGCTACCGCATCCATCTCTGCACGGTTATGCGGTTTCAGCCAGATGCTCACTTCAATGGTCTTCGACGGATCTTCTGTCCCTACATTCTTCGCCGTTGCCACATAGCTGGGAGTGTTGTGTGGCACAAACTGTCCGGAAGCCGCATTAGCCGGCCTCGCCGCGCATAGGGTTAGGATCAGTACAACAAGGCTCAGCCCCGTCGTCCTCATTCGGTCGACGTGAGCTGGGGGGGGTGAAGCTAGTCTTTCCATTGGTCCTCCATGGACTCTGTTTCTGCGAACCTTACTTCTACGAACCCAGGCCAGCCGGTTGGACCATCGATGATGGTCCGCACCCGCGCTAACCACCATTGGAAGCAGCGAACTCTAAATGCAGTGTGATTGCCTGAATCCAGCTCCGCTGCTTGTTCTGCGAGTCGCAGCAAGTCTGGACTCTACCCCAAAGGTCCCGACATCCTAATGGCTTCGCTCAGGAAACACAATAAGTCCAAAGGCTCTCCCGGATTTTTGCCAGATCTCCGCCGAAGGCGGACGCTTGGACCTAGACTCACCTCCCTACTGGCAAACGCTCTCAACCTCTTTATAGGGCTTCTCCTTGTGCTCTGGATCCTTCATCCCTTTCACTTGCATCATCTGATCCAGCAGGGTCCCGGCGTCATGCAGCCCCACATCCGGATCGCTCTCATAGGCGGGATCACTTTCCGCCTCTTCCAATGTCACCAGTTTGAATCCCTTCGTCTTCAGCAGGTCCAGCGCGTCCGGCAGAATGGTGCTGCTGTACGCCCCCAGATGCATCAGCAGCACATAGTTGATCTCGTGCCCGTAAACCAACTTCGCCTGCTCCCGCCCCAAGTCCAGAAATTCCGACGCGGTACTCAAATAGCTCGACCGCAGCCACTCCATCGACGTCGCGTCGTTCTTCGCCTCGCACCGCGCATAGGCCGTATTCCACAAGTAGTCTTCCCAATCCAGCGTCACCTGCGCGATGCGGTATCCGTGCGCCTTCAAGTAAGCCCGCACGGCGCGCCGCTTCTCCACCGTGTCACCCTCGTGTAAATACGGATACCGGAACCAATGCCACCTATCCTGGCCCTCCAGCAACTCCAGCGCCGGCTCGTTCTCCTCGATCTCCTGCTCGAAAGCCGCGGCCGTATTCTGCTCCAAATCCATGTGTGAATACGTATGATTCCCAACCGGCTCTGCCGCCGCCCACAACTTCAGCGCCTCGGCTCCATCCGGATTTCCCTCGAGCTTTTTCGCATTGATGAATCCATACACCGAAGGCACGTGCCGCTTCTTCAAAATCGCCAGCACCTTTGCGGTCGTCTCCGCCTGCGTAACTCCCGGCGGCAACGATCCATTCCGCGGCAGATCGTCAAACGTGATGGCAAGTTTCTGCGCCGCGCAGATTCCACAAAACGCAAGGAGAAAAGTACAGGTAGCAAGGGAAACACAAAACTGCGCAGACTTCCGGCAAGGAATGAAAAGCAAATCTTTCATCCTCCAGAGTTTACTTGAGTCGCGCACTCCAGCGAAAAAGCTGGCCGCCGTAGAAGGATGTTTAGGAAGGTCTAGATTGACGCCGCATCACGCGAGAACGAGCTGTACGTAGAACATCTCTTTGGTGCCATCGAAGGGACTCGAACCCCCACACCGTTGCCGGTACATGGACCTGAACCATGCGCGTCTGCCAATTCCGCCACGATGGCAATCTGAATTGCAATGCAGCGGCGGCCCGAAGGCCGCCGCATCAGGAAGATCAACACTTCTATTTTACAGGCATGTCAAAGACTGTCAAACCAACCTTCACAGCGGAGCTCCATCAACTACCCCAGCTTCGCCGTCATCGTAATCTTCGCATTCAGCACCTTCGATACCGGGCACCCTTTCTCCGCCGCCTCCGCATACTTCTGAAAGGTCGCCGCATCCGCTCCCGGGACCTTCCCCGCTACATCGATGTGGCTCGATGTAATCGTCCACCCTGCTTCCAGCTTCTCCATCGTCAAAGTCACATTCGTGTTGATGCTCTCCGGCGTCAGATTCGCTCCGCCCAACTGCGCCGACAGCGCCATCGAAAAACACGCCGCATGCGCCGCCGCAATCAACTCCTCCGGATTCGTTCCCGGTCCATTCTCAAATCTCGAAGTGAACGAATACTGCGTATCTTTCAACACTCCGCCCGGAGCCGAAATGGTTCCCTTCCCATCTTTCAGCCCACCCTTCCACACTGCACTTGCCTTGCGTTCCATAATGTTCTCCCGATCATGAATAGAGAATCAAATTCGATTCCATTGTAGACGGACCTTACTCACCCTGTCAGGCGCAACCGCCCGGTCACGATCCGCCAAGTCTCAATCATAATCCGAGCAGCTCAAATAAAATTCGCATCGCGGACAACTCAACTTACACCTGCTCTCCTTCAATCTCGCCGAACAGTTCGGACAGAACTGTTCCGGATGCGCCTTACGCCTCTCAGCTTCTACCTGCTTCTCTCCCGTCTGATGCTTCACCACCTGATCTGGTTCGCTTCCGCTCATGCGCGCAACATACCTCTGCCCGCACCTTGCGCACAAGTGGAAATCCGTCTTCCCGGCTACGGCGATCTCGACAAAAAGAAAAAGCCCTCCGAGCCGGATTCCATCTCCCGCTCGGAAGGCCATTCACCACTCCGGTTCAACCCTTTTCTAACCCACCACCACAATCCACCGGAATCTCCACTTCCGGATGCAACAAGTCGATCAGCACACATTCCCCATCGATATAGTCAATGTAGCAATCGTCGGTATAGGCCCAGTCCCCCGGCCACGGATTCGCCAGCGCAAACCAGTATCCCCGATACTGAAACCGCCGCTGCCCTTCCACGACGGTCGTCTTCACCCTGAACGTGTGTTGACGCCCAAAATGCGACCGGAATTTATCGTCCGGAATTTTTTGCCCTTGCTGCCCCGCCGCCCGCGTTGCATGATCTCCGCCCTTCTCCTGCGGACGATTTTCTTCTTTCCCCGACTTCATCGGATCGTTCTGCTTCATCTCATCGTTCTTCATCTCGTCGTTCTGTTTCTCGTTCTTCGCCGGCTTCGCATCCTCAGTCTTCCCGGGCGCCTGCTGTTTCGGTGGCTTGGCCTCATCCTGCCGAGGCTTCGCGTCGTCCTGCTGCGGCTTCGCCTCTGGCCTTGCTTCTTCCTGCTTCGTTTCTTCCTGTTGCGGGGGACGCGCTTCATCCCGTGCGTCCTGTGCTTTCGCCGTTCCCCCGGCGATTAACAGCGTTCCCAGCAATCCCGTTCCCAGCAATCCCGCACTCCAGCCTTTAAATCTAACGTCTTGAAGTCTCATAGATCTCCTTCCCGCAAGCGTCTGCTTTGCCTCCAATTCCGGGCCCCCATCAGATGCCGTCCTTCCCTCTGCCGGATGCTGTCGTCCTCTCCACCCCCATCTACCCGATTCACCTGACCTTCGCAAAATTTTGCGCTTTCCACAGTTTCTTGCGCTAGAATGCCATTGCATTGAAGAGCGCCTGTCCTCCCCGACTGCGGACCCGCTCTTTGCCTTCTCCCAGGAGGTAGTAGATGTATCGGCCGTATTCCAATTCCCTGGCTGACTCGCGTCAGCCCATGGACGTCCAGTCCCTGATCCGCGACCTCGCCCAAGATTTCGTCACCGCCTTCAACACCGGCAACTACGACCAGGTCGCCGCTCTCTTCGCGCCCGACGGCGCACTCATGGCCCCTCACTACGACCTCGCCTACGGCCCCAAGGCGGTCGAGCGTCTGCTCCACCAGCTCGGCGACACCGGATATCAAGACCTTCGTCTCGAAACCATTCGCGTGGACTACTCCGCCGACATGGCAGTGGAGATCGGCCGCTACAACGTCGCCATCCGCCAGTCCGATGGCACCATCCAAGCCGACCGCGGCAAATACGTCCGCGCCTGGCGTCGCCTCGGTGCCTGGCTCATCATCGCCGATAGCTGGAGCTCGAACCTCCCACGCGTCAGTTAGGATTTCTTGCGGAGACTAAGGAACTGAGGGTGCCCCATCTTTCGCGTCCCTTGCGAAAGGTGGGATACCACGGACGTCTCATTCCCGGAAAACCTTTGCCGCTGAAAAAAACTTGGCCAGCCCGAACGCAGCCAGGAATCTGCTGTCCCCGCAACCTCCGGCCACTCCTCCCCGCAACAAGCGGCAGAAGTATGGGAAGTATCGTGAGGCTTGGCATCTTCTGAAAGAAACGGGCCTGGCGATTCAAGCTTGTTGCGGGGAGGAGTGGAAGCCGCAATGCATTTCGCCGATTACCTCGAAGCGAAAGATGTACCACTCATCAATCGGGATGAGCAGGACAGCGAAAAAATCCACGGTTCCCGGCTCATACTTTTTGCGTCTCGATCCAACTTCAGGCTTTAACCGTGACCCGTGCGCCAGTGAATTGTGGACTTCACTTGCACCCGGCCGCAGAGACCGCGTTAGGTGGTCAACTCCCACGTCGTACCTCGCCACGCCGAACGGTCTTGAGACCTTGATTCCGCGCTTCGCCGCCAGCATCATGAAGTAGAGTTCCGCCCACTCTCCACGCTCTTTGGATCCTTTTGCTTCCCGCTCGCAAGTCGGTCCGCTTTCCGCCTCATAGCTTTAAACCTCTTTCCGTCGAATCGGGTAGGAGGCGGGATTACTCCCGCCGTCCTCCCACACCACGCGGACGTGCCGTTCGGCATCCGGCGGTTCATGAAACAGACTGGAAGCGTCGGTGGGTATCCAGCAACGAAACC
>JBEKRE010000010.1:0-107635 GCA_049519055.1 Candidatus Sulfotelmatobacter sp. | reverse complement strand
CTTCGGAGTCAAGCCCACGTTGCGTGCTACCTTGCGGATGGTTTGGCCGTCCGCCAGTTGCCGCAGCACCAAGGCGCGGAGCACCGTTCGCACCGGTTGTAGACCGCCCCCCAACAATTCGTCCAATTGCTCCTGCTCCAACTTGGACAACCGAACCTGAACTTTTCCGCTGTCTTCCATGCCCCCAGCAATACGCCTGGATAGGTATGCCGACAAGTATCTAACTGTATTACTCTCTATGCGGTCACGGTACTAGTTCACCTTCCGTTGTAATCACGCTCACAGCAAAGTGTGATATCGAGTACGGACACAGCCCACGTCTGGTGCTGTAGTTGCCTTGTTGTTCCCGTTCTGGGACGGTGAGGAAGTCCAATGGCTTTACGCGAGTGGTCGAAATCGAATGCTACCTATAGCCGAAGGCTCGTTAATTCTGGAATCGAGGGCGTGCGTACTGGTCGAACAGCATTTCTTAAGGGCGAGCCTCTTACACCGTTTATCAGCAAGTCAGTTCGAAGAGCATTGAAACCCGCAGCTGTTGGCGCGTGCCTGGGTATGTTGGGCGGTTATCCGGCAAACAGACACAGATCCATCGGCAGGGCGTTGGCACGGGGCTTGCTGGGCGGAGCGATCGGCCTGGGTGCAGGCGTCGCTTGGGAAAGCCGCCACCTAACGGCAAGCGCGGCTGGTGGTGCTTTGAAAAACATTGGCCGCGTGCGCGACGAGCACTGGCTAACCAGGCATCCGATCGATTACGCGTAGAGCCGAGATAGAAGTTAGAGATAGAGATCAGGTCATTTTTCCGCGGTTCGCGTTCCTCGCTGTTCACGACGAGAACATTAAGACTCAGCGTCCTCCCCATACTCCGACGTATGGCTTGAAGGGGGTAGTTAATGGCCACGCGCGAAGTAGTGCAGCCGCGGGTTGAGATCCCACTTTCCACCGAAAGCCTGAGTGAAGAGCGCATTGCGTACCTGGAGAGATTGGTCCGCCAAGCCAAAACCGCCGCCGCCGTCTTTACCCAATTCACCCAAGAGGACGTGGATCGCATCGTCAAGGCGATGGTGCTGGCGGGTTTGGGTCAAGCTCAGTACCTTGCCCGGTTGGCGGTTGAGGAAACCAAGCTTGGAGTGATGGAAGACAAGGTCCTCAAGAACATGTGCGCCACAGAGTTTGCCTACAACTACATAAAGGACAAACTTACGGTTGGCGCCATTCGCGAGTTTCCGGAGAGGAACCTGGTGGAGATCGCTGACCCGATTGGTGTCATCTTCTCGCTGACCCCGATTACGAATCCCACCTCCACGGTGCTGTTCAAGTGCATCATGGCCATCAAGACGCGCAACGCGGTCATTTTCAGTCCCCATCCGAACGCCTGGCATTGTTGCTCCGAAGCGGTGAAGATCATGTACGAGAGTGCGCTCAAGCATGGCGCTCCCGAAGGGGTTTTTAGCTGCCTGGAGTCGCACACGCTGCAGGACAACGCCTACCTGATGCGGCACAAAGACGTGGCTCTGATCGATGCCACGGGCGGGCCGGGCGCAGTCGAAGCCGCCTACAGCTCTGGCAAGCCGGCGCTGGGTGTCGGGCCGGGCAACACACCAGTCTATCTGGAAAAAACAGCAGACCTGAATACGGCTGTGGTGGACATCATCCTCTCCAAGACCTTCGATCAGGGAACCATCTGCGCCTCAGAGCAAACGGTGGTGATCGATGATGAGGTTTATGACCGTGTGCTGAAGAAGTTTGAGGAGTTGGGCACGCACATCTGCAACGAGAGAGAGTCGGAACTTCTGGCGCGCTCGGTGATCGATCCGAAGACAGGGTTCATGCAGGCAGCGGCAGTCGGGCAGAAGGCTACCGATATCGCCCGCCTGGCTGGTCTGGCGGTGAAGCCGGGCACTAAACTTCTGATCTCGCCGATTCAAGGCGTAGGCCGCGAATATCCCCTGTCGGTTGAAAAGCTGTTCCCGGTGCTGGCGGTCTATCGGGCGAAATCCGTCGATGAGGCGCTGAAAGTGTGCATCGACGTGAACCATGCCGGCGGGCTGGGACACACAGCGGTTGTTTTTTCGCGCAACGATGAGATCATCCGCAAGTTCGGTGAGGTGATGAACGCGGGGCGAATCATTGTGAACTCGCCGGGTTCAGTGGGAGCTCTGGGCGCGGTTTACAACGATCTGGTGCCCACCTTCTCCTTCGGATGCGGTACCGGTGGCGGCAACAGCACCACCGATAACGTGAATATCTATCACTACCTCAACATCAAGCGTGTGGCCCGGAGGACACAAGCCCACATGTGGTTCCGAGTTCCCAACCAGATTTATTTCAATCTGAACGCGGTGGAGAATGTGCGCCAGTTCCCATCGCGCTCGACCATCATCGTTACGAATCCTTCCATGGAGCAAATCGGCCACGTAGACATTGTCCGGCGCTGCCTTCCGGAGGGATCTCGCGTCCACGTCTCGGTCATTCCAGACGCGGAGCCCGAGGTCAAGGTCATCATGCAAGGAGTACAGGAACTCAATTTCTATAAGGCGGACCAAATTGTCGCGCTCGGCGGCGGGTCGGTGATCGATGCGGCCAAAATCATGAAACTCAAGTACGAATCGCCGGAAGCTGATCTGGAAGAACTGGCCGCGCCTTTCTTGGATCTGCGCAAGCGCGTCGTCCAGTACCCGACCGAGAAAACCAATCGGGTTCGTCTGATTGCCATCTCCACTACCAGCGGAACGGGGAGCGAAGTCACTCCGTTTGCGGTGCTCACCGACAAGGAGCGAGGGCGAAAGGTGACTCTGGCTGACTACTCGCTGACCCCGGACGTGGCCATCGTCGATCCGCAATTTGTTATGTCCATGCCGAAAGGCCTAACCGCCGATACCGGCATCGACTGCCTGACCCATGCCCTGGAAGCTGCAGTTTCCAGTTACGGTTCGGCCTATACCGAATGCAATGCCATGCAGGCGATCCGCATGGTGTTCAAATACCTCCCCATCGCTTATGAGCATCCACGCGATGAAGAGGCGCGCAGCCAGATGCACAATGCCGCATGCATTGCAGCGATGGCGTTTTCCAATGCGTCGGTGGGTGTGAATCACGCGCTGGCGCATGCTTTCGGAGCACGGTTCGGCGTGGCGCACGGCCGGGCTAACGCGCTCATGTTGCCGCACGTGATTGCGTACAACGCGTCCGTGCCCACCAAGTTCGTGCCGTCGCCATACCAAAAGGGGTATCTCGCACACAAGAAATACGCCACGATCGCGGATTTGCTGGGGCTGGGCGGCCACACGATTGAAGAAAAGGTGAAGAACCTCGTGGCGGCTACAGAACAGTTACTCGACCAATTGGGAATCCCGGGTTCGATCGCCGACCTGGGAATTTCAAGAGAAGAATTCGAGCGGGCAATCCCTGAACTGACCAAGCTTGCCTTTGACGATCCATCCTGGCGGTCGAACCCTCGAATGCCGCTGATGAGCGAACTGGAAGACCTGTTTTGGAAGGCTTATGAAGGCCGAGGGCTGGCGAAGTTGGTCGGTGTATCTCAGCAGCTAACCGTCTAGGGGACAGGGGTAGATATGGCGAAGATCGCGGTGTGGCTCAAGATCGACGAAGAAAGTGTGGTCAAGGCGTTACAAGAGGCCGGGGAAAAAATGGACACGGTCGAGGGCGAAGTGGCTTTGGATTTCTCTTCCGTGCGCCGGATCGATCCGCGCGCCCTCAGAGCGATGGAAGAGCTCGCCAGCTTGGCAGACCACAACGGTGTAAAGGTCGTGCTGCGCGGCATCAACGTCAGTGTCTACAAAGTACTCAAGCTGGTGAGGCTGACGTCGCGCTTTTCTTTCGTGAGCTGAGATGCGCAATGGTTTGGCGAGTGAAGATTGGCGACTGAAGGAGCGTTGTGATGCAGGACAATCAGCAGGGTGACCGCCTTTCCTGGGGTGACACGGTTTTCCTCCACCTTGAGCGCGAGGGCATGCCCCTCAATGTGGCCTGTGTCTGCGTGTTTGAGGGTACAGTCCCTTTCGAAGATTGCGTTCAGTTTGTGGAATCGAAGCTGCCGCTTATTCCCCGTTACCTGAAGCGTGTAGTGCCCGCGCCGCTCAATATTGGCCTTCCCAGTTGGGAATACGATCCAGCCTTCGACATCCGCAGGCACTTGCATGAGGTTAGGCTCAAGCGCGGTTCCGACGCAGAGTTGAAGACACTTGCGGGAAAGATTCTGAGCAAGGTGATGGATCGTCAGCACCCGTTATGGGACCTGACCTGGGTGCATGGGCTGAAAGGTAATCGCAGCGCTCTCATCTTCCGCCTGCACCACTGCCTCGCCGACGGCGTCGCCGGGGTTGGGATCATGAACGTGCTCATGGATGCGAGCCCGGTGGCGCCTCGGCTGCCTAAGCGAAAACTCCGGCTCCGAGTACCCCCGCCGCGAGACGTCATGACCTCGATCGCAAGCGGCTTCGTCGATTCCTATGGGGAGTTCGCCAAACGAATTTTGGGAGGGCTGGGGGACGTATCGACCATGGCGGAACGCTTCGCCGCGAATGGTGGAGGCCTGGCCACGGACGAGTTCAAGCAGCTGCTTCCGGAACTCAGCGCGAGCACCGAGCGGCTGCGCTTCAATGTTCTCTACCGTGGACCGCAGAAATTCGCCTGGGCCGAAATTCCTCTGGCAGAAGTCAAAGCCATCAAGCAAACCTGTGGGACTAGCGTGAATGACGTCATTCTCGCGTTGGTGACGGCCACCATCCGGCGCTACGTCGAGGGGCATGGCGACCGTGTGAAAGGGCGACTGCTGCGCATGATGGTTCCTGTGAATCTGCGCGGCAATGACAATCCAGGCGATTTAGGGAACCGCATCTCACTGGTCCCAGTTACGGTTCCGCTGGATATTCGCGAACCTCGAAAGCTGCTGGCTGCCGTTCATCGGAGAACCGAGTTTCTCAAACGCACGCACGCCGCCGAGTTGGTGAGTTTGGCGGGCGGTTTGATCGGCATGCTCCCCACGTCAGCGCAGGCGCTGGGCGGCCAGATTCTGGGCCAGCTGCCGTTCACGCCCTTCAACATGGTCTGCACCAACGTGCCGGGGCCGCAACATCCGCTCTACCTGCTCGGCCACAAGATGCTGGGCTGCTATCCCTACGTCCCGGTGGGTGGCGAGATGACGCTCAACTGCGCCATCCTGACCTATAACGGCACGGCGTATTTCGGATTCAGCGGATGCGTGTACGCGGCGCCGGATCTGCGGCGTTTGGAAGCGTTGCTGATGTTGAATTTCATGGAGTTGCGTGATGCCGTGGGGGGCAGGCCCACACGAAAGAAAGAAGAAAAGAAAAAAAAGAAGAGCGCGCGCGCGAAAGCGAAGGTTGCATCGACACCACCGGCGCTAGCGTCGAAGTCAATTCGTTCGACTATTCCCGTTCCGCCTCTCGCTTCGGTCGAATCGGCAATTGCACTAACAACCCCAGTTGAGGAGAACAAAGTCTGGACACAATTGATCGCTTAGGGATCGTCAAGTAGGAAGGTAGAGAACGTGGTAGGCACCGAGTCAGTTCAGCAAGTGACATCCTGGTTGGTCCCCGGGCGAGCCCTGTTCCTAACCATTCATCTTCTGGGTGTCGCATGTTTTTCGTACATCGTAGTGATGCGCCTGGTCCCGCTGCTTCGGGGTGAACGCGATTTTCGTTTTGACCATCCCGTGGAACGGCTCGGCAGGGTCCTGAAATTTTGGCTGGGGCAGTGGAAGCAACCGCGCTACCGGGTCGCAGGAACCATTCACATCTTTATTTTTGCGGGCTTCATTGTCCTGGCGATGCGTGCCTTCACGGTGCTGATCGTCGGCGTCTCCGAAACTTTTGTCATGCCCGGCCTTTCCGGAAGAGCCGGTCCTGTCTACGACATCATCACGGATTATGCCGCCACCCTGGTTTTCCTCTGCATGGGGATCGCTGTGGTTCGCCGCTTGGTGTTCAAACCTTCCCGGTACGCGGTGCCAGCAAGGTACGGCAAAGGCCACACGGCCGACGCCATCTTCCTTCTTTCGCTGATCGCAATCCTGATGATTGCTGACAGTCTGTTCGCAGCGGCTAGGGCAGCCGGTCAGGCGCAGCAAGGCCAAGCCATTGAAGCATTGGCCAGGTTTTCACTCCCGTGGATGTTGCAGAAGGCTCTGATTTCATTTCCCTTGCCCGCTCTGGGCAGTCTCTACTTCGGCGCTTATCTTCTTCATGAACTAACCTTTTATTTCTTGCTCTGCTATCGCCCCTTCGGAATCCAGTTCCACGTGGAGACTTCCCTTTTCAATATTTACTTCGCAAAACTAGACCGGGAGATTCTGAAGCCGGTGCGATGGGGCGTTAGCGATGAGCACCTGGATCAGGTGAAATCCTTCGGAGTAAAGACGTTTGAGGATTTCACCTGGAAACAGATGCTTGATTTCTATTCCTGCGCCGACTGCGGGCGGTGCTCCGACAATTGCCCATCTAACGCCGTAGGAAGGCCGTTATCGCCGCGGTTCATCACCATCAAGGCAAGAGACTACGCCTTCCAGCATTATCCGGTTCTCGGACGCGCGGACAATGGAACACCGTTGATCGGAAGCATCTACTCCGACGATGAAATCTGGTCGTGCACGACGTGCGGCGCTTGCGAAGAAGAGTGCCCGCTGCTGGTGGAATACATCGACAAGATCGTCGACTTGCGGAGGGGCATGGTCGATGAAGGGAATGTGCCCCAGTCCCTGCAGAAGCCACTGAAGGCGCTGGAGAGCCGCGGAAATCCATACGGCAAGATGGAGAAGAGGAAGGCCGACTGGGCCAACGCAAAGGAGTTCCAGCAAACCTGCTCTTGCAAAACTCTTGATAAGAACAACGCCGCGGATACCTTGTATTTTGTCGACAGCATCACCTCCTACGACGACCGGATGCAGGCGATCGCGCGGGCAACGGCCAGGATTCTCGACCACGTCGGAGTGAATTTCGGAATTCTGGGCGCCGCGGAGAAAGATAGCGGTCACGAAGTCCGCCGGTTCGGCGAAGAGACTCTTTTCATCGCTTTGCGCGACCACAATGTGGATGCCATCAAGGCCTCCGGTGTACAGAGAATCGTCACGGCTGACCCACACGCCTACAACGCGCTAAGACACGACTACAAGGATAAGAATGTGCCGCCGGTGGAGCACATCACCCAGGTGATCGCGCGCGAGGTGAAGACCGGCAAGATCAAGTTCAATCCCGTAGAAAGCGACAATGACGTGTACGCCTACCACGATCCTTGCTATCTGGGGCGGCATAACCAGATTTACGACGATCCTCGTGAAGTGCTGGATGCGATCCCCGGTTTGAAGCGAGTCGAAATGAGCCGGACCCGCGACCGCTCGTTCTGCTGCGGGGGCGGCGGGCTGATGCTGTTCTACGAGCCCAAAGAAGATCAGCGCATGGGAGTGAAGAGGGTGCAGATGGCGGCGGAAGCCGGGGCCAATGTGATTGTCACGGCTTGTCCATTCTGCATGACGAATATTGAGGACGCGATAAAAGTGGCGGGTCTGGAAGGAAAGATGACCGCTATCGATCTGGCGGAACTAGTGGATCAACAAATCGCCCGCGAAAGTCACACGGTGGCGTGAAGGGTTTGGAGGTGAATGTGGAGATTCTAGTTTGCGTAAGAAGAGTACCCGACACCTCGGAAAACGAGATCGAACTCAACAGCGCGGGAGACGATATCGAACGCGATGAGTTGGTCTACTCGATCAACGAACCAGACAACTATGCGGTCGAAGAGGCCCTCCAGATTGTCGCCCGCGTCGGAGGAAGCGTGACCGTTGCCACCGTTGGCGCTGCAGACGATGAAGAGGTTCTGCGCCGGGAGATGGCCATGGGTGCGAACCATGGAATTCTGATTACTGACGATGCCTTCTCCGGGTCGGATGGGCGGGGCATTGCCACCATTCTGAAAGAGTTCGTGCAGAAGGGAAACTACGAACTCATTCTGACCGGAGTGCAGGCCGAGGACGGGGGCGCTCAAGTCGGCGGAATGCTGGCCGCGCTACTCGATTATCCGTTCGCCTCTCTGGTCAATTCCATTGAAGTCCTGGACGGCAAGAAGCTAAAGGTCAGCCGGGAAATTGAAGGCGGCAACCGGGAAATGAATGAGATTGATCTGCCCTGCGTGCTCTCGATTCAGACCGGCATCAACGAACCGCGCTATGTCGGCATGCGAGGCATTCGGCAAGTGGCATCTGTGCCCATCCCCGATTTCGACGCGGCCAAGCTCGGAATTGACCCCAGTGCCGTAGGGGCAAGCGCTGCGAATGTGAAGCGTGTGGACTACTTCATCCCCGCACTGGGCAAGGGAGCCGAGATTCTGCACGGCACCCGGGAAGAGAACATCGACAAAGTCCTGGAGTTGGTGGCAGCCAAAGGAGGGTTGAAATAATGGCTCGCATCTTTGCTTACATCGTGCACAAAAATGGTGTGGCCGACGATTCCGCGTTCGAGTTGGCGGCTGCCGCGCGCAAGATCGATCCCACTGCTTCGCCTACCGCCATTCTGACCGGTTGGGGCGCGGATCTCGATTCCGCGTGCGATACGCTCGGCGCTTCTTACCCTGAGATCTGGAAAATCGCGAATAAATCTCTGGCTTACCCCAATGCGGAACTGGTGCGGAAAGCTCTACTGAAAGTCTTGCCCAGCAACAGCATCGTGTTGGTCGTCCACGATCATTTTGGCATCGATCTGGCGCCCGGTCTTTCCATCAAGCTGAATTCCGCTTTTGTCTCCGACGCTGTAGACATCGCTGGGATTGAAGGCGCGGGCCTCAAACTAGACCGGCAGGAATTTGGTGGGCAGGTCAACGCTCATGTTCATTGCGACATTTCATCAGGCGCGGTGGTCACGGTGCGTCCGGGCGCATTCAAGGCAGGCAAGATTGCTTCAGGAAAAAGCCTAATCGTTGACCGATCAGCGGATATCGGCGCTCTGCTGGCGGGCCGACGTTATCTGGAGACGATGGTCGCCGAAGCGGGCGATGTCGATATCACCAAACACAACGTTCTGGTGTCCATCGGCCGCGGCATTCAGGAAAAAGACAACGTGGCCATTGCTGAGGAACTGGCTGACGCCCTCGGCGCCGCCGTGAGCTGCTCAAGACCCGTTGTCGACGCTAAGTGGATGGAGAAGTCACGTCAGGTGGGCTCGTCCGGCAAAACCGTCAAGCCCAAGGTCTATCTGGCGTGCGGCATCAGTGGAGCTTTCCAGCATCTGGCCGGCATTAAAGGCAGTCCGTTCCTGATTGCCATCAACAAGAATCCCAAAGCGCCGATCTTTCAGGTGGCGGACGTAGGAATTGTCGATGACATCCTGGAGTTTTTGCCCGAACTAACCAACAAAGTCCGGGAAATGCGAAGCCTCGCAGCAAAGTGAGGAACTGAACATGATCACCGCCAAAACATTGAAATTGAGTTTGAAGTCGCTCAAGGACTTTGCCAAGAAACGGCTGCCAGACGAGGTGCTCCGGGAACTTGATGAGCGCGACGAATGTCCGCTTGAAATCGTCCGCCACATGTGCAGCCCGGACAAGCTGGGCATTCAACTCCTGTTCATTCCAGAAGAGTTCGGAGGCATGGGAGGCGGAACCTTCGACGTGTACTGCGTCTGTGAAGAGATGGCGCGCATCGATTTAGGCGTCGCAACAGCGGTGTTGGCCACATTTCTGGGCAGCGATCCGATCACGGTCGGCGCCACTCCAGAACAAAAAAAGATCTGGCTGACGCGCATCGCGGAAGAGGGATTGTTGTTCGCCTACGGCGCGACGGAGCCGGAAGCCGGCAGCGATCTGGGAGCGCTTCGTACCACGGCGGACCCGGTTCGCGAGAATGGCCGCGTCGTCGGTTACAAGATCAACGGCGCGAAACAATGGATCAGCAACGGCGGAATCGCAGATGCCTACACGGTGTTGGCCAACACGCCCAGCGGCCCGAGCTGGTTCATCGTGGAGAAAGACGCCAAAGGTTTCACCCACGACAAACCGGAAGATAAGCATGGTATCCGGCTCAGCAACACGGCGGCGTTGGCGTTAGACAACGTATATGTCGGCGACGACCGGCTGGTCGGGGGAGTCGAAGGTCAGGGTCTCAATCAGGCGCAGGCCGTGTTTGGTTATACGCGCTTGATGGTCGCCGCGTTTGGCCTTGGAGGCGGATGGGCGGCGCTCGACCGGGCAATTCCCTATTCCGTCAAACGTATTCAAGCCGGGGCGCCGCTTTCAGAAAAGCAGGCATACACCCACAAGCTGATCGTGCCCAACGTGGCACGACTGGAAGCAGCCCGCGCTTATATCGAAGAAACCGCCGAGCGCATCGACGCCGGCACTGAAGGCAGCTTGAACACCGAGGGCGCCATCGCCAAGTACATGGCAACCGAGGCCGGCAATGCCGCTGCCGAAGCCAGCATCCAGGCGCTCGGTGGCTACGGCTACACGCATGAATACATGGTGGAAAAAATCAGCCGCGACGTCCGCATCACCACGATTTACGAGGGCACCTCCGAGATCATGGAGATGACCATCAGCCGCGACCGTTGGCAGTCTCACCTCAAAACGCGCGGGCAGCACTATCACGTGCAAGCGCGAGAATTCGAGGCTTTGCACAACCGCCATCCGAACGTGGGCGCCGATACAGCGGCACTAGCATTTCACGCATTGGCCGAGGTTATGGAGAAAGCGCGGGTGGCGCGCCTGACTCGCTATCAACATATTCTCCTGCGCCTGGGCGAGTTGGTCGCTTATGCCGAGTGCGCCGGGAGTCTGTCCCGTCGCGCCGCACTTTTGAGCGAAAACAAGTTGAACGAAAAAGCGAACCGGCGCTTCGACGCGACCGCGCTGGCAGCGATCAGCCGGGTCTTTGCCCGTGATGCCTCGCTCAAGGTGGCCGAAGAGGGTTTGCGCTGGGTGATCGGCGCCGGAGGCGTAAGCGAGTTCGATATCCCCGGGTTTGAAACGAGCTTGGGATTACCCGCCATTCATCGCGCGCAATCGGGCTTGATTTCGGACCTGGATTACATAGCAGACGTACTGTACGGACGCGCGGTCAAGCGCACGGAACTGGCCGCGTAGCCTTTTGAAGACTTATTAGCAGGAGTCTCGTCATGGAAAACACTTCTGATCGAGCCATCGCCATCGTGGGAGTTGGAGCCGTTTTACCGGATGCTCCGAATGCAGCGGCTTTTTGGAAAAACGTGAAGGACGGCCGCTACAGCATCAGCGAGGTCCAGAATCGCTGGGATCCCGAGCTTTACTACGATCCCGATCACAGCGCCCCGGACAAGACTTACTCAAAGATCGGGGGCTGGGTGCGTGAGCATGTATGGGATCCGATCAAGTGGCGTTTGCCAATCCCGCCGCGCGTCGTCGATGCCATGGATGAATCGCAAAAATGGGCCATCGCCTGCACTCGCGAAGCGCTGGAAGACTACGGCTATCCCAAGCGGCCGCTGGACAACGATCGCACGGCCGTGATCCTGGGCAATGCCATAGGGGGCGAAAAACAGTATTTCACCGTGGCGCGCGTGCTCTTTCCGGAATTCGCACGCGAACTCTCAGAATCTGCCAGTTTCGCCGCGTTGCCGGAAGCGCTACGCCGCGACATTAACAATCAATTCCACGACCGAGTGGGGAAGCTCCTTCCTGAAATTACGGAAGACAGCATGCCGGGCGAATTGTCCAACTGCATTGCCGGCCGCATTGCCAACGTTTTCAACTTTCACGGGCCCAACTACATTTGTGACGCCGCCTGCGCATCGGCGATGGCAGCGCTCAACTCCGCGGCCGAAGGACTGATACAAAACGATTTCGACGTCGCCGTCAGCGGCGGCCTTGACCGCAACATGGGCGTCTCGAGCTTCGTCAAGTTCTGCAAGATCGGCGCGCTCTCGGCGACCGGTACTCGTCCTTACGCGGAAGGAGCGGACGGCTTCGTCATGGGTGAAGGCGCGGCGATCTTTCTGCTCAAGCGTCTGGCCGATGCCGAGCGCGAAGGGGACAAGATCTACGCCGTGCTGCGTGGCATCGGGGGATCGAGCGATGGCAAGGGAAAGGGGATCACGGCCCCCAACCCGATCGGCCAAAAATTTGCCATCGAGCGCGCCTGGCAGAATGCAGGCTTATCGCCCGCTACTGTGACCTTGATCGAGGGCCACGGCACCTCCACCGCCGTGGGCGACGTCGTCGAAGTGCAAAGCATGATTGATGTGCTCAGCAGTGCTCAACTTCCCGCGCACTCCGTGGCGCTTGGTTCAGTCAAATCGAACTTCGGGCACCTCAAAGGAGCCGCCGGTGCCGCCGGACTGCTGAAAGTCGCCTTGGCGCTTCGAGACAAAGTGCTGCCCCCGAGTGTGCATTGCGAACACCTAAATCCCAACATCGACTTTGCCCACTCTCCGCTCTACGTAAATACCGAACTGAAACCATGGACGATGCCGGCAGATGGTGTGCGCCGTGCTGGTCTCAGCGCCTTTGGTTTTGGCGGCACCAATTTCCACGCTGTGCTCGAAGAATACATTCCCCATCGGCTCAACGGAAACGGCAAACGGTCGGTGGCGGTCAGCGAGATTCCGTCGCAAGTGAAAGAGTCCATTATGAATGCGCAAGATGTTGCCCGCACTTCTACTTCTTCTTTTCAAGCTCCGTTGCGGGGCGCACTGGTCATCGGCGCGGCGTCTGAAGCTGCGCTCATTGAGCGTTTGTGCGCGGTGGAGATAGCCGCTAAAGCCGGCCGGGCGCCGGCGATCACTGCTCCGGCGGAATCAGACCTGCGCGCGCCCGAGCGCCTGGCAATCGACTACGCCAACGCCACAGAACTTGCGGACAAAGCTGGCAACGCGCTGCAGGCGCTGGCGGCTAATCAACCGGCCATGTGGAAAGCCCTGCGCGCGCAAGGCATCTTCCGCGGTCACGGTCCGGCTCCCAAAGTGGCGTTCCTGTATACGGGTCAAGGCTCGCAGTACGTGAACATGCTCGCGCAGCTCCGGGCGACGGAACCGATCGTGGCCGAAACCTTTGCCGAAGCCGATCGCGTGATGACGCCCTTGCTCGGCAAGCCGCTTAGCAACTTCATCTTCGTTGACAACGCCGACGCTGAGGCCGTCGCTAAGGCGGAAGAGGATCTCCGCCAAACCGAGATTACTCAACCCACCGTGCTGACGATCGACCTCGCTCTGACCCGGCTCCTAGCCGCCTACGGCATCGAGCCCAACTTTACGATGGGACACAGTCTGGGCGAATACGGCGCGCTGGTTGCTGCCGGAGCTTTACCCTTCCCGGACTCGCTGGAAGCCGTCAGCGCTCGCGGCCACGGAATGACCCAGGTAGCGACCAAAGATAACGGCCGCATGGCCGCGGTGTTTGCACCGCTGGAAGAGATCGAGCGAATTCTGAAAACCATCGACGGCTATGTCGTGATCGCCAACGTCAACAGTAACCGCCAGGGAGTGATTGGCGGCGCGAGCCACGCAGTTGAGCAAGCGATGGAAGCATTCCAAAAAGCTGGCTATGACGTAGCCCCGCTCCCGGTCAGCCACGCTTTCCACACATCGATTGTGGCGGGAGCGAGCGAGCCGTTGCGGCGAGTGCTGGAACGTCTGCATCTTGAATCTCCGCGTCTGCCGATCGTTGCCAACACGACCGGCGAATTTTATCCCGCAGGGCCTGACGTCGTGCCGCAGATGCTGGACATACTCACGCGGCAGGTCGCCTCGCCCGTCCAGTTTGTGAAGGGGTTGCGCACTCTGTACGATGCCGGCGCCCGCGTGTTTGTTGAAGTCGGGCCGAAGAAGGCACTGCAAGGATTTGCCGAGGATGTGCTCGGCGGCGATGGCGATGTGGTTTCGTTGTTTACCAATCATCCGAAGGTCGGCGACATCGTTGCGTTCAACCAGGCGCTGTGCGGTCTTTATGCTACCGGACTGGGACGCGGGACTGCGGAAGCGTTGCGCGAGCCCACGGCGATGGCTGGTGCCTCACCCGTGGAACTGTCGACACCAATCGCTGTGGCAGGGACCGCGACGGGCGCTCCACCCGCATCAAGTTCCTCCGCACAAGCCGCACCGTCGAACGGCGATCGCTATAAAGAACTCGGCCGTTTGTTTGCCGATGTTCTCGATCGCGGCTACGAAATCTACCGCGGCAAGAATGGGCGCTCTGCCTCTGATCCGGTTGTCATCACCGGAGCGGCGTTAGGCCTTCCCGGAACCGAGCACATTTTCGACGATGCCAACATTGGCCGCATTCTGCATGGCGATCAGTTTATCGACTCGATCCCCAAGCCCTTCCGCAGCGCCATGCTCGACAAACACATCACGCGCCTGGTGAAGAGCGAGAACGGCGAACCCAGGTTTGAAACCCTCACCGATGTAGCGGACGTCATCAAGCTGGCGGGTCGGGGAGGCGCTTTCGATCTGGAAAATGAATTTGGGATTTCCGCCGAACGCGTGGGCGCCCTGGATCGGGTCACTCAACTCGCGATCGCCGCAGGCATTGATGCCTTGCGCGACGCCGGCATCCCGCTGGTGATGCGCTATAAAACCACGACCAAGGGCACGCAGTTACCTGAGCGCTGGGGATTGCCGGACTCCTTGCGCGACAATACTGGGGTGATCTTTGCATCCGCCTTTCCTGGGTTGGATTCTTTCGCCGACGAGATGGCGCGTTATTACGCAGACCACGGACGCCGCGAACAATTGGCAGGGCTCGAAAGTCTGCTCGCCCACACGGTAGAGGGGAACGGTCATTCCCCCCTGACCGGGGAGCTAAAGCGGCGCATCGAGGAACTGCGCGCTGCGATTGACCAAGAGCCTTATGTTTTCAACCGGCGTTTTTTGTTGCGAGTCTTATCCATGGGACATTCTCAATTCGCCGAATTCATCGGTGCCCGTGGTCCCAACACTCAAGTGAACGCGGCCTGCGCAAGCACGACACAGGCGATATCGCTGGCCCAGGATTGGATCCACGCCGGGCGTTGCAGCCGCGTGATCGTGATCTCAGCCGACGATGTCACCTCCGATCATTTGATGGAATGGATGGGTGCGGGCTTCCTGGCCACAGGAGCAGCAGCCACCGACGAAGCAGTCGCAGACGCCGCCATCCCCTTCGATCGCCGGCGGCACGGCATGATTATCGGCATGGGCGCCGCAGCGCTGGTGGTGGAGAGCGCCGCCGCCGCGCGTGAACGAGGAATACAGCCCATCTGCGAAGTCTTGTCTACCGTGACGGCCAACAGTGCTTTCCACGGCACTCGTCTCGACGTGCAGCACATCGGCCAGGTGATGGAATCCCTGGTTGCCAAAGCCGAAGCCGGTAGCGGCATTGCACGTCGCGAGATAGCGCCCCAGACGGTCTTCGTCTCCCACGAAACGTATACCCCGGCGCGCGGCGGCAGCGCTTCCGCCGAAATCAAGGCTCTTCGCCGAATCTTCGGCGATGTCGCGGATCGCATCGTGATCGCCAACACCAAGGGCTTCACCGGCCACGCCATGGCCACGGGCATTGAAGATGTGGTTGCGGTCAAGGCTCTAGAAACGGGTTGCGTGCCTCCGGTCGCCAACTTCAAGGAAGTTGATCCGGAACTCGGACCGTTGAACCTGTCCAAGGGCGGCGCCCACCCCGTCGAGTACGCCTTACATCTGGGAGCGGGGTTCGGCTCGCAGATCAGCATGATGCTGCTGCGTTGGGTAAAGACCAGAGACGGCGCCCGTCGCAGCCCGAACGCTCTCGGCTACACGTATCGCATCGCCGACGCGACTGTCTGGAGGGCTTGGCTAAGTGGAATTGCGGGCCGTCCAGCGGCCGATCTGGAAGTAGTCCATCGCACACTGCGCGTGCGGGATCAAGGGTTAGCCGCGCGGGTCGCCGACGTTGCTGACGAACTCCGAGCAGCCCCGGTGGCGGCCCCCGCGCCCCAGCAACCTCAGCTCACGCGAGTCCCGGATGCCAGATCGGCGCAACCGCCGTTGAAGGCGGCCGCCGAACCCGGACCCAAAGTTCAAGTCGCCGCAACGAAGGCGGAAGTCAAAGTCGCTGCCGCCGAGGCTTCCGCGCCGCCTAAACCCGCGGCGACTGGCGATCCCGTGAAAGAGAAAGTGCTGGCGCTGGTTGCTGAGAAGACAGGCTATCCAGTTGACATGCTCGATCTGGATCTCGATCTGGAAGCCGACCTGGGCGTAGACACCGTGAAGCAGGCAGAGGTCTTTGCCAGCATTCGCGAAACTTACAACATTGCGCGCGACGAGAATCGCAAGCTGCGCGATTACCCAACCTTGGCGCACGTGATTCGTTTCGTATATGACAAGCGCCCCGACTTGAAGGGCATGGCCGTGGCCTCGGCTCCGTCTCCTGCGGCGCCAGTGGCCAAAGAAGAAAGCAAAGCTATCCTGACGCCCGCATCCGCAGCAGTTCCTGCGGCGGTAGTTCCTGCGAAAGGCGTCGCCGTCGATTCTGTGAGAGATCGCATTCTAGCTCTGGCAGTGGAGAAAACCGGCTACCCAAGAGACATGTTGGACTTGGATCTTGATCTCGAGGCGGATCTCGGCGTCGACACCGTGAAACAAGCAGAAATGTTTGCTGCCATCCGCGAAATCTACAGCATTCCGCGTGACGAAAACCGCAAGCTGCGCGATTACCCGACGTTGGCGCACGTCATCCGTTTCGTGTTTGAGAAGCGTCCGGACCTGACCGCAGGCCCAAGCCCAGCAAACGAAGAAGTGAAGGTTGCGACAACGGCGCCCACTGTGGTCGCTGAGAAACCTGCAACCGCGGCAACGCAAACCGTCGCTGCCGATTCTGTGAAGGACCGCATCCTCGCGTTGGCCGTGGAGAAGACAGGCTATCCCCTCGAGATGCTGGATCTGGACCTTGATCTCGAGGCTGATCTTGGCGTCGACACCGTGAAGCAGGCGGAAATGTTTACCACAATCCGAGCCGCTTACGACATTCCCCGCGATGAGAACCGCAAGCTGCGCGATTACCCAACCTTGGCTCACGTCATCCGTTTCGTGTTTGAGAAGCGCCCCGACTTGGCTGCAGGCGCAACGCAAGCGAAAGAGGAGGTCAAGGCTGCGACATCGGCACCCGGGGTGGTCTCTGAGAAACCTGCGCCCGCGGTAACCCAAACCGTCCCCGCCGATTCCGTGAAGGACCGCATCCTCGCTTTGGCAGTAGAGAAGACAGGCTATCCCATCGAAATGCTGGACCTGGATCTGGACCTCGAGGCCGATCTCGGCGTCGACACCGTGAAGCAGGCGGAAATGTTTGCCGCAATCCGAGCCGCGTACAACATTCCGGTCGACGAAAACCGCAAACTGCGCGATTACCCAACCTTGGCTCAGGTTATCCGTTTCGTATATGAAAAACGTCCAGATTTGGCCGGAATGCCTGCGGCTCCATCCGCACCAAGCGTCAGTGAGCCAACTGTGCCCGCACCGCCGCCCGCTCCTGCCCAAGCAGCAACGGACGATGCGATCAAAGAGAAGGTGCTCGAGATTGTCGCCGAGAAATCGGGTTATCCCAAAGACATGTTGGACCTGGATCTCGATCTGGAAGCTGACCTCGGCATCGATACCGTGAAACAGGCGGAGATGTTCGCGGCCGTGCGAGCGGCGTACAACATTCCGCGCGATGAGAATCTCAAGCTTCGCGAATTCCCAACCTTGGCTCACGTGATCAAGTTTGCTCACGACCGGCAGCCCGGCTTGGTTGAAGCTCCCGCTGCAAACTCTTCCGCCGCGCCGGGGAAACAAGAACCGGCGCAGAAAGGACCGGCAGTGCCCCCGTCCGGTGGTTCTAAGCCGAATGCTGCACGTCCGCTCCCAGCCAGTTTCGATGCCGCCAATCTTGTTCCGCGCCGCGTACCTGTTCCCAACCTGCGCCCGCCGCTTGCCCTTTGCAAGCCAACCGCTGTGAGGCTCGGGTCGGGCCGCCGCGTGGTGATCATGACGGACAAGTCTGGAGTCGGAGACGCACTGGCGCAACGGCTGAAGACGATGGGCGTGGAGGTTCTCCGCGTCAAGGATGCACCGGATACGGACACACTCGCCACGCTTCTCAAGAGTTGGCTGGCTGCTGGCCCCGTACACGGCGTGTACTGGCTACCTGCGCTCGACAACGAAGGAAACCTGACTGGCATGGACCTCGCCGGCTGGCATGAGGCCCTGCGGGTGCGGGTCAAGTCGCTGTACGCCACCATGCGCGTTCTGTACGAGCAGGTTGCGGCGTCTGGCACTTTTCTTGTGTCGGCGACGCGGCTGGGAGGACAGCATGGCTACGATGAGGCGGGCGCGACATCGCCGTTAGGCGGCGCGGTCGTGGGTTTCACCAAAACGTACAACCGGGAACGGTCGGACGCACTGGTCAAAGCAGTCGACTTTGAGACTGAACGCAAGCCTTCAGAAATCGCAGACCTCCTGATCGAGGAGACCCTGCGCGATCCCGGCGCAGTCGAAATCGGGTATAAAGAAGGCCTGCGCTGGACGATTGGCCTGCAAGAACAGCTCGCCGCCGATGGCAAGCCTGGTCTGATCTTGGACAGCAATACCATCTTTGTAGTCACCGGTGCAGCCGGAAGCATCGTTTCGGCCATCACCGCAGATTTGGCGAAGGCCTCCGGAGGCACGTTCTACCTGCTCGATCTGGTACCCGAGCCTGATCCGGAGAATCCCGATCTCAAGCGCTTCGTGACCGACAAGGATGGCCTCAAGCGCGATCTGTTCGCGCGCATCCAGGCACGGGGCGAGCGCGCTACGCCGGGGCTTGTAGAAAAGGAGCTGGCCGCCCTGGAGAGAGCGCAAGCGGCTAGCAGTGCCATCCTGGCCGTGCGAGCCGCCGGCGGTACAGCGCATTACTTCAGCGTGAACCTCACCGACGCAGAAGCCGTCACAAGAGTTATCAAACAAGTGCGCGAGCGCAGCGGGCGCATCGACGTGCTGCTGCACGCCGCCGGCACGGAGCGCAGCCACTTTCTGCCGGACAAAGACCCGCGCGAATTTGATCTGGTGTTCGACGTCAAAAGTGATGGCTGGTTCAATCTTCTTCGCGCCATCGGCGACATGCCGCTGGGGGCCACGGTCGCATTCAGTTCGATCGCTGGGCGCTTTGGCAACGCCGGGCAAACCGATTACAGCGCGGCCAACGATTTGTTGTGCAAGATCACGTCGAGCTTCCGCACTGCTCGGCCGGCGACACGCGGCATCGTCATCGACTGGACGGCGTGGGGCGGCATCGGCATGGCGACCCGCGGTTCCATTCCTAAGATGATGGAACTGGCCGGGATCGATATGCTGCCGCCGGAAGCGGGGATTCCGTTGATTCGCCGCGAACTGACCGTGGGAGGGACCCGTGGCGAAATCGTGATCGGTCAGCGTCTTGGCATTCTAGTAAAGGAGTGGGATGTCACTGGAGGGTTGGATGTATCTGCCTTTGAAGCCTCGAAGAGCCTGCCGGAACGGGGACCGATGATCGGCAAGCTGGCAACCGTCGCCCTGCCGAGCGAAGTCACCATTGAAACGACCCTTGACCCTGCCATTCAGCCCTTTCTGCACGATCATCAAATTGACGGTACACCGGTGCTGCCCGGGGTCATGGGCATCGAGGCGTTTGCCGAAGCTGCGCTGTGCCTGCTCCCCGATTGGCGTGTCGCGGGGCTCGAAGACGTGAACTTCCTATCGCCCTTTAAGTTCTACCGGAACCAACCGCGCACCCTGACGATTGCTGCGGCCATCCATCCTCAGCGCGACAACGTGCTCGCCGACTGCCGCTTGATCGGCAGCCGGTCGCTCCCAAACCAGGCCGAGCCTCAGGTGACAACGCACTTCAGTGCTCAGGTTCGACTGGCTCAAGAGCGGCTCACAAGACAAACGCCCAAAGCGGTGGTCGTGCCGGGGATGGGGCTACCCCAAGGACACATCATCGAAGCGGCAGACATCTATCGCCTCTACTTCCACGGACCCGCCTACCAGGTTGTGGAGCGGGCGTGGTGGGACGGACATCGAGTGATCGGACTGCTAGCCAGAGGCTTGCCCGCGAATCATCTGCCGTGCGAGCTACCGACGGCATTGGATCCGCGTCTGATTGAGCTTTGCTTCCAAACCGCCGGAGTTTGGGAGATGGGTGTGCAGGGCCGCATGGGTCTGCCCTTACACATTGACCGCGTCTCATTATTTCTACCAACCGCAGAATCCGATGACACCCGCTGGTACGCCATCGTGACTCCCGATCATGTTCGCGGCAGCTTCGATGCGGAGGTTGTAGACGCGAAAGGAAACCGGTACCTGCAACTCAGCGGCTACCGCACGGCAGCATTTCCCGGTGCCGTGGATGCCGAACCGTTGAAGGTACTGCAAGCCGCGATGGCACTGGAAGCCGTCGCCGTATGAGAGATAACAGATGACCAAGTTGTCCCTGACAATTTTGTCCTGACGATCTGCTGATCGGAGGACTTATGAACCACGAATTTCAACGCGTAGCCATTGTGAACCGCGGCGAAGCCGCCATGCGTTTTATCCACGCGGCCCGCGATTTCAATCAACAGTACGGCACATCGTTGCTTACGATCGCACTTTTCACCGAGCCTGACCGCCATAGCATGTTTGTGCGGGAAGCCGACGAGGCAGTGTGTCTCGGTCCCGCGCAGGTTCTTGACCCCAACACCAAACAGACCAAGAGCAGTTACGTCGACTATAGCCGGCTCGAACGCGCGCTGGCGGAGGCGAGCGCGGACGCAGTATGGCCGGGATGGGGCTTTGTGGCTGAACACGCCGCATTCGCCGACCTTTGTCACCAGTTAGGCATCGTCTTCATCGGACCGGATGGCGATGTGATGCGCCGTGTAGGCGACAAGATCGCCTCCAAACGATTGGCCGAGGAGGCGCGGATAACGGTAGTGCCGTGGAGCGGCGGGTCGGTGGAAACGCTCGCTGAAGCGCGCGGTCATGCCGAGCGCCTAGGCTATCCGCTCCTTATTAAGGCCACAGCCGGAGGGGGTGGCCACGGGATTCGCCTGGTGCGTTCAACCGCCCAACTCTCGCCAGCCTTTGCCAGCGCGCGGGCCGAGGCGTTCAAAGCCTTCGGAGACTCGACCGTTTTTATGGAACAACTGTTGCACTGCCCGCGCCACGTCGAGGTCCAAATTATCGCCGACCATTATGGAACAACATGGGCTGCCGGCGTGCGCGACTGCAGCATCCAGCGGCGCCACCAGAAAGTTCTGGAAGAAGCACCCTCGCCGGCTCTTTCGCCAGAGCAAGACCAAGCGCTGCGGGCGGCGGCGATACTCTTTAGTCAGGCAACCAGCTATCACAACGCTGGCACAGTCGAATTCCTTTATCAACCAGAGATCAATCGCTTCTCGTTCATGGAGATGAATACTCGATTGCAGGTTGAACATCCAGTGACCGAATGCACAACGGGGCTCGATCTGGTGAAACTTCAGATTCACGTTGCACGTGGTGGCCGACTGGAAGGCGAGCCTCCACGGACAACGGGTCACGCCATTGAAGTACGGCTAAATGCAGAGGATCCGGAAAACCGCTTTGCTCCCGCTCCGGGCGCGATTGAACGGTTCAGGATTCTGACCGGGCCGGGCGTGCGCGTCGATACCGGCGTAGCGGAAGGCGACGCCATCTCATCAGACTTCGACTCGATGATCGCCAAGATCATTGCCTACGGGCAGAGCCGCAAAGAAGCTCTTTCGCGGTTGCAACGGGCGCTACGCGAGAGTGTTGTCGTCATCAAGGGCGGAACCAGCAACAAAGCGTTTTTGCTGGAGTTGCTGAGCCGTCCCGAGGTGCAGCGTGCAGAAGCCCACAATGGATGGCTCGATCACCTGGCAGCAACCGGCGAGCACATCTCTAGAAGTTACGCTGACGTGGCTTTGGTTCAGGCCGCAATCGAGGCCTACGATGCGCAGTTAGCGGTGGAACAGACGCAGTTTTATGCGTCGGCAGTGCGAGGGCGGCCGCAAGTAAGAAGCGAGATAGGCCGGACAGCGGAACTACGGTACCGAGGCCACCACTACTTGCCCAAGGTTTATCGCCTCGGCCCCGGAGAATACCGAGTGGAGGTGAATGGGAGTCGCATCGATGCCCAGGTTGAGCGCTTGGGTCCGTTCGAGTGCCGGCTCATGGTTTTCGGGCGGCGCTTTCGCATCGTGTCTGTTGTCGAGGGATCAAGTTATCAGATTGAAGTTGACGGCGTATCACACCGGGTTGATCGCGGTGACGGGGGAGTGGTGCGCGCACCGGCGCCGGCGGTGCTGGTTTCCATTCTGGTGAAACCCGGAGACACGGTCGCCCTGGGAGACCGATTGGTGGTGCTGGAAGCCATGAAGATGGAACTGGAAGTGGTTGCTCCATTTTCCGGAAAAGTCCGGCAAGTAATGACCATACCAAACGTACAAGTGGATACAGGAGCGCCGCTTCTGCAGATCGACCCCGCCACTAGTGACGATAGCAACGTGGCCACCGATCGAGTGGTATTCGGCACGCCCTCCGTTTTGCTTGGAAAGACAGAAACTACCGAATCCCACTGCCGCCAGAGCCTGGACGAACTGCGCAAGCTCATGCTGGGTTTTGACCTGGATCCGAAGCAAACCGCGCAGCTGCTTGCCGAATGGAGTCACATCTGTCCCGTACAGAGCGACGAAATAACCCAAAGCGAAGATGAGATCCTGAACATCTTCGCCGACATTTGTTCCCTGTTTCAGCACGAGCCGAACGTCAATCATCGTACCGGTGGCGAAGAACCGAGCGCTGAATCCTATTTATTCTCCTACTTGCGGATGCTGGAGACACGCGGCGAAAAATTGCCGCCGGCCTTCGTCAGCGCGCTGCGTCGTGCGCTGGCTCACTACGGCGTGCTAACCCTGGAGCGCTCGCCAGAGCTGGAATTGAGTTTGCTCTGGATTTACAAATCTCATCTCCGCATGGAACAGCAAATCGCCCCAGTTCTGGTTCTTCTAGAGCGGCGTCTGCGACAGATTGAGACGCAATCCTCGCTTGGCGACGAGTCTCTTCGAATTCTCCTCGACAGAATGATCTCGCTGACCAATGGGCTTTTCCCTGCGCTCACCGACCTGGGCCGTGAATTGCGCTATCGCTGCTTTGACCAACCCCTGTTTGAACGAGTGCGACGGGAAGTTTACGAGGAGATGGAGAACCACCTCGCTTACCTGGCAGCACGCCCTGATGCCGAGGACCGCCCGGAGAGAATCCGCGCCTTGATCGAATGTCCGCAGCCATTGGTCAGCCTGTTTTCCGGCCGTTTCGCAACGGCTGACCAAGCCATGCGCCGGTTGATGCTGGAAGCGCTTACCTGGCGATACTATCGAATTCGAAAGCTCAGCAACTTTCGCTGCGTTGCATTGGACGATAAGCAATGCTGTGCTACGGCGGAGTACGATTATGAAGGAAAGAGTCTTCACCTCTTTGCCACCCACGCCGAACTTTGCCGGCTTTCCGAAGCGGTGCAAACGCTGTTTCCGATGATTGCGGGTGTGCCCGAGGATCATGACATCCTGATTGATTTTTACGTTTCTCATTCCGCGGGAGTGAGCGATCCGGAAGCCTTGCAGCAAGAAGTAAGATCGATCATCAATCAGGCCGGAATTCCGCGCCCGATCCGCCGCATTGTCACGTCTATTACCGGTCCCGCTCAAAACCATGACGTTGGGAATACGCAGCACTTTACGTATCGGCCCAGCGCGAATACCTATCAAGAGGAGAAGTTCTTCCGCGGAATCCACCCCATGATGGGGAAACGTCTGCATCTCTGGCGGCTCGATAATTTCAACATCGACCGCCTGCCCTCAGTCGAAGATGTTTATTTACTGCACGCCGTGGCCCGCGACAACCCCAAGGATGAGCGATTGTTTGCGTGCGCGGAAGTTCGCGATTTAACGCCGGTTCGGGACGAGAGCGGCCGGATCGTTCAATTGCCGCACCTGGAGCGCATGTTCACCGAAGCGTTGGCCGGCATCCGGCTATTTCAATCGCGGCGACTGGACCACCAGCGCCTCTACTGGAATCGGATTTTGCTGAATGTTTTGCCCCCGCTCACCCTCGATCCAGATGAATTGCGCGATCTGGTCCACAAACTTGCACCCGCGGCAGAAGGTCTTGGGTTGGAACAAGTGGTGGTGCGCGCCCGTATTCCCGATCCAGCGACGGGTGAATTGCGGGAAATGGTGGTTCGCATTTCAAGCCCGTGCGGCGGCGGTTTGCTGATTACCTTCCGCCCCGCCGACAAACTGCAGCCCATTCGGATGCTGCCAGAATACGACCAGAAAGTCGTACGCATGCGGCAGCGTGGGTTCGTCTATCCCTACGAAATCATCAAAATGCTCACACCCAGTCCGGATCAAACCCGCGCGGAATTTCCCTGGGGCGATTTTGTCGAACACGATCTCGACGTGGCAGGCCGGCTGGTGCCCGTCAATCGTCCTTACGGTCAAAACAAAGCCAACATCATCGTTGGTGTGATTCGCAACTTTACAACGAAGTATCCCGAAGGCATGACGCGAGTCCTGCTGATGGGAGATCCCAGCAAAGAACTCGGTTCCATCGCGGAGCCAGAATGCCGTCGCATCCTCGAAGCCTTGAATCTGGCCCAGGAGCTGTGCGCTCCCCTGGAATGGTTTCCCATCTGTGCCGGAGCCAAGATCTCCATGGAGAGTGGGGTGGAAAACATGGATTGGGTCGCTCGCGTCCTGCGGGGCCTGATCGAGTTCACGCAAGGAGGTGGCGAAATAAATTTGGTGGTAAACGGCATCAACGTTGGAGCACAACCCTACTGGAACGCCGAGGCCACCATGCTCATGCACACCCGGGGCATTTTGATCATGACCCCGAAGGCCGCGATGGTACTTACCGGCAAGCGAGCGCTGGAGTTCTCGGGCTCCATTTCGGCTGAAGACAATCAAGGGATCGGCGGCTACGACCGCATCATGGGCCTCAACGGGCAAGCACAGTATTGGGCGAAAGACATAGATGAGGCCTGCCATCTGTTGTTGCGTCACTATGAACATACCTATGTAGCTCCAGGGGAGCGCTTCCCTCGCCAGGCTGCGACTTCCGATCCCAGTGATCGAGACGTTAGAGTTCATCCTCACGGAAAGAACGGCTACGGGGAAGACGGCTTCGAAAGGATCGGCGATATCATGTCCGACGAAACCAACCCTGGCCGGAAAAAATCTTTTGATATTCGCAAAGTGATGATGGCGGCTATCGATCAGGATCATGCCCCACTGGAACGTTGGGCCGGGATGCGCGGAGCAGAAACCGCGGTGGTGTGGGATGCCCATCTTGGTGGTTACCCTGTCTGTCTGATCGGCATCGAATCTCAACCAGTACCACGATTGGGGTTTGTCCCGGCCGACGGGCCGGATCACTGGACTCCTGGCACGCTCTTCCCGCAATCCTCCAAGAAAATCGCCCGCGCAATTAACGCGGCCAGCAACAATCGACCGTTGGTGGTCCTGGCGAACCTGTCAGGGTTTGACGGCTCGCCGGAATCGATGCGTCGGTTACAACTCGAGTACGGCGCCGAGATCGGTAGGGCCGTGGTGAATTTCAAAGGTCCCATCGTCTTTTGCGTGATTTCGCGCTATCACGGAGGTGCATACGTTGTCTTCTCGCGGGCGCTGAACGAAAACATAGAAGTGGCGGCATTAGAAGGAAGCTACGCTTCCGTGATCGGCGGCGCTCCGGCGGCCGCTGTGGTTTTCGCCGGTGAGGTGGAAGCCAAAGCTCGCAAGGATCCGCGCTTGCAGGCCTTAACCCAAGCCATGGCCAAAGCTGAAGGTGCAAAGAAAGTCCAATTGCGCGCCGAGTGGGACGAGTTGTTCAAGGTCGTTCACTCGGAAAAACTCGGCGAGATGGCCTCCGAGTTTGACCGCGTGCACAGCGTTCAGCGCGCTCTTGACGTTGGCGCTCTCAATTACATCATTCCACCCGCAAACCTCCGGCCGTATCTCATTCACGCGGTCGAGCGCGGTATCAGGAGGATAGAAGGGTCCGAGTTCGCGAAGTCGGAGCACGAAATATCGAAAGTGGCTTAGTCTCGCCGAGGCAAACCAGATGAATGTGTACTGGTTGGAACATGCAAAACAGGATGTACCAGAGGACAATGATTGGCTGAGCAAAGACGAAGCGGACTTCCTGAAGGGATTGCGCTTTCCCAATCGCCGGGACGACTGGCGGTTGGGACGTTGGACGGCAAAACATGCACTGTCTGTGTTTCTGAATGTGCCGGCGCATCCTCTTGTTTTCGCGAAAATGGATGTACACGCTGCATCTTCCGGAGCACCTGAAGTCTTCTTCCGCAAGCGGCCAGTCGCGGCCACAATTTCCCTTAGTCACCGCGCCGGTCTGGCAGCTTGTACCGTCGCAATGGCGGGAGTGGAGATGGGCTGTGATCTGGAAGTGGCTGAACCGTGGAGCGACGCCTTTGTCGCTGACTATTTCACCCTCGAAGAACAAGCTTTGGTTGCGCGCACCTCGGCAACTGACCGCGACAGGCTCCTGGCTCTACTTTGGAGCGCGAAAGAGAGCGCGCTTAAGGCACTGGGCGCAGGGCTTCGGCTCGACACCCGTTGTGTGGTGGT
Source organism: Candidatus Sulfotelmatobacter sp. (assembly GCA_049519055.1). Lineage (GTDB taxonomy): Bacteria > Acidobacteriota > Terriglobia > Terriglobales > Acidobacteriaceae > Sulfotelmatobacter. Next base: position 81,000 of record JBEKRE010000010.1, on the reverse strand, counting down.
TCATCCGTTTCCATCGTCACACGACTGCGATGGCTGGAGCCGGCTGATGGTTCGCTATTCCGGTGCGCAGGGCAGCGGAGGCCGTGTCTTTTACGGCTGGTGGCAACACGCGCACAACTGGCTGCGAACCATCGTGGCCACGCCTGCCCCAAATTCACCAATTTACTTAGCCGTCCCGCCACACGATCTCGACAGTGCCTGCTGCCGGTGCGCGTAGCGGGCAATTGGCTCGTATGTGGCACACTCCATGGCGCACAGTAATCGTCAATTCGATTTCGACTTTATCGTCATCGGTTCGGGATTCGGCGGCAGTGTTTCGGCCCTTCGACTGGTGGAGAAGGGGTACAAAGTTGGGGTCATGGAAATGGGCCGGCGTTGGACGCCGGATAATCTTCCGCACACAAGTTGGTCGATTCGCCGCTGGTTGTGGCGTCCCAGCCTGGGATTGCGGGGCTTCTTCAATATTCAGTTTTTTAAGCACGCAACTATCTTCCATGGCTGCGCGGTAGGTGGAGGGTCCATCACTTACGCCTGTACGTTGCTGCCTCCTCCGGCGAAAGTTTGGGAAGCCGGTTCCTGGCGAGCCTTGACCGACTGGAAGGCGGAAATGCCCCGGCATTATGAGACCGCGTCACGAATGCTGGGTGTAACCGAAAACAAAATCCTGGGGCCGGCCGACAGCCTCTTGAAGAAAGCTGCGGAATCTGCGGGTTCCGGCCACACATTCTACTGCACGAAGGTAGGCATTTTTCAGCCGGTTGAGGGAGAAGCGGCAGGCCAGACCCTTCCGGACCCCTATTTCGGCGGAGAGGGTCCGGCGCGAACCACTTGCATTGCGTGCGGCGGCTGCATGATGGGTTGTCGCTATGGCGCGAAAAATACGCTGGACCTCGGCTACCTTTATTTGGCTGAAAAGCGCGGCGCCCGAATCTTTCCGGAAACAAAAGTGGTGAACGTCAAGCCCCTGGAGGGCGCGAGTGATGGCAGCATGGGCTACGAAGTGTGCACCGTCAAGTCCACGGCGTGGCTTCATCGGCAGCCACAGCGGTTCACCTGCCGCGCCGTCGTCTTCTCCGCCTCATCGCTGGGTACTATGGAGCTTCTTTTTCAGCTCAAGGAAAAAGGTTCTCTGGCTGCAATCAGCAGCCAACTGGGAAAACATGTGCGGACCAATTCTGAATCGCTTATCGGAGTACGTACCCCCGGTTACGCCGACGACATATCGCGGGGCATCGCCATCGGCTCCGGTATCTATATCGACGAACACACGCACATCGAAGCCGTCCGCTATCCCAAGGGCTCTGACGCCATGGGGTTTCTCACCACCATCCTGACCGATGGTCGCCCGGGTCCGCGGCGCGTTGCGCTGTGGGTGAAGAATGTTCTTGCGTCGATGCTCCGGCATCCGTTCAAGACCGTACGGGTCTTGCAACCGTTGGGCTGGGCGCGAGAATTTGTGATTCTGCTTTGCATGCAGGCACTCGAGGGTGAGATCGAGATGCGCTGGCAGCACCCGTGGTTCTGGCCCCTCAGGAAGTTTCTCGTCAGCCGGGGTGAGAAGGTGCCCACCTACATTCCGAAAGCCAACGAGTTCGCAAGGCAATTTGCGAAGCTTACCGGAGGATTTGCGATGAGCATGCTTCCGGAAATTCTTTTCAACGTTCCAGGCACAGCCCACTGCATCGGAGGTTGTGTGATCGCCGATTCCTCCAGCCGCGGTGTGGTGGATTCTCATCACCGTGTGTTCAACTACAAGAATATGTACATCTGTGATGGGTCTGTGGTTTCGGCCAACCTTGGAGTCAATCCCAGCCTGACCATCACGGCACTGGCGGAACGGGCGATGAGCTTTATTCCTGCCGCGGCAGAGATGAATTGGAACGAGCCCGCCCAACACGATCCGCATCCGCAGCAATTGGTTTAGCCCGGCGCGGTTGGGGCTGTCGCACCTGCGGGCAGCAATCGGTTCACGATTGCCTGCTCACTTTGTACCCACAGACGGCTGGTGTACAGCAATGCGCTGCATTGCAGTGTAATCCAATCCTTGGTCATCAACGGCGAGCGGAACTCATTGCGATTCGCTATCCAGTGCTGCGCAACATGGCGGGCGATGGTGAAACCCATGCCGCTGCCAGAGCCGCCAACATCTTGCAGGATCCCGTCCAGCGTAAACATTACCTTGGACAACATAATCAGCGGTCCGGGAAACTTGATTCCACTTATGGCCGCGCGTTCCAGCAATCTCATGGCATCTGCCCCGCTGGGCAGACGCACCACGGGTAGTTCGTCGATGAAACGTCGCACCAGGTCTTCCACCACTCGTCCCTTGGCTGACGCGATTCGGATGTGCTGCTGACTGAGTGCCAGAACTTCGTTGCAAGTGCCCACCGGGTCCCGCAAGCTCACCATCAGAAATAAGAGCGCGAGATGACGACGCTGGTCGCGGCTCAAGCGTTCTCTTAGCGCCCAATCAATGATCGTCAGTTCGCCGGACCGATTGTCATAAAGTAAATTACCCGCGTGAGGATCACCATGAAAGATTGCATCTTCCTGCGCTGCCAAAAGCGGAACTGCGATCAGCGCTTCGATCAGTTGCTCGGCAACTTTCTTCCGACGGGCAGCGGGCAGGCGCACCGCCGCATTGGTCACCTTGATTCCCCGCTCCTCACTGAGCGCAGTGATTCTGGATGTACAAAGCGGTTGAATAAGCCTCGGCACGCGAACGCCTTTCATGGATCGATACAGATTTCGAGCTTCGAGCAAGGTCTTCTGCTCGCGCACAAAGTTGACTTCGTGCCGCAGTAATCGTCGGACTTTCTTGAAAGTATCCGGGATTACTTGCCCGGCAAATCCGTAACTATGCTTACGGTCGCCAAAATATTGCGCTAGTCCGCGCAAGTAATCCATGTCTTCCGCGAAGTATTCGGGGATATGAGGCTTGAGGACTTTGAAAACGCCCCGCTCCCGTCGTCTGCTCTCGGGGTTACGCCAGCGGAAGCGCACCACGGCACTGACACTGGCCTCCGAAAGAATACTGGGTGTGATTTCCACGGAGTATTTATCGACCTTTGGTCCCAGCTCGTGTCGAATGATCGAGACCACGTCCTCGGGCCGCACGTCGCGAATTCCATTCTCCAGCCGAGCCAGCGCGTTCCGCAGAGCCGGACTGAGATTTCGGTTGCGGGCTATGACTTGACCCAGCTTTTGCAGGCCGGGAACCTTTGCGATCAAGCGTAGTAGGCGCACTTCGGCCGTGGTATTCGAGGGAAGTTCGATCTGCTCAAGCAGTTTGGGAGCGAGGCGCGAGGGCGAAAGATGCATCACTACGAACATCATGGCGTCTCGAACCGGCGGACGCCACTTAACGTAAGCGTTCGGAACGAGCCGGTTGACCGGAACAATTTCGTCAACGATCCATCTTGCCATCGCCTCCCGCAAGGCTTCGCCAACAGGGCTACGCAGCGCGATTTCGATGACACTGATCTGTGTATCTGTGGTAGCAGTTTTAGGCAAGAGCTGTGCGAGGCTAGCACGCAGTTCTTTCGGAGTCAGCCTCAACAAACCTTCGATGGCGGACGGACCCAGCATGGGGTCACCTGTACTCTTCACGATAGCCCAGCGCAAGCCTCTGCGCAGTGATTTGAGTCACTGTCGAGCAGTCACGGAGTCTGGGCTCTTGCCACCGGGCCTCAGATAACTTGCCACACGCTGTCGAGCACGGTTCCGTCTACCCATTTGACCATCGCAACCGCGCGATCACTACGCTTGGGACGCTGGGGCATGCCTCCGCAAATGCGCTCGACTTCCGACTTGATTTCCTGCAGGGGACGGATGGGAAGCTTCGAGCTCTTGACCGCCTCCATGAGATCCTGACGGCGTGGATTAATGGCGATGCCGCGCTCGGTCACGACGACGTCGATCAACTCTCCGGGCCCGCAAAGTGTGGTCACCTGATTGACGATGACAGGAATGCGGTCGCGGAAGGAGGGCACGGCCAGGATGGTGCATCCCGCAGCGAGACAGTTCTGCCAACCACCGATGCCGTGCAGGAGGCGTCCATCCGAGTGGGTGACAACGTTGGCGTTGAAGTCCGTATCGACTTCGGTCGCGCCGAGCACGACGGCGTCCACTAGCGATGCGAAGTTTCCTTTGCCGTGATAGTTGTACGAAGTGAACGGAGAAGTCGCGATGTGGCGTGGGTTGTTGGCCATCGACTGCACGCCGCTGAGGTCGAACGTCTGGCCGTCGAGGATGTAATCGGTGAGTCCCTCGTCCAGAAGCTCCACTAAATATTTGGTCGAGCCGCCGCGAACGAATCGCGCCCTCACGCCCGCATCCTTCATCATCTTCTTAAGGTAGCCGACAAAAGCCAGTGCGATTCCCCCCGACCCCGCCTGGAACGAGAAGCCGTTGCGCATGATGCCGGCATCGCGCAAGAAGAGCGCGATGAGTTCGGCGATGCGCAGGCGGTCGGGCGAGCGAGTGATTTGGGTTGTCCCGGAGACGATCTTGGCAGAGTCGCCGATGGAGTCGACGGCCACGACGTAGTCAACGTTGTTGCCCTGAATCTGCCAGGGAACGCAGGGGAATGGAACGAGATTGTCGGTGACCGCGATAACGTGATCGGCATAGACGGAATCCGCCAAAGCAAAACCGAGAGAGCCGCACGCTGACTTGCCGTGCGAGGCGTCACAATTTCCGAAGGGGTCCGCGGTGGGCGCGGCGATCACGGCAATATCGATGTGAACCTCACCGTCCTGAATTGCCTGCCAGCGGCCGCCGTGCGAACGCAGAACCCCCATACCGCGCATTTTTCCCTGCGTGCAGTAGTCGCCCAGGGGCCCGTTCATGCTGCCTTCGATATGATCGATCACGCCGGAGTCCATCAGTTCGATGGCGCCTTTCTGCGAAGGAAACGAGGCGCTGGGAAACCATACGAGATCTTTGACCCCAATCTTTGCCGCACCTTCCAGCGCCATCAAGGCAACGCGGTCGCCATCTCTTAAGTGATGGTGAGAGGAAATGATCATGCCATCGCGCAGGCCACACTTGCGGAGTGCGGATTCGAGATCCGCGACGCGTTTGTCACCGTTGTTGGGATAGTCGGCCGCGGTTCGGATGGGCGGTGCAGCTTTGTTTCCCAGCGGTTGGTATTTGCCGACACCCAAGTATGGAATCTGCGGACAACGGTTCGCGATCTCCGGGACCAGGCGACCTGCGGCGTTGCGAACTAATTCCGTTTTTTCCAGAATGGCCATGGGAACCTCGCGCCTGCACTATTCCGATTCATGTCAGCAAACCCATCGCTTCTGCTTGCACCATCAGCTTCAGGGCGCGCCGTACGACTGGAGAGTCGATCATCTTTGATCCGAGGCTGACTACGCCCAAGCCTTTCTTCTGCGCCTCGTGATAGGCTGCAACAATTTTTCGTGCTTTCTCAATCTCTGCTGCGGTCGGCGCAAAAGCCTGGTGAATCACTGCAATCTGCAGCGGATGAACGCATCCCATGCCCTCGAAGCCCAGCCCGCGGGACTTCAAGGCCCAGGCGCGCAAGGCTTCCAGATCACCAACATCGCCAAACACAGAATCGATGGCCTGCACCCCAGCGGCGTGGGCGGCGTTGACCACACGCTGCCGCGCATAGAGCGACTCGGCACCCGTGGCCGTTTTCACGACGCCCAAGTCCGCCGTATAGTCTTCCAACCCGATGGTCAGCGCGACAATCTCTTTGTTGGCAGTCGCGATGTCGTAAGCCATCTCGATTCCCAGTGCCGACTCCAGTATCGGCATCAGCCAGATCGGGCGAGTAATCCCGTAGTTGCCTTTTATCTCAGCGATCTTTTGATGGGCATGCAGTATCTGGTCGGATGTCTCGACTTTGGGAATAAGAATCAAATCAGGAGATTCGGGAACAATCTCCTCCAAGTCCTCCAGCCCGAGAGGAAGCTGGTTGATCCGCACCATGCGCTCGCATCGCAGAAAATCGACTGCACGTAGCGCGTTACGCACTAGCAATCGCGCCGCGTCCTTCTCGTTGGGATGGACGGAGTCTTCGAGATCCAGAATGATGGCATCCGCACCATGCAGGGCGGCATTGATGAAATACTTTGGCTCGCTGCCGGGGACATAGAGGCGCGAGCGGCGCATCCGGTCGCGCGGAAACGGTTCAGGAAGCGTAACCCGGTCCGGAAGCACGCGCCTGCCCTGGCCAAGTCCAGCGCGCCGGGCTGCGGCTTCAATCCGGGCCGCAAGCACAAATGGCAGTGCCCCCTCATCGTGGATCTCCACCCGCGCGTGCTCCACACCCAGAGCTTCAAGTGCCCCTTCGGCTTGACGGCGGATGGCATCGCCATAGTAAGGAAACACCCGCGATTCGAGTTCGATGGCGATCCCACCAGTGTCGCGCGCTTCAATCCTCACGCGAGCATCCGAGCGAACCTCCGAGCCGCAATGTCCCGCTTCGCCGATCTGCCAGCTGTTCGTTTCAATCCCGACACTCATGAGCATTCCTTTCATCATCGAGCGCGGCGGCCATTACCAGCCGCTACCCACTCGGGTTCTGGCGGGATCGAACTGCGTTCCAGCTTTGCTACAACTGCATCCGTCATCTCAACCGTGCTAGCTGCTCCCAGGCTGATCGCCTTGGCACCGCCGGGAATTCGCAACATGTCATAGGTGCGCACTTGGCCTTGCGCAACCACGGTAGCGATGGCGCTCCGGATGCGCCCGGCCTTGTCGATTTCCCCCACGTGCTCAAGCAACATGACCGCCGAGAGGAACATGGCAATCGGATTGATAATCGGTGGATCCAGGTCCGCGTACTTCGGTGCCGACCCATGGGTGGGCTCGAAGACCGCCACTTCATCTCCGATGTTGCCCGACGCCGCGAAGCCCAAGCCGCCGATTAAGCCAGCGAACGCGTCGGAGATTACGTCACCAAACAGGTTCGACGCGACCACCACTCCGTAGTCTTCTGGATTCTTCGTCAGCCACATCGTCTGCGCATCGATGTTGGTCGACCGCAGAGCAATTCCCGGATAGTCCTGAGCCACGGCCTTTGCTTCCTCTTCCATCATCCCGGAAGTTTCGCGCAGCACGTTCGGTTTCTCACAGATAGTTACTGACTTGTAGCCATACTTCTTGGCCCAGTCGAAAGCGCCCTTGCAGATTTTGCGTGCTGCCATGCGCGTGATGATGCGCACGGAAATGGCTAGGTCAGGCCCCGGCGTGGAGGCAAATGGTTTGAATTTGGTATGCATGGCCAAGGCAGCGCGGACCGGTTCGGGCGGATTAGTCCACTCGACTCCGGCATAAAGGCCCTCGGTATTCTGCCGGAAGACAACCACGTCCACTGTTGGCTCTTCGAATCCACCACCGGGCTTCTTGCGAATGAAGTTCAGCGGGTTGCCGGGAAACGAGATGCAGGGCCGAATGCAGGTGTCAAGATGAAAGCGCTGGCGCATAGTTACGATCGGACTGAAATAGGAGAAACCCTTCCCTTTGAGTTCGGGCTTGAGCTCAGCTTCGGCATCCTTTTTTGGCTTGGAAGTGATGGCTCCGAACAGGCCCAGCTTGTGTTTCGCCAGCAGTTCGACTGTGCGCTCGGGCAGAGCGTTGCCTTCTCGGCGCCAGCATTCCCAGCCGATGTCGCCGTGCATGTATTGGGCATCAAAGCCGACTGCTTTCAGAAGCCGCAGAGCTTCGGGCAGAACCTGATTGCCAATTCCGTCTCCCGGCATCGTGACCACGGTATATTTCGCCATGACTTTGTCCCTTTCTATGTCAGTCCCAGCCTTTTCGCAACCAGGTTCTCAACGCCTCCGGCAATCACCAGCGACTGCGGCACAGTGCCCAGTGGCGGAAAAATAAATTCCTCGCCGCGCCACGCGATTGTGCCGCACTTGAAATCAAGTTCCAGGTCTTCACCCGGAATGATCGTTTTCCCCTTCGCGGCGATCTCTTTGGCAAATTGCTCGCGCAGTCTCCCGATGAACTCGGGAACCTCCACGCACAGGAACCCGTTGTTGTATGCGTTGCGCAGGTAGGTTTGCGAGAAACTGGCTGCAATCACGAGCGGAATCCCCTTCGCTTTAAGGCAGGTAACCGCCTGCTCACGGCTCGATCCGGTTCCGAAGTTGAAGCCACTCGCGATAACATCGCCGAAGTGAGTGCGTAGAGCAAGCTGCGGATCGTAGTTCTGCATGGCCACTGCCGCCATCATCTGAGGAGTCATGTCGTCGCGATAGGTGTAGTCCTTTCCGTAGATCGCGTCCGTGTTCAGGTTGTCCTCCGGCAAGAAAACCAGGCGGCCCGTTACCCGCTCGGGAAAACCGGGAAGAATCTCTACCTTTTCCAACGCGCCCTTTCCATTCCCTGCAAACTCCGTGAATTGGCGTACCGGCGCGACATCTTCGAATGAATGCGGCCCGGCGATATATCCCGCGAGAGCCGAGGCTGCGACGACTTCCGGACTCGCGAGATAACACTGGGCATCACGCGATCCCATACGGCCTTTGAAGTTGCGATTGGTCGCCGAGATTCCAACTTCACCCTTTTCCAGCAGTCCCACTCCCAATCCGATGCACGGCCCGCATCCCGGCGGCAGAGGATTCGCGCCAGCATCGAGCAGCGTCTGCCAGATACCGCGTCTCTCGGCTTCTTGCTGCACCCATGTGCTGGCTGCTGCCAGGTACAACTTCACCCCCGGCGCAACTCTCTTGCCGCACAAGACCCAGGCTGCGGCTTCCAGGTCTTCCAGTCGTGAGTTTGCGCAAGAGATCAGGTAGGCCTTCTGGATGGGTACCCTCTTTTTCTCCACGCCTGCAAGGGACTGCATCACCTGCACCGTGTCGGGTCCGGAAACATGGGGCGTCACTTCTCCGAGGTCAAGCGTGATGCGCCCCGCGTAGGCAGCATCGGAATCAGGCCGTAGCGGAACTGCAGCCCATTTATCAATATTTTTCTTCGTGAAACGCTCGATGCCGAACTCCTGCAGGCGCTGGTGGACGCAGCGCAGGTACGCGATGGTGACGTTATCGATCGGAAACCATCCCACCAATGGTCCCCACTCGGTGCTCATGTTCGAGATGGAAAATCGTGCGTCCATCGACAAACTGGCCACGCCCGGGCCCACGAACTCAACCGCTGCGTTGAGCGCTTCATCGTGGTTGTAAAGCCCGCACAGGGTAATGATCACGTCCTTGCCGGTCACACTCCTACGCAGTTTGCCTTCCAACACAACCTGGATGGACCTCGGAATCTGCCACCAAAATTCGCCGGTAGCCCACACGGCAGCTGCGTCGGTTCGCACAATGGGCGTTCCAACGGCACCCAGCGCTCCGTACATATTGGAGTGAGAGTCGGAGGCTACGACGAACGATCCCGGCACAACGTAGCCGCGTTCCACCATGATCTGGTGGCCGATGCCCGATCCCGCGGGATAGAAATCGACTCCGTGTTCTTTGGCGAAAGCCTCGATGGAGCGATATTTCTTCAGGTTGGCGTCGTCGCTGTTCTGGATATCGTGATCAAGCGCGAAGACGAGCTGCTGAGGTTCGCAGATCTTTTTCGCCCCGATAGCTTTGAACTTACTCATTACGGCGGACGTGTTGTCGTGCGTCATCACATGAAAGGGACGGATGGAAACAAAATCGCCGGCACGTAAGGGGCGCAGCGGCCCCTCGGCGAGGTGAGCTTGTGCGATCTTTTCAACAACGGTCTGGGCCATAGTGGACTCCGACGAGACTCGCGAATGCCGCGCGACAAATGGGTCTACACCAATGCAGTTTTTCGGCGTTTCTTGCCATTCACTCGCGATCTCACTCTGCCTCTGGTCTGCGAACTCTTCTTCTGATTTCGAACATCGGCTTTCATCAGCGCCATCAGCTTGCGAATCGAGTCGCTGTCTTCCAGATTCCAGATTGCCTCTTTGAGTTTTCTCTGGGCCCCAGCCGAAAGCACGCCTTCCGCGAGCGCACCGAATTTCTCTTCCACCTCCTGATCCGTGAGCGGATTGCGCGGATCGCCTTTGGGAAAGTCAAGCTGTTTGCTGAACGTACGTCCATCGCTAGTTGTCATATTCACAATCACTCTTTGTAATGCGGGAAACACTTTCTCAATCGCCGGATCCGCAACTACTTCCACCTTTCTTAGTTGCGCGCGTATCTTTGCGTCCATGATCTTTTCCGAAGTGAATTGCACGGGAGTAACCTGCCGGTCCACCAGTGCTGCTGCAATGACGTAGGGGAGCGAATGATCCGCCGTCTCCTTGGTGTGTGGGTCGTACTTGCTGGGGTCAGAAAGAATATCAGCAGCCCGCGCCAGTGACCGGATTTGAATCTTCTCCACTTGCTCGGGATGCAGATCATTCGTCTTCACCAGATCGAGCACCGCCGAAATGGGCGTGTGAGTGAGAGCTTCGGAAGGAAAGGCCTTCATTCCGCATCGCGTGATGCGCCAAGTCTCGCCGAGGCCATCGGTAAGAAGATGCAATTTCCATTCCGGACCGAAGACGTAAGTCAACCCCTCCTTGCCGTCTATGACGTGCTCGGGGCCGGTGTAACCTTTTTCCGCCAGCAGCGCCGCAAACACGCCGCTCTGCGTTGCCATCGGGTCGACCGTGTTTTTCATCATGGTCAGTTTGCCGGCAGTAACCGCGCCCAGTGTGCAGTGGCGGCTGGCGGAAATGCCGATGGCGTTTTGAATCTGCTCCCACGAAAGATGCAGCGCTCGGCCTGCCACGATGGGCGAAACAAATGCGGTCAACGTGGCGTGATGCCATCCCCGCTCGCGGATGCCGGGGAATGCCGCCTCGCAAAGGCGCATTTCGAACTCGTGGCCCAATACCAAGCCGACAATCAATTCCTTCCCGCCGCTCCCGGCGCGCTCGCAGCAGGCCAGCGCGGCCGGAAAAATGTCGGACGGATGCGAGGGGTCCTGCTTCCAATAGATGTCGTTGTAATCCATGCAGCGGATCATCAGCGCGTTGGCCAGAGCAGCGGAAACGGGGTCCACCCGCTCGCCCGTGCCAATCACCGTGGCCGCGCCACGTCCTGCGACCTCACGGAGGACCTCCAGTGCGACCTTCACGTCGTGCTGCTGGTAACCGCCGAGGGCGCAGCCGATGGAATCAAGCAGGAAACGTTTCGCTTGGTAGATCGCATCTTGCGAGAGATCCTTATATTGCAGACCGGCGGCCCAACGGGAGATCTTCGCGGTCAGGGTCTGGTTCGGTGGGGCAATCGATTTGGTGGACAAGGAATTCTCCTTAGGACTTCAGCTTGATGTTCCTGGGATTCTTGAAGGGCAAGAACGCCATGAAGTCGGCGTGATGCACGATGAAAGCCTCGGTGGTGCGTTTGACCAGGTCGCCCTCGCCGGCGTGAGCTGCAATGATGTGGCAAACCGCGTCGGGAATGCCGCATTCGAGAGCCAGTGCAACTCCGGTGAAGGGATGACGCAACGCTTCGCCGCGCTCGCTTTGCCGGCTCTTGCCATCGGGTCCAAGTTCGTATTCCAACAGCTTGCCCACGTCGGCGAGAATCGCGCCGGCGATGACGGTGTCCGAATCTATGGGTAGGGTACGGCCCATGAATTCCTGCATGGCCAAAGCGCCCGCGCGCGCAATGTGCACCACGCAGCGTTTATGTTCCATGAATGTGATCGGGCAGTTCGGCACCAGCAGTGTGAAAGGAATCTGCTGTAGATCTCTTGGCTGGAGAGCGCTGCGTTCGAGAGCTTTTATCCAGACTTGCGTAACCTGCTCGCGCAGTTCGAGATTCTCAATCCAGTCGATTTCCGGCCACAACTGTTGAACGATCTGGCGCACGGGCGCTCCCCTCGAAACGCTTTAGAGTATCCTGCGGCGACAAGGGAGGCGACGACGTGGGTCACAGCAGCATGTGACCAAACATACGGACAGAAGTGTAGTTCGCTGTTCTGCTTAAGCTTGCGAATACCTTCAACACGGGAAGGGACAAGGAGGCGCAAAGATGGCGGCGCAATATTATTACTGTACGCAGTGTCACGGGAAAGTTTCTACCTCCCAAAGGCTCTTCGATGCTCTATACGAATTTTCCAAGTCCGATCCGGAAAATTGTTCGGCCTGCGGAAATCCGAGGGAGTTACATGTGTCCCTCGACTTTCAGCTGGGTCTCGGCGATGGGGACTTCCAGGTGGTGCACGCCTTCCTTCCTGAAAAACTGGAGTCATGGCTGGGAGAGGAAGAAGAGGAAGTCACTTACTATCCGTTCCTGGTTGTGTTGCAAGGAACTCAGGAGAGCAAGCAGTTCTACTGGATGCCTTACTGGCACGTGGTCGGCAAGGATGCCCGCTATGGGCAGCATGCGGTTTGCCTGGATCACGCGCAGTTCGAAAGCCTCGTGGCGCAGGCGCAGAAGAAAATGTTGGCTATCGCATAACGCAATCCAAGGTGCACCAGCGATTTCATTCGTCCAATTGGTTGTGGGCGCGGACACGACATGGCAGCAAACATCGCTCGCGACCGCACGTAACCACCATAGTCAAGCTATTTCTTGCCGAGGCGCAAAATGATCCCCGCGCCGATCCGCAGATTGTTCTCGCGGTTGTTGAGACCATTGGGCAATCTCGTCGCGAGGTACTCGGCCTGCACGGGACGAACAGAAAGTTGCCTGGACACTTTAAAATCAATACCGCCGCCCGCCGTCATCGCGAAATTATTTTCTGGTCCCGATTCGCCAATCCCATCGGTTGTGCGAATGCCTCAGAAGAGGACCTGAGCGAACGGCGTAACCTTGCCCTGCCTGAGATTCACTCGGGGTCCGAAAAGGTAGGTAAATGCTCCTCCGACCAATGCACCATTTATGGTATTGGTCGCCCCATACCCCGCCAGATCTCCCACCGCACCGAGCCAATTATTGGCGTTGTATTCGAACTGGCCGCCTCCCCCGTATCGGTTGTAGGACGCCGAGGGCGCTACTCCGGGGAGATTGGCGTCGATATTGAAGCGCACGCAGTAGTACCTACCATACAGTTCGAACTTTGAGGGTTGTTCCTGTGCGTTGCTTAACCGCACAGTTGCCAATAGTCCAAGCCAGAGGCCAGGGGCGATTAAGTTCCTCATTTCAGGAGCGCTCCCTTTCGCCCCAACACCTTTCAGCCGCTGAATCATACCCTACGCCGGAGCCCTCGTCAGCGCTTCTCCATGTCAGAAGATAGGAGTGCCCGTAGTGTGACCATACTCATAGGGGGATGTATCTGGCGCCACAGACATGAGGTAAGTTCGCGTTTCGAATTTAATTAAGACATGGAAGGCGGTGACAGGGCGACCTTCGGGGTTAGTTATGGACCCTAGCGAATGGCGAAGTAAGTATCGGTCAGCTCTTCTGAAAATGAACACGCCTGCAAGCGAGAGGGAACTTACTGACGCGGAAGACGCAATTGTTGCGCGCACGCGGGAACTTTACCAGAAGACAGGTTCTGATGTTGAAGTGGAGCGGGATGCCTTGGATGATGCCATGTACGCTCTGCGTGCGCTAAGAAATGCGCTAAAGCGTAAGTCCTAAACAGGCCATTTCACTAGCACCTGAGCTTTGACAAAGTGGATATCCGTTTGCCAATTTCGTTATCTCGGCTCGCGATCCTAGCGCACCAGTTAATCCTGCGCTAAGGGCATTGTACTCACGGCCCTTGTCCCAGCCGTTCTCACCGGCTACTCTTCTTTATGATTCAGCATCTCAACAACACCTTGGAGGCTCTGATGAATTCTCTTTCGAACAGGTGCGTGGTGGTGTGTCTGCTGGCGCTCCTAGGCTTTCTGATGTCCGTACCGACCCCCTGCACGCAGGAAACGGAGTTCTTGGCCAGGTTGACCTCATGGGCGCTACAAAGGTGGAGGAAACTTCAGGCGTCTGGATCGATGGTCAATACGTAGGCTATCTGCGGGAACTCAAGGGATCGAAGAAAATTCTCCTTCTTCCGGGAGAACACGAAATTACGATTCGCCAGGGCGGATATGTGGATTCTGTTCAGAAGGTGATGGTGCGGGCGGGAGAAACGCAGACCCTCAACGTAAAGTTGGAGAAAGACACTCGGGTTCAACTACCTCGAATCACAGCTGAGATCAAGTTGGAAGTAAATCCCAATCGCGCCGCCGTATTTGTCGACGGAGTCTTCGTGGGTCATGTCGCCGAGTTCGGAGGCATCGGCAGAGCCTTGCTCGTTACGCCTGGCAAGCGCAAGATCACCATCAGCTTGCCGGGATACCAGACCTTCGAAACAGATATTGATTTAGTGTCCAATCAGAAATCAACAGTGAAGACTGATCTGGTAAAAGGTGGAGCGGCGGAAGGGGTTCCGCTGCAGCAATAATCGCGATGGGAATGAAGGCCTGTCAGCGCTCAGGAGGCAGTGGCGCTGAGCCCTCGCTGCTTGCGCAGCATCTCCACAAACGACTCAGCCGCGATCCCAGCGGAGTTGCGGAAAAGATCAAGCAACGGATCTTCCGTATGGCCTGATTGGGAAACAGTTTTTGAGCTCTGCGTCGTCTCGTTTTCTAAACCTTCCGGTTCAACCATCAATTCCGGCATGGTGTCGGGGTTTTCTGCCAGCCTGCTTAGAAAGCTTTCCAGCAAAGCGCGATGCTCGGCGGTGGTTTGGGTAAACTCTACGCCCATCCCCTTGTCCGGATGCATCACTCGAACCACGCCCTCGGATCGGAGTTCCACTCCCGCAGCCCGCATCGAAAGTGTCACCCGAGTAGAAACCGGGAATGGCGAAGTGATCTCGAGGTAACAGCCACCTAGGCTCAAGTCCGTAAGCTGACCGCTGACCGGAGGATCATCTTTTTCGGTTTCTGGAGCGTTGCGTTCAATCCATCCGCGCAACTGATGTGCCACTTGCGGGGATGGATCCAGAAAACGCAATCCCACCTGCGTGCCGCTTCCCTCCCAGGCAAACTCCGCGGGCACCTCCAATCGCGTGGCCGACCCCGGAAGAGTGAACGACAAATTCCATCGCCCCTGGGGCTTGCTGCGTCGTGGAAGCGAGATCGCCAGTCCACCCTCACCGACATCAGTAGTGTTCACTTTGAATCGCGCTCCCGACTGTGCATTCGCCATCTCTACGAGCATGTGTACCGGTACTCGGGAGTTGCGCCGGCGTT
Organism: Candidatus Sulfotelmatobacter sp.; assembly: GCA_049519055.1. GTDB lineage: Bacteria > Acidobacteriota > Terriglobia > Terriglobales > Acidobacteriaceae > Sulfotelmatobacter. The sequence continues at coordinate 65,858 of JBEKRE010000010.1, read as the reverse complement.
CCCTTTTCATCAAGGCTCGCGCCGCGCGAAAACTCGACTTCGCGCGCTCAGCTGAGACGGGCTTGTACAGGATGAAGTGCGCTCCAATATCAAATGCCGACCGCAGTCCGGTCTCGGGGTCCAGAATTGCGACCGCGACCGCGCGCTTGTTGCATGGCGCCGTTCGGGCTCCTCGGAGCACATCGGCTGCACCCGGTCCTGCACAATCTACAATGATTGCCTCGTACCGGTCCCGAGTCAGATGGCGCAAAGCTGCCTCCGCATTCGCACAATGTTCGACCCCAATGTCGAGGTCACCCAAGGTGCGGCGCAGCACGCGCACGATTTTATCGTCCGAACACAGCAACAACGACTTCAAAGTCATAGCCCGCCCTTAAATCCCTCCGCGACCGGTATCCAGCCTGAAATCCTCAAGAAATTACCTTCAACTCTATGCCGGCCTCTCAGGGTCAGGCAATGACGCTCCTTCCGTCAATGTTACGTTTGTAACCGCTCGTGCATTCCCCTTGCCTTGTCCGAAATGACGAGGCTCAAGAACTCCCTGCCCAAATCGAGACTGCCGAGTTTAAGGCTTATTGCAAAATCAATAAAGACAATGAGTTAGACTGAATATATAAAGTCGACCGGGTGCATTGTGACCGGGTGTATTGTGATTGACTTCGGTTGAGCCCTGTCCTAATATACTCAGTCTCCGATTTCGCTTTTAGCTACCAGACGCTAAGTTCGACTCGTCGTCTGAGAGTGGGCTTCCTTTCCTTGAATCCCTGGAGCGCTCGGAGAATCATATACATAGAGGATTTTCTTGATTTTGAGTTGATCCCCCATTCGTACGAAAGGCATTTGTCCATGGCGAAGCGACGCGGAAATCCAAACTGGGGTAAACCCGAGCCAATAGGGCCGGTCGTCCCTACCATTACGGAGTTTGAACAGGTGGTGCGCGAGTACAAGCTCACCCCCGACCAATATTTGCGCTCAACTCGTTTGCGGGAGTGGGCGCGTCGAAACAAGAATTCCAAGTACATCCCGGAGCCTCTATTGGAGGCTTGGGGCTTCGAGATCGAATCCACGCTATAAGCGAAAACTTGAAAATCGGTTTTCTAGGGGGCCGCTGAATGGCGGCCCTTCCTTTTTTGCATGCTGGACTGGTTACACATTCCGCTCCCCGAACTGTTCGCCGTGGTGGCAGCTGTCGCCTTTGCTTCCGGCCTGAATGTCTATGCGACCGTGGCTGCCTTGGGCTTGCTGGCTCGTTTTGGACATGTGCCTCTTCCTCCAGCGCTGCAATCACTCGAAAGCTCGCCGATTATTGCCGTCAGCGCAGCCCTATTCGTGATCGAGTTTTTTGCCGACAAGATCCCAGCGTTCGATCTGCTGTGGAGCGCTCTTCACACTTTCGTTCGCGTTCCAGTAGCCGCCTGGCTCGCCTACGGAGCTACACGGCAGCTCAGCCCCGGGCAGCAACTGCTGGCTGCTTTGTTGGGAGCTGCCATCGCCCTCGCGGCTCACGGGGGCAAGACAGCGCTGCGAGCGGCCATCACGCCATCTCCAGAACCTGTTTCAAACATCGCGCTGAGTTTAGGTGAAGACGTTCTGGCTGTGAGCCTCACCTGGCTCGCTACGCGCCATCCCTATGCTGCCGCTACTATTGTCACAGTTTTGCTGGCGGTGATCACCATCCTGGTTCGTGCTGTCGTGAAAGCTTTGCGATCCCTGTTCCGCGGTGCGGAGAGAGAATTGGCAGGCCGTCCCACGTAACAGCAGTTCATATCGAAATTCGCCTATGATCCCCCGTATTCGTCATCCTTGTCCGACTTCGGCACCTTTGGACTCCGCTTGCGATTTCCCAGCATCGCCTGAGGTTCATCGAGCATCTAACGAGAAGCCAAACCATTCCTATGTCAATTTTTGACGAAAAATACAGGGTCGTCGGGGTGGAGAATGACCGCCTCCGGGTACAAGGAGTTCACAGCGGCGACGTCCTCACCATAATCAACCCTCAACCTGAGATTCCCATTTCTCAGGAAGACTATCCCCTGGGCAAATTAATCGCCCTATCCGATCCCTCAAAAACTCGACCGAATTAATTCCCCGAAATCTTGATACCGGGGAATGTCTAGCGCAACCAAGAAGCCACAGCCTAAGCCGTAGCAACACGTACCTAATCTAGCCAGCTCTTCGGTACTCGTCCTCGGTGCCTCTTCCCGTGCCGATCACTTCCTTTCGCCGTTCGCGCAAGCGATCCTGGAATGTGTCCCATCGAGGGCCAATCCCAACCGCGCTGGTATCGATTTCCACCGTACTGGTCCCAGCGGCAAATCCGGGCTCAATGAAATTCGGTGTCCTCGATGTCGGCGTCACCAATTCCTCTCGCATCAGCATCCGGAGCAGCTGCCGCCCGTGCCGAAGGCGAATTCTCTGGCATCTGCTGCATAGTCGGCGTTAGGTTCCGGTCGGTCCCTGCCCGGTGCATTACCGGATCGGCTTCCCACTTTGAGCGATAGCGCCCTTCATAACCTGACCATTGTTCATCGGATTCCAAGTCAGTCTCCGAGTACGGCGGAAAATTCTCAATCTGTGGCTTGGTCCGTTCCACTGAAAAGTCGTCATCATGCTTGGCAGAAGCCCGCAGGCGCTCTGCCGGCACAATAAACTTCTTGGTCGTCAGCCATCCGCCCGTATCGACCACCACGTAGCGAATCAATCCGGTGGTGTGGTCGAAAATTACATCGTCAATCTTTCCCAATTTTTCGTCGTCCAGACCATACACCTTGGCCCCGCGGATGTCTTCGGATTCATCCGTGAAGCGATAGTTTCGCAGCATTCCGTAATTCGCCATTCATTTCCTCCCGGAAAAGTTTCCAGACCGTGCTTCTGTTGGATGTCACTGTCCGCCCCGGCGTATATCAGGCAAAATACTTTATGAAATGGATGGGCGAGATCAGACTCCCGACGTTATGTTTCGGATACGTCCCGCGAAGGTAGCCACTCTAATCATCTATAATCGTTTCAAGGTATTCCCCAAAAGATGCAACCGCTCCTATACTCTGCCTTTTTCGTCGGCGGCGAAATCCTTGATCTCGTTTCCAGCACGGGTCCGGTCGCCAAATTCGTCCTGCTTACGTTGTTGGCCTTCAGCTTGATCTCCTGGGCCATCATCCTGACCAAATGGAGCTTGCTGCGCCGCGCCCGCGTGCAAAGCGGACGCTTTCTACGCGCTTTTCGCAAAGCCCAGCGCATGCAGGACCTCGCCACCGTTGCCGATCAGTTCCGTCCCAGCCCCTTGGTCGGCGTTTTCGAGGGCGGCTACCAGGAATACAAGCGCCAAATTTCGAATCCCGGTGCCACGCTTCGCAGCCTTACGGCGGTGCAGCGCGGCATGCAAATCGGGGCCTCGGAAGAAATCACGCGCCTTGAGCGCAACGTTCCCTGGCTCGCCATCACTGCCGCCGTCACCCCGTTCATCGGTCTTTTCGGCACGGTCTGGGGCATCATCGATGCGTTCCATGGCCTGGGCACAGCGGGCGGCGCAACCCTTCGAGCCGTCGCTCCCGGCATCTCCGAAGCTCTTATCACCACCGCCGCCGGACTGGCCGCCGCCATTCCTGCTGTTATCGCCTACAACCTGATTGGCAATTCCATTCGCGTCTTCGCCGCTCGCGGGGATGATTTTTCCCTTGAAGTGCTGAATGCCATCGAGAGTGTCCAGCCCCAAGCTCCGGCCGAAGTGAGGCGTTAATGGCCTTTACTTCGTCCAACGGCCGCACCCAAACTGCCCTCGCCGATATCAACATCACTCCGCTGGTTGACGTCGTTCTGGTCCTCCTCATCATCTTTATGGTGACTGCTCCGATTCTGCAGTCGGGCATCGAAGTGACTGTTCCCAAGACCCGCACCGTCAAGGAGATCACGGAAGAACGGACCGTGATCACTATTAACAAGGATCAACGCGTCTTTCTGGGCAATGATGCCATTAATATCAACCAGATCGCCGCCCGGCTTCGCCAGAAAATTCGAGATCCTCGCAACCAGTTTATTTTTATTCGTGCCGATGAGAACGTCCCCTTCGGCGCTTTCGCCACGGTCATGGACGCGGTCAAGCAATCGGGCATCACCAATGTAAGCATCGTCACTCAGCCTCTGGAAGAAAATGGCGCAAAACGCTGAGATATTTTTCGAGCACGATAGTTGGCCACGCGCCCTCGGCTGGTCGGCTGGCTTCCACATTGCGGTTACTGCTTTCATCGTGCTTTATTCCTTTGTCTTCACAGCAGCGCGGGGCCAAGGTTGGGGCACCGGCGGCGGAGGCGACGCCATGGGCGTAACTCTGGTCAGCTCAGTTCCCTTACCCAGCACACGTGCGCCAACCCAAAACGTTCTTGCTAATGAATCCAAGGGCGTCACCAAATCTCAGCCAAAAGTTGAAGAGAAGGAACCCGACGCCATCGAAATCCAGGGCAAGAATTCCAAAGTCAAGCCAAAGAAGGCGTCCACGCCGACCAAAGCAAAGCCAGAGCCCGCGCCCGAGGAAGAAACCAACCAGGTGGCCTTCGGTGAGGGCGGTCCCGTCAGCGGCCCTTACGGCAGCTTCGCAGCGGGCGGGGCCAAGGGCGGATTCGGCGTTACCGGCGGTGGTGGCGATTTCGGCACGAAATATGGCTGGTACGTGCAAGTGATTCAACGGAAAGTTTCCGAGAACTGGCTGAAGTACGAAGTCGATCCGCGGATCACCACCGCGCAGCGCGTCTACATCACCTTCGACATTGCTCATGACGGTCATCCTTATAACGTGCAGGTCGAGCAGTCCAGTGGTGTACCCTCGCTCGATGTGTCGGCCGTCCGGGCCCTGCAGCGCATCGACACCTTCGGGTCCCTGCCACCCGACTATAGCGGCAGCAAGATTTCGGTGGAGTACTGGTTTGATTACAAACGATAGATTACTTAGTTCCTTGATTATTCTTGAGGTTCCACATTCGTGAGTATGATTGAGAGTAACTTGCCAAAGAGAACATATCGGACTACGATATTGTCGTTCGCTGGATACTGTTTCCTGGGCACGCGTAACGGCTCCAAACGGATGGACGATAGCCATAGACAAAGCTCGCTCGTTAGTAGCCCCCCAGGGGTTTACGGGTTGAGCTTCCTTCTCGTCCTGGTTCTGGCGCTTGCCTCCAGTTCCTCCGCTCAGGATTGGGTTCGCACCGGCTCCGGACTCGGCGTTGAGAAGGTTCGGCTCGCGGTTCCCGACTTTAAGCCTTCCGACAGCGACCCGCAGAACACTGCTCTCCTTAAGACTTTCAACGATACGTTCTGGAACGACCTCGATAATTCCGGGGTCGTCGAACTCATCTCCAAAAGCTTTTATCCATTGCAGGTGCCCAGCCAACCGCCCGAGGTGACGTTCGGAGTGTGGAATTCTCCTCCTCCCAACGCCGCCATGCTGGCCTTCGGCAACCTCGGTGTCGCTGCGGGCAAACTCACCGTGCAAGGCTGGCTCTACGACGTAAAGAACGCGGCATCGCCGCTGGTGATCGGCAAACAATACACCGACGTTCCTACCGACGACGCGGCCCGTGTCATCGCCCATCGATTTGCGGATGAAATCATCTCCCGACTTGGCGGGGGTATCGCCGGCATCGCTGAAAGCAAGATTTATTTCGTCAGCGACCGCTCCAGCCACAAAGAAATCTGGGTGATGGATTACGACGGTTCCAACCAGCGTCAGGTCACTCACCAGGCCTCCATCTCGCTTTCACCCCGCATCTCGCCCGACGGTTCGCGCCTCGCTTTCAGTTCTTTAACCAAATCGGGATGGGAGATCTTGATGTTCTCTAGCGATCTCAACCGCTCGGTCAGCTTTCCGCATTTCGGGGGCACCAATCTCGCGCCCTCATGGTCGCCCGATGGCGCTCGTCTGGCATTCTCATCCTCGCGCGGTGGTCACTCAGAAATTTACGTTTGCGATGCTTCCGGCGCAAACCTTCATCCCATGACGACCGGCAGAGGGCCGGACGTTTCGCCGACGTGGAATCGCAAGACGGGCGCTCAAATCGCCTTCGTCAGTGGCGTCACCGGATTGCCTCAGGTCTACACCATGGAGGCCGATGGCGCCAACCAGCAGCGTATGACCGACCAGGGCTATGCGGTTTCGCCGAACTGGTCCCCGAACGGTCAATTTCTCACCCTCGCCTGGATCCGTAAGTATGGTCCCGGAGAACCGGGCTCTTCTGACATTTATCTGATGGATATCGCCAGCAAGCAATGGGTGCAACTCACCCATGACGGCGGCCGCAATGATTTTCCCTGGTGGGCCCCCGACGGCCGCCACATCGTTTTTCAGTCAAGCCGCTCCGGCAAAGAAGAAATCTGGGAGATGCTGGCGGATGGCACCAAGCTCCATCAGTTGACCTTTACAGGACGTAATTCGCAACCGAACTGGAGTTGGAAATAAAACACTTCGTCTGAACTCGAAACCGATTTCGAGCTCGCAGGAGGATTTAACGTGAAGGGGATTAACATGAAACGTAAACTTTTCAAGTCTGTAGCCACCATCATCGCACTGAGCGCGGTACTCATGCTCGGAGCCTGCAAGAAGAAAGCAGCTCCACCACCGCCGCCACCACCACCGCCACCGCCTTCACCTACGGCTTCCATCTCCGTCAGTCCCGATACCATTCAGACGGGCCAGTCCGCGACTCTGACCTGGCAGACCTCCAACGCTACCGACGTCTCTATCGACGGAATCGGCGCTGTTCAGGCCAACGGATCGCAACAGGTCAGCCCGGCTGCTTCCACCACTTACCACCTCACGGCCAAAGGTGCCGGCGGAACGCAGGACGCCACTACGCGCCTCACGGTAACTATGGCGCCCGCTCCGGTGACAACCACTCCGTCACCCACGGACGAAGACCTCTTCGGCCAGAGCGTGAAGGATATCTATTTCGAATATGACAAGTCTGATATTCGCCCGGATCAACAGGCTGACATCCAGGCGGATGCTCAGTTCCTCAACCAGCATGCTGGTATCAACTTCACAATCGAGGGACATTGCGATTCGCGCGGGTCAACTGAATACAACCTGGCCCTGGGCGATCAGCGTGCCTCCTCTGTGAAAAACGCTCTGGCGGCGGCTGGAGTCAGCGCCAGCCGTATTAAGACCATCAGCTATGGCAAGGAGAAGCCGTTCTGCATGGAAGAAAACGAAGCGTGCTGGCAGCAGAATCGCCGTGGCCACTTCGTCTATCAGAAGTAGTTGGTCATTTCCGGTCAGGGGCGGAGAAACCTTCGCCCCTGACTTTCCATGTTCTCGGCCAACACTTCACAACCCACACTGCCCTCAATCCATCTAGAATGGTTTCAGGAAACCTTTGCTTATGAAACTACGACCCGGCTGCTCTCCGTTAGCCCTTCTCGCTACCCTTTGCCTCGCCACCATGCCCGCATGGGGCGTGAGCAAAGAAATGGTTCAACTGCAAACTCAGGTCCAGCAACTGCAGGAGCAGATGACCGCCATGCAGCGCAGCTTCGACGAGCGCATGGGCGTCATGAACAATCTGGTCGAACGCGACACCGACGCCGTCAACAAGGTTGCTGCCGCCGTCAGCACCCTGCAATCCACGTTGCAAAAACAACAGGGCGATTCGGCCTCGCACGTCGACCAACTCTCTGGTCAGATCCAAGCGCTCAACGACAGTCTCGACGAACTCAAGGCCCGGCTCGCCAAACTCAGCAAACAACTCGAAGACATGCAATCGTCGCAGCAGAGCGCGGCAGCCACGGCGGCTCAACAACAAGCGCAGCAACAGGCTCAGTCCCAGGCGCCCCCACCCGATGTTCTCTACAACAACGCCTTGCGCGATTACAACGGGGCCAAGAACGACCTTGCCATCCAGGAGTTTTCCGATTACATCAAGTTCTACCCCAACACCGATCTCGCTGGAAATTGCTACTTCTATCTCGGTGAAATTCAATTTCGTCAAGGAAACTATCAGCAGGCCGCGCAGAGCTACGATGAGGTCCTGCAGAATTTTCCAACCGGAAGCAAGGTTGCTTCCGCTCAGTTGAAAAAGGGTTTCTCGCTCATCGAACTCGGCAAGCAGGAAGACGGAGTCGCGGAACTCCGCCACGTGATCCAGCGCTATCCGCGTTCCCCGGAGGCTCTCCAGGCCCGCGAGCGCCTGCGCAAACTGGGGGTTTCACCCGCCGGCCATTCCGGCGAATAACTCAGATGAGGTTTGCCTACGCAGTTCTGTTCGACACAGGGGGGCCGTATGACCAAAATTTCTGATAACGATCCCGACCGCGCCAAGGGCGCAACTGAAGCAGAACAGCATCATCACGATGGAAACGCGGGAATGGCGAGCCAACTCGGCCATCGCGATCAGGATCCGATCCTGAAAGATGCCGGCTCTGACTTCCCTGAGCCTGGAAGCAATCCCGAACATTCCGCTGGCCGCCCTCGATCGACTTCAAAGAAACGTAAGTCCAAAGTCGCCTGATCGGCAGAGTTCTCAGCGACTGAGGTCTTGCCGTGTATTGACCGTACCTTCCGCGGCTAAGGTTTTCTGACGCCGTCTACGAGAACCCTCTCAACCTCGGGCCAAGCGCGCGATCGCGGATCCACCACCTCAAAATGCCCCGCCCTCTGAATCGAAACTAAGCGCGCTTCTTCCTTACTCTTCCCTTTCGCCTTCACGTAATCTCTGCTGATCTCCCTCGGCACAATGTCATCGTCTGCACCGTGCACCAGCCACTGCCGGGTATGAATCGCCAGCTTCATGGGGTCCGCTTCCCGATAATGCTCCGGCACTTCCGCCGGCGTCCCACCCAGAAACTCCACCACGGCATCGTTACTCAAATGCAACTCGTAGGCACGCTGCAAATCCACAACACCGGCCAGAGAAATCGCCACATTTATTCCCGTCTCACGCGCGGCTAAACAAAGTGCAAGTTGACCTCCGGCGGAGTGTCCGAGCACGATCAAACACTGCGTATCGAACCGGTACCGCAGCGCATTCTGCAACAGGAATTGATACGCCGTGCGAATATCCTCAAACGTTTCCGGCCATCCTCCACCCGCATTCCCCACGCGCCGGTATTCCAGATTAGCGGTCGCAATCCCCTTCGCCGCCAATGCCACGCACACGTGCCCCAAATATTCCAGATCGTAGTTGGCCCGCCAGTACCCGCCATGAATGCAAATAGCGACAGGATGCGGCCCGCCCGCCTTGGGCATTCGCAAATCTATAAACTGATTCGCATCGTTGCCGTATGCCACTCGCGCATCCGCCCGGGGCGGAGCCAAACTCAAAATGTCATCGGATGATGTCATGCAGCTCAATGCTATCTGCTCGGTACTAGGTACTTGGTACTAGTTACTGGCTACTCGTACCGCAACGCCTCAATCGGATCCAATCCCGCCGCCCGCATCGCCGGCACCATGCCGCTGACCACCCCCACCACCGCCAAGATCCCGACCGCCACCAGCAGAATCATCGGCGACACAATCAGCCGGATGTCCCCCGCCTCCGCATGTTTCGCCATGGCGCTATAAAACGTGATCCGTCCCAGCGATACCGAGACCACATACGATAGCGCAATCCCCAGTGTCCCCCCCACAGCCGTAATCGCCATCGCCTCCGCCAGAAACTGAAACAGGATATCTCTCCGCCGCGCTCCCAGTGCCTTCTCCACTCCAATTTCGCGCGTCCGCTGGGTTACGGAAACCAACATCATGTTCATCAGCCCCACCCCGCCAATTCCCAGCGTCAGTGAGCCGATAAATCCCAGCAGGATCTTCAGCGCCAACGAAATGATCCCGAACTGCGACAGCTGCTTCTGTGCGTCGAACACCGAAATCGCCCGCTTGTCGTCCGCCTTGAAATTGTGCGCCGCCGCCAGTGTGTCCCGTACCGTCTGGTCCAGCTTGTCATGATCCAGCCCCTGCGAATCCATCCAGATCCCGTCCAGATAATGATTGTCCTTCAGGACATTCATCGCGTTGTAGGGAATGTAGATCGTTCGGTTATCGTCGTCATCGCCTTCCTGCATGCGTGGCTTCACCACTCCCACCACCTGGAACTCCACGCCATTGATTCGGATATTCTCCCCCACCGCCGGCATCCCCGAGAACAGCTTGTCCTTCGCCTCCGAACCAATCACAGCCAGCAGCCGGTGCCGATCGTTGTCCTCATCGTCGAGAAAGCGCCCCTCGCCCATGTCCAGATTCCATATCTCTTCGATCGCCGCATCCATCCCCACCACCGGCATCGTGAACGTCCGGTTTCCGTTCTGCACCGACGAATCCTTCTGCGACATGCGCACTACGTGCTTGCAAAGCGGCACATTATTTCTCAGCAGTTCGATATCGTCGTTTGTAAAGCGCACCTGCACACCCGCCTTATTACCCCCGGCCTGTTGCGACGTCCGTCCCGGAAATATCCCCACCGCGGTCGCCCCAAAACTCTGAAAAATATTCTCAATCGCCCGCCCGAACCCGTTCCCGTACGCCAGCAGCAACACCACCGTCGCAATCCCCCACGCCATCCCCGCCATGGTCAGCGTAGTCTTGCGCAAGTCATGCCGCATCGCCGCGAACGCCTGTCCTAACAAATCCCGATGCATGGTTTTTCTTTCCCCTGTATTCCAAGCGTCCTCTGTGTTTCCTCTGCCGGCCCGCGCCGAAGATTATCTCGACACTCGCAACTCGCTACTCTTTCCGGAGCGCTTCGACCGGCTGGAGCAGAGCCGCCCGCCGCGCTGGATACAATCCCGCCGCCACCCCTGCAACTGCCAGCGCTGCCACCGCCAAAGCCGCAGTCCGCGCTACCAGCTTCGGTGGATCGAATCCTTCGCCCAGCGACACTCCCGATAACACCGCCATCACTCCGGCCGCTGCAGCAATCCCGGCGACTCCGCTCAATAATGTCAAAAAAGCGCCCTCCACAAAAAACTGAAACATGATGCTCGCATTGGTGGCTCCCAGAGCCTTCCGCAATCCAATCTCCTGCGTCCGATCAGCGACCGCTACGAGCATGATGTTGATGATCCCAATCGCTCCCAGTCCAAGAGTCACCAGTCCTACGCTTCCCAAGAAGACATTCATAGCGTCAAAAATTTTGCCCACCTGGTCCACAGTATTCACCGTATCCCACTCGTCGAATGAATCCGGGTTGTTAGGATCGAAGCCATGATTCCGCGCGATTACCTGGTGAACTTCCTGCTGCGCTGTTTCGTGCAGGGCGCGCGATTTCGGCTGATACTCGATTAGAGAGATCACATTCTCCGCCTCGCCTACATTCATCGGCGGAAAATACTCATGCATCGTGCTGTAGGGCACAAAGCATTTTAGATTCTGGTTATTGTTGTCCCCGTGTCCAATGCGCTGCAGCGTTCCCACCACCTGAAACCGCACCCCATTCAGCAGAATCGTGCTGCCCACCGCCGGCCGGCCGGAAAACAACGTCCGTCGCGCCTCGTCACCCAGCACAATCACCGGCCGCTTCTGCGCATCGTCCATCGCATCCAGCCAGCGCCCTTCCTGAATCGGCAAGTAACGAATCTGGTTAAACATCGGGAGCACACCATTGATCTGCCCGCTGGCCTGGTAAAAATCGCTCACCGCCCGGATGTCGTTTCGTGAAACGACTGGGGCTGCCGCTCCCACGCTCCGGCACTCTCGCAAAATATCCAGATAATCGCGGTACGTGAGGTAGTACTGCCGCAGAGCCGTAAAGCTCCCTTGCACTGCCGGGGCCCGGCCCGACCAGATAAACATCACGTTCTCGCCCAGCGTATCGAACTGCTTTTTGTTTCCCGATCGAAACCCCTCACCCAGCCCTACCAGCAGCAACAATGAAAACACTCCCCAGGCAATACCAAACATGGTCAGAAACGACCGTAGTTTGTGTCCCCACAGCGTACGCAAGGTTTGCCCGAAGATGTCGAAAAGAAGCCGCATTCCAACTGATTATACGGTCTGTGAATCAGAGCCTAATGCACCCCAAGATCCCTCCTTGCAGAAATCAAGTTAGGCGTGCGATTTCGACTCGATATGAATACCGCCTTTTCTCCAAGCTGCTAACGAAAGCAAACGATGACGTGTATGCTGGTGGTCTGAATCTGCGCTGCTGCATCGCCATTCGTCGATGTGAGGGGCCGACGTACCGTCGGAGTCATGCTGATCCATCCAGATCGTCTATTTCCTACTGACCCTGCGACACGAACGATAGCCAGGACGCTCTATGAGCATGTGCGAACGCTGCCTATTGTTAGTCCACACGGGCACACGCAGGCGGCATGGTTTGCGCGGAATCAGCCCTTCCGCGATCCGGCAGGGCTCTTAGTCCAACCCGACCACTACATCATTCGAATGCTCTTCAGCCAGGGGATCTCGCTGAAGGATTTGGAAATTGGGCACCCTGAGATGAAGGATGTCCGAAAGGTGTGGCGCATCTTCGCCAGTCATTACTATCTGTTTCGCGGAACGCCCACCCGTATGTGGCTGGACTTCGCCTTCCAGGACCTTTTCGGACTGGAGCAGCGACTGTCGGAAGAGAGCGCCGATCTTTACTTCGACACGATCTCAGAAAAGCTGCTCACGCCGGACTTCCTGCCGCGAGCTCTTTACGAGCGCTTCCATTTGGAAGTGCTGGCGACGACTGATTCTCCGCTCGATTCGTTGGCCGATCACAAAGCGATCCGGGAGTCGAATTGGAAAGCGCGAATACTACCGACGTTTCGGCCTGACCCGGTTGTTGACCCCGAATTTGGCGGATTTGCCGAGAATATTGCGGAGCTAGGCAAGAACACCAGGGAGGATACGTCAAGCTGGGCGGGCTACTTGAATGCCCTCCGTGTGACTCGCTTGCGTTTCCGCGAGCTGGGATGCACGGCAACTGACCACGGGCATCCCACTGCGCGAACCGCGAATCTCCCGGTAAGAGAAGCTGCGCAACTGTTTCGTCGGGTAACCAGGGCCGACTCTGACGCTCAGCAACAAGAACTTTTCCGCGCGCAGATGCTGACCGAAATGGCGCGGATGAGCCTGGAAGATGGACTCGTGATGCAGATTCACCCGGGCAGTGCGCGCAACCACAATCGTAACCTCTACCAGCAATACGGCCGCGACCTGGGCGCGGATATCCCGACGCCGACAAATTATGTGGACGCGCTCCGTCCTTTGCTCGATCGGTTCGGCAACGAGTGCAAACTTACGATTATTCTTTTCACGCTCGACGAATCTGCTTACAGCCGCGAATTGGCGCCGCTGGCTGGGCACTATCCGTGCTTACGGCTAGGGCCAGCGTGGTGGTTCCACGACAGCCCAGAAGGGATGATGCGCTTTCGGGAACAAGTCACTGGGACGGCGGGCTTTTACAATACTGTGGGCTTCAACGACGACACTCGAGCCTTCCTCTCCATTCCAGCACGCCACGATATGGCGCGGCGAATGGATTGCGCCTTTCTGGCGAAACTTGTGGCGGAGCATCGCCTGGACGAAGATGAGGCTCTGGAAGTGGCGCAGGATCTCGCTTATAAGTTAGTGAAAAAGGCGTATCGGCTCTAGGAGCGCGACGTGGAGGACACTGACGGTTTTCGATAGCAAAGTGAAAGGCCGTGAATCTCCACGCCCGCACTTGGGACGCGTGCGCTGGACGGTCTGCGTCATGCTGTTCGTCGCCACTTCCATCAACTATATGGATCGTCAGGTGATTGCGATCCTTAAGCCGACCCTCGAACACAGCATCGGCATGACGGAGGTGAGTTACGGCTACATTGTGGACACGTTCCAGATCGCATACGCGATCGGACTTCTGGGCGCCGGCCGGTTGATGGACGAGTTGGGAACGCGCATTGGTTATATGTTGGTGATGGCTGTATGGAGCGCTTCGGCCATGGGCCATGCGCTGGCGAGCTCTGTTGTTCAATTTGGATTCGTACGGTTTTTCCTTGGACTTGGGGAATCCGGCAACTTCCCTGCTGCGATCAAGACCGTAGCCGAATGGTTTCCGCAGGACGAACGCTCACTGGCTACGGGCATCTTCAACTCCGGCGCAAATGTCGGCGCGATTCTGGCTCCCGCCATTGTGCCCTGGGTTACGCTGCGGTTTGGCTGGCACGTGGCCTTTGTGACTACTGGCCTCTTCAGTGTGCTCTGGATTTTGTGGTGGTTTCGCTACTACCGGAAGCCCGCGGATCACGCCACTCTGACGGGCGAAGAGTTGCGGCATATCTACAAGGAAGCGGCTGCGGAATTGGGTCCGTCCTTGCCTTGGAGACGATTGTTGAAATGTCCCCAGACCTGGGCCTTCTCGATCGCCAAATTCCTTACTGATCCAATCTGGTATTTCTATTTGTTCTGGTTGCCATCGTACTTCAGCGCGAAATTCAATCTCAACCTCTCCCATCTTGGGCTGCCACTCATCATCATTTATAACGCGTCGGCCGTTGGGAGTATCGGCGGAGGCTGGTTGCCCGCGCCTTTCCGTCGTCTTGGACTCTCGCCCAACCACGCGCGGCTTATGGCAATGCTCTTCTGCTCTGCTCTAGTCGTTCCCATCTACACTGCTAGCAGTGTCAGGTCGGAATGGACCGCTATCGCGCTGATCAGCGTCGCCGCGGGAGCGCACCAGGGCTGGTCGGCCAATCTCTTTACCACGTCATCGGATATGTTTCCGCGCAGCGCAGTGGGCTCGGTGGTCGGTATCGGGGGCATGGCGGGATCTCTGGGGAGCGCGCTTTTCGCTTTCTTCGCCGGCCACATTCTGCAATTCACGCACAGCTATGCGAGCCTCTTCGCCATCGCGTCCATCGCTTACCTGTTGGCTCTCGCAGCTCTATCCACGCTGGCTCCCGGACTAAGGAAGGTGGAACTCGACGCATGAGCAACAGCGGGGTACGGGAATGGTGAAACAATGACCACCAACATCTTTAGCCTCGAAGGCAAAACCGCCGTTGTGGTCGGAGGCACTTCCGGAATCGGGCGTGTCCTTAGCCTCGGCCTGGCAGATGCCGGAGCCGATGTCATCCCCTCCGCGCGCCGCCAGGAACAAGTCGATGACACCGCGGCCGAGGTCGAACGGCGCGGACGCCAGACCTTGCGCCTATGTTCGGATGTGCGCCACCGGGCGTCCTTGGAACAACTGCTGGCGGCCTCACTTCAGTGCTTCGGAAAAGTCGACATCCTTATTAACTGCGCCGGAACCATAAAGCGCATGCCCACTCTCACCATGTCGGAAGAAGAGTGGAGCAACATCCTGGACACGAATCTCACCGGGACGCTGCGCGCTTGCCAGATTTTCGGCAGCCACATGCTGGATCGCGGCTATGGTCGCATTATCAATATTGCCTCTCTCAATAGTTTCGTTGCGCTCAACGAAGTCGCCGCCTACGCCGCCAGCAAAGCTGGGGTTGTCTCGCTCACGCGCTCGCTTGCGGTGGAGTGGTCAAAGAAAGGCGTGAATGTGAATGCCATCATGCCCGGCGTGTTCCATACGGCCCTGAATGCAGACCTGCTCGACAACACCCCGCGCGGCAAGGAGTTACTGACCCGGACGCCGATGGGCCGTTTCGGCAGGTCCGAAGAGCTTGTCGGAGCCGCCGTCTACCTCGCCTCCGATGCCGCCAGCTTCGTCGTGGGCTCGACTTTGGTCATCGACGGAGGCTTTCTCGCCAGCGGCGTCAACCAGTAGCCTCGCGAAACACAAATCGCTTAACGAAATGGCTTAAGATAATCACCGCCGCCGCAGAGAATCGTCTGGATCGCAGGAGGACTAGTTCATGGGTTACACACGACGCAGGGTGCTCGCAGGCTTAGGACTAGCGGGACTCGGGACGGCGATCCCGCCGCTGCTCAAGAAAGCCGCCGCATCTTCACTGGCAGAGCCGTCGTCGGTGGCCGGAGGCACCTGCCCGTTTCGGCTGGCTGTAATCAACGACGAGATCACTCAGGACTTCGAGAAGGCATGTCAGATCGCGTCGGGCGATTTCGGCTTGCATTGGATTGAGCTGCGATCGATGTGGAACAAGAACGTGACTGAACTCGACGCAAAGCAAATTGAGGACGCCCGTAAAATTCTCAACGAACACAAACTGCAAGTCACCGACATCGCAAGCCCGCTGTTCAAGACAGACTGGCCCGGGGCTCCGCGGTCGTCGCAGAGCGAAACCCGAGACCAGTTCCATGCCAGTTTTGATGCCAGCGCACAAGAAAAGCTGCTCGAGCGCTGTGTTTCGCTTTGCAAATTTTTCCATACGGACCGGATTCGCTGCTTCGATTACTGGCGACTGGATGATCAGAAGCCGTACCGAGCAGCAATCAATGCCAAACTGCAGCGGGCTGCGGAACGTTGTGCTAAAGACAAGATTATCCTATTGCTCGAAAACGAGATGTCCTGCAACACAGCAACGGGCGAGGAGGCGGCGGCCGTGCTGAACGCGATTCCGAACAAGAACCTTATGCTCAACTGGGATCCCGGCA
Organism: Candidatus Sulfotelmatobacter sp.; assembly: GCA_049519055.1. Lineage (GTDB taxonomy): Bacteria > Acidobacteriota > Terriglobia > Terriglobales > Acidobacteriaceae > Sulfotelmatobacter. The sequence goes on along the minus strand of JBEKRE010000010.1, from coordinate 49,381 downwards.
ATGCCGCAGCCATAGGAAGCACGCCTTATCCCCCTGGGTATCAGTTGTTGCCCAAAAATCGCATCGGGCACTGCCACTGCAAAGACGTGGTGAGCAAGCCCGATCATAAATACGATTGGGCTCCGGTCGGAAGCGGCATTCTGGATTGGGTCGGGCAACTGGAAGCTTTGCAGCGCGACGGCTTTCACTGCGGCCTGAGCCTTGAAACTCACTGGCGTGGCGCAGGCACGCCCGAAGCTTCCACACGCATCAGTATGGATGGACTCAAGAAGACGCTTACGAAGGCTGGCATTTCTTGCTGACGGAAGCCGGATCGGACCTCGGCTTGTAAGCTAGCGACAAATGAGCCAAGGCTATCCTCCAACCAGCCTAAAGGAGAAATGATGCTGACACGACGTGAGTTTCTCGACGCTCTTGCCGTAGGCGCGGCCGGACTTGCCGTGGGAACGACGGCAAAGAGTTACAGCCAGATCGTTGGGTCGAATGACCGGCTCAACTTTGCCGTGATTGGACTAAATGGCCGCGCTTATGCGCATCTTTCGTCGCTCAAGGCGAATAAGAGCGTAGCGCGCATCTCACATGTCTGCGATGTGGACAGCAATATTCTCAAGAAGTTTGCCGACAGCGTGCAGCAGGAGATGGGTGAAGCTCCTGTGGCCGAGAAAGACTTCCGCAACATTCTCGAACAAAAAGACGTCGATGCCGTCACAATTGCCACTCCGGATCATTGGCACGCACCGATGGCGATTGCTGGATTACAAGCGGGCAAGCACGTCTATGTGGAGAAGCCCTGCAGCCACAATCCTGCCGAGGGAGAGATGCTGATCGAGGCACAAGAGAAATATCGAAAGCTGGTGCAGATGGGCACGCAGCAGCGTTCTTCGCCGCACACCATCGAGGTCGTCGACAAAATTCGTCAAGGCATGATCGGCCGGCCGTATTTCGCAAAGTCATGGTATGTCAATACCCGAAAATCGATTGGTGTAGGCAAGGAAGTTCCGGTGCCGCCGCAGCTTGATTGGGACCTGTGGCAGGGTCCGGCTCCGCGCCGGCCGTATAGAGACAATGTGCATCCCTATAACTGGCACTGGTTCAAAATCTATGGCACGGGTGAAACTCTCAACAACGGCACCCACGAGGTCGATGTTTGCCGTTGGGCGCTCGGCGTCGATTACCCAAAGCGGATCACTGCCTCAGGAGGCAGATACCAATTTAAAGACGACTGGCAGTTTTATGACACGCTGGTAACAAGTTTCGAGTACGACGACGCACTGATTTCATGGGAGGGCAAGAGCTGCCAGGGCATGAAATATTACGACCGCGATCGTGGTTCAATCATCATGGGAACCAAAGCCACGATCCTGGTCGATCGTGATGGCTATGAGATCTACGACCTCAAAGGGAACAAAATCGGGGCGGTTCGTGCTGGCACCACGACCTCATCCGCTGATCTCGTCGGCCACGATTCCATGACAGACGCGCACTTCGCAAATTTCATCGCAGGAATTCGCAAAGGCGAGACCCTCAACTCTCAAGTCTCGGTCGGCAACGTAGCCGTTACCATGCTGCAGCTTTCAAACATCGCCTGGGAAGTAGGCCGCGAGCTGAATCTGGATACGAAAAACGGACGAATTAAGGGCGATCCGGAAGCGATGAAGATGTGGGGACGCGAGTACGAGAAGGGCTGGGCGCCGCATGATTAACAGTGCTTTCTCCCGTCGTGACTTCGTTCGTACTGGCGCACTCGCGGCTGGACTGTTCGTTGCTCCGAGCAATATCTGGGCGCTCGCTCAACAACGGCCATCCCTTGGCGATGCATCTCCGATTCGCTTGGGGCTGGCCAGCTACACTTTCCGTAATTTCACTCGCGCGCAGCTGATCGGCTTCATGAAGCAGCTCAATGTCTTCGAATTGAATGTGAAAGACGTCAAAGATCATCTCCCGATGAATGCGCAGGAGGGAGCCGCTGCGCTCGCGGACTATGCTGCCGCGAACATCAAGCTTCATGCTGCCGGCGCCATCTATTTCGCGAAAGATGAAGATGCGGACATCCGGTCTAAATTCGAATACTGCAAGAGAGCAGGTATCTCGGTCATTGTCGCCGGCGACCCTGCGCCCGAGACTCTGCCGAGAATTGAGAAATTCGTCAAGGAGTACGACATTCGCCTCGCGATCCACAATCACGGACCCGAGGATAAGTTGTGGCATTCGCCCCTGGATGTGTTAAAGGCGGTGAAGAGTATGGATCCCCGCATCGGGTGCTGCATAGACGTTGGCCATACGGTTCGCGCCGGCACGGATGTGGTGCAGGCGATTCACGAGGCAGGTCCGAGGCTGTTTAACCTGCACATGAAGGACCTCACGAGCTTCGAAAGTAAAGAGAGTCAGGTTGCGGTAGGCGACGGGATCATGCCTGTACAGAAAATGTTTGAAGCCCTTATCGCGATAAAGTACCGAGGCTTCGTAGATCTGGAATACGAAATCCATCCCGACGATCCGGTGCCGGGCGTTATCGCCAGCTTCGCTTTTATGCGAGGCGTCCTGGCAGGGATGGGCTTTGCGAGCCAAGCCTGAAGGCGAGGCAGTTCGAATGAGGTAGATTTCAGTCCACGTTGGAGTTATGGTTGAGTGCTACGCGGCAAGGCGAGGGCATCATGAGCAAACATCCAACAAAACAACCATCCAACAGCAATCGACGAAGTTTTCTGAAGGCAGGCGGGATCATGGGCGCCGCCGTGCTTGGCTCCGCTGCCCTTCCCGATGTGGTTAGGGGCCAATCGAATCCGCCAACCCATACTGCGAGCTCAGATTCCATGCCAACTCGGAATCTCGGAAAAACCGGATACAAAGTCGGCATCTTCAGTCTGGGCGGTCAAGCTTCGCTCGAGAAGCCTAACAATGAAGCCGTCGCTGTCCCTATCATCGAAAGAGCTCTCGATCTGGGCGTGAACTACATCGACACGTCTTCGATCTATGGTGGCCCCGATCGTTGGAGCGAGCAATACATCGGCAAGGTCATGAAAAATCGCCGCAGCGACGCGTTTCTGGCGACGAAAACCAAGGAGCGGACGCGCGATGGTTCCATGCGCATGATCGAAACTTCGCTCAAGCTGTTGCAGACTGGTCACGTCGACTTATGGCAGCTCCACGATATCGGAACCACGACGGATATCAATGAGATATTCGCCAAGGGCGGAGCGATGGAGGCACTGCTCGAAGCTCGCGAGCAGAAAATCGTGCGCTATCTCGGCATCACCGGACACTACCGGCCCGAGGCCCTGATGGAAGCCATCCACCGCTATTCCTTCGACACGATCCTAATGGCAGTTAATGCCGCCGACCCGCATCACTACAGTTTCTCCGAGCAACTGCTGCCCCTGGCGGTCGAGAAGCAGATGGGCATTATTGGAATGAAAGTCCCGGCGCGTGGACGCATTCTTTCGTCGTGGACGCCACCGCCCATTGAGCAGCAAAAGCATTCGTGGGAAGGGATGGTGCTGGCGCCTACCTCGGGCACGCTCGATATGCGGCAGGCCATGTATTATTCGCTCTCTCTTCCCGTCAGTACCGTCATCATTGGCTGCGATTCCCTTGGCCAACTGGAACAGAACGTACAACTGGCACGGGAGTTTACCCCGCTCAATCAGCAACAGATGGCGGCACTTACGGTGAAGGCGCAACCCGTATCGAAGCAATCCCTGTTCTTTCGTTTTTACGACCGAGCCTAGATCGGAAAACCGTGGCCGCTGATCCATATACGTTTTGGTCGGATGCCATGGCATGGCCTGTCCTTTCGGCGCTTCCTCACTACGCAATTGGGCAAGTAGCGACACGTACCATCGGATGTCGGAAATGGACGCTTTTCCGATTAGCATTTCCCCATGGGAATCCAGCGTGGAACAGGCTTGTGCACGCCTGTAACAGCCGTTTTCACGGTCTTGGCTTTATCGTTTGCATTATCTTGTGGGGGCACGTCCCCCTCGGGCGGAGACTCGCCGACGGTATCAGTTCCTTCCGTACCCACGGGCCTGAACGCAACTGCTGGAAACCAGCAAGTCAGCCTCTCTTGGACTGCCAGCAACGGGGCCACCAGCTATCACGTCAAACGCGGAACTCAAAGCGGTGGTCCGTACACTCAAGTTACCGCACCGACAACGACCAGCGACACCGACGCCGGCCTGACCAACGGCACTCTTTATTACTACATGGTTAGCGCCGTGAACTCCGCGGGAGAGAGTGGGAATTCGAGCGAAGTGTCAGCAATCCCAACCGCCGGTTCCATTCCAGCGATGCCAACTGGGCTAACAGCAACCGCCGGGAATGCGCAGGTGACTCTTTCCTGGAATGCGAGCAGTGGCGCCACCAGTTATCACGTGAAGCGAGGGACAACCATCGGTGGCCCCTACACACAGGTGGGCGCACCCACAACAACCAGCGATACCGATACGGGGCTAACCGATGGCACTCCCTATTACTATGTGGTTAGCGCGTTAGACTCCGCTGGAGAGAGCGCCAACTCGGGCGAGGTCAACGCCACTCCTGTGGCCTCTTCAGCATCCGTACACGTCACGGTGGACGTGCTCACCAACCGGCATCCGATCAGCCCCTATGTTTATGGAGGCGCTTATCCCAAGGATGCTCCGACCATCACCGACAGCGGATTGTCCGTGGTTCGCTGGGGTGGTAACGCAACTTCCACTTACAACTGGCAGCTCCACACCAACAACGCCGACAACGACTGGTATTTCGAGGACTTCAACTACTCAGAGATTGGGGACAGCGATTCGGCCCAATACATAAACGACGTGAAAGCGGCGGGAAGCAATCCTCTCATGACAATGGTGATGCTGCCCTGGGTAGCACAAAGCGCCGAAAACAATAATGGACACTGGAGCTTTTCGGTCGCCAAATATGGAGCTCAATGCAGCGTGGATCCATACAACACGGACGCTGGTAACGGCGTGGAGTCGGACTGTGCGACAAATTTCACGGCTGATCCCACCGATGCCTATGTGCCACTACTCGATGACTCCAGCCAAACCTGTCCCGGTGGTCAGAGCTGTGTCTATCGCGATCAGTGGGCGGCGGCGCTAGCGGCGGCCTTTGGCAGCGCTCCCCACTTTTACGACATGGACAACGAGATTGACATCTGGGGAGGCACGCATCGCGATATCCACCCCAATCCGTCGGGCTACAACGAACTGCGCGACACATATCTTACCGAAGCGAGAAATCTCAAAACCTGGGATCCGCTGGCGATTCGGCTGGGGCCGGTGAGTTGCTGCTGGTGGTTTTACTTCAACGGTGCGAACGGGAACGACAAAAGTGCTCATGGTGGAGTGGACTTTCTACCTTGGTGGCTTAATGAGGTCTATTGGCAAGACCAGATCGCCGGCACGCGATCGCTCGATTTGTTTGACATCCATGCCTATCCGGACGAGACCAATACTTCCGGCTGGACGCAGGCTCAGTTGCAGGCGCTGGCCGTGCGCATCTATCGCGATTATTGGGATCCGACTTACGTGAGCGAGGCAAGCTCGATTAACCAACCTTGGGTCACCCTGATTCAGCCGAACAAGACGATTCCCTTTCGCATTCCCCGCATGCGAGCGATTGTGAATTCAATCTATCCGGGGACACCGCTTGCTATGACGGAATGGAGCGCAGCGTTTGCGGGGGAATCGGATTTTTCCACAGCTTTAGGCGACGCCGACGCTTACGGAATTATCGGGCGCGAGCGGGCCTATCTCGCCTCGCGATGGTTAGCCCCCACGGCGGGCAATCCGAACTATCTGGCGCTGAAGCTGTTCACCAACTATGACGGAGCTCACCATCGATTCGGAGCGATTTCCGTTTCCGACACGAACGACGGCGATCCAGATCTGTTCAGCAGCTACGCGGCAGTAAATTCAGCTGGTACTTCGGTCACGTTGCTAGTACTGAACAAGGATCCTCAAAACACGGTGAGCACACAGTTCGCGTTCAAGGGATTCACGCCAAGCACGGTGACGGCATACACTTTGGCGGCTTCGGCGCCAACCGCGATCACGGTTTCTTCTTCGAATGCATGGTCATCGACCGTGCGCCTGGCGCCCTACTCTGCGACACTGCTGGTGATCACTGGCACCACGGCAGAGATTCCGAGTTCGGAGTGGGAATTGAATCCTGACACCATTATGGTAGCGGCTGGCGGCACAGTCACGCTGCAGCCAAAGATCACCAGCGGGGCGGCAAACCTAACGCTGACAGCAGAGCAATCCGATTCCGGCATCAGCGTGGCTCTCACGCAACCGGTCGTAACAACCACACAGGCCGGGACTGTTAGCATCACGGCGGGCAACAACCCGGGGTTTTATCACTTCACCGTCACGGGCAGCGACGGCGTAGCTACGCAAAACCAAGGGGGCTGGATCGTCGTGGGGAACCCTCCCGCGGCTCTAAGCGTAGCCGGGAACACTAACAATCAGTCCGGCGCCCCCGGCGGTACTCTGACATTATCGCTCACGCTGAATGCGGGCTCGTCAGGCGGCTCCGCTTCGGGAGCGAGTATTTTCTTTACTCCCGATTCCGGTTCGGTCTCGTCCCGTGTTGTGACAACGGACTCATCGGGAAACGCCGGCGTCACGCTAACCCTTCCTTCTACGGCTGGCACGGTGCATGTGACCGCTGAGGGCCCGTTTGGACTGGGGCATCCGATGGTCACCTTCACCGAAAATGCGCAATAGCACGTCGCACCGGACGCTTGTGATCGTGGAAAAAACGAATTGTGGTTCATGATAGAAGGCCTTTTGTATGGAAGATAACAAGGCCTCGGAGGAGTATTCCGGCAGCCCGCAGATCACAACGATCGAACTTGATCAAATTTGAGAAGCAATTAGGCGAAATTCTTGATCATTCTTTTCGTTGGCAGCCGCTTCCATCTTCTTCCGCAGCCGGATCGTCAGTTTCTCTAACCGTAGCCTCTCCGATTGGCGTTCGTTTCTGGCGGCAGCAAGACGCACTTCAACTCGCGTTCGGTCGGATACTCCGGTATAGCTCATGATTGATATTTCTCCAGGAAGACCTTTTAAGCGGCCTGAATTTACTGGAAAGTACGTCCTCGATCAACTATCGGGACGTGGGACGTCGGGACTTGGGAGCGAGACCGCTGGCTAAGCCGACGATTAACGTTCTGTTTCCGTGCACGTCATTCTCCTTTAACGTCGGAGGCCGACACTGCATTGTTTCGGGCGCATCGTTTTCGGGTGCGGCCGAAGGGTCCAACGACTCCTGCTCGTTCAATATGTTACGAGCGCTCCCAAGAAAAAATAGTTTGACGAATCTTTACTATTTTCTATTCGGACCTTGTGTTCACCCCCGTCCCGCCCGTCATCCAATAGGCGAAAGTGAATATTCGCTTAGCACGCATGAAATCGACCTTTCGCAACTTGATAGGCCAGAGATTCCTGACACCGAGAATGGCTCCCCGTTCCACGGCCTATAATCCGTGTAAACGCAAACGCTTCGGGATCTTCTTGTTGTACCTAGGCTCAGGGATTCTGCTGGATGGCTGTTCCCATCGGCAACCTCTTCCGGCGCCAGATGGCGCAGCCCTCTTTACCAAGAAGTGCGCGAGCTGTCATCGTCCGGATAATGACATGCGAGCGCCAGAACCGGAAGCTCTCCACCAAATGATGGCTTCCTCCATTCTCGCCGCGCTTGAGTCCGGCAGAATGAAATGGGAAGCAAAGTCTCTCTCCAAAGAGCAAAAAACCGCAATCGCCGACTATCTGGGTGCTCCGAATGTTTCCACAGCGGCGAATATCACCAGAGTCTGCGCGCGCGATCTCGATCCTCCGCCCAATCCACCCGTATGGCCCGGTTGGGGAGGCGATCCGCAGAATAGCCGCTTTCAGCCGACTCTAGCCGCGGGCCTGACCCGCGGACAGATCCAGAATCTGAAATTGAAATGGTCTTTCGGTCTTCCGGGAGCGGCAGCCACATTCGGCCAACCCACATCCTTCGCCGGAAAGCTATTTGTTGGTAGTGAAGACGGCACCGTATATGCCCTCGATTCGGCAACCGGATGCTTGTGGTGGAGCTTCAAGGCGTCCGCTACCGTCCCAAATGAAAGATGCAAGGAACGCTCCGACGCTTACGAACATTTACCTTCCATTACCGATTCTTTACGCCCTGCGAGGGCAGGAGGTGTTTTCATTAGAGGAGCGCTTGCATGAGCTCCCCGGAGTGGGCATGAGAAGCTAGGATCAACGGTTATATGAAGACTACCGGGTGATTTGCTGAAAGCACATCGTGTTAAGCTGCGCGAAACAAGCAACACATTGCAAGCCAGACGCAACCAACCGTAGATCAATTGCGCACTCCGGACAGCATGCTGAAGAGCCTGGGGACTCTATTTTGCCGGATACCAAATGCCTTTCAACGCCAGCCTTGGACCTGGCCTTAAATTCGCAGGGTGCTAAGAACGCTAGGACGTTATAATGATCCGCGCAATTCATATACCTTGTGCTAATGTCGCGGAGTTCGCAAAATTTAGCACGAAGCCGGAGTAACTAAAATGGGCTCGATCTCGGTAGAGCGCGGAATCATTCTAGATCTGCTGATTCACCAAAACTCGGATGGAAACTAAACTTCCTGCTTCGTCCATTGATCCGCAGCACCAATTACCACCAGCAAGTAGTTCTCCTAAGCCCCTGTGGCGACGGATTCTCGTTTGGGCCCTATTGCTGCTGGTCCTTGTAGTTATTCTCTTCCTCGTGTTTCGCCACAGGGACGAAACGCAAAGTGCGTCGCCCCGCCGCGGCGTCACTGGCGCGGTGACCGTTACTGTCGCCACGGCACAGAAGGGAAATATTGGCGTCTATCTCGAAGCCATTGGCACCGTCACTCCGGTCTACACCGACTCGATTACCAGCCAAGTCACCGGCCTCGTAACCCAGGTGCATTACCAGGAAGGCCAACTCGTTCGCAAGGGCCAACCGCTGATCGATATCGATCCGCGCCCTTACGAGGCGCAACTCCTGCAAGCCCAAGGTGCGCTGGAGCGGGACCAGAACCTGCTCGCCCAAGCTCAGATGGACCTTGAACGCTACCGTGCCGCATGGGCGCGCAACGCCATTGCGAAACAAATCTTGGACGACCAAGAGAAGCTCGTACTGCAGGACGATGGCGCAGTAAAAAACGACCAGGGAACGGTGCAGTTTGACCAGATTCAGGTCGACTACTGCCATATCACGGCACCCATCGCTGGCCGCCTCGGTCTACGGTTGGTGGATCCGGGCAACGTGGTGCAGTCTTCAGGAACCACAACCCTCGCGGTCATCACACAGTTGGATCCGATCACCGTAATTTTCACAGTACCAGAGGACAGTCTGGGCCCGGTTGAGTCCCGTCTCCGCAAGAAGGCTACGCTCGCCGTCGATGCCTTCGATCGGACTGCGCAGAGAAAGATTGCAAGCGGGAAGCTGCTGGCGCTCGACAACCAGATTGACACTACGACTGGCACGGTAAAAGGGCGATCCCTCTTCGATAACAAGAATGATGCACTCTTTCCCAACCAGTTTGTGAACACGCGGCTGCTGGTGAATACGCTGCATGGGGTGACACTCGTTCCAGCGTCCGCCATTCAACAGAATGGCCAGGCATCGTTCGTGTATGTGATTCAAAACAACGTCGCGCAAATGCGCAGCATAAAACCGGGAGTCACCGACGGCGGTTTAACGCAGGTGGATGGCATCAATCCTGGAGACGTTGTCGCGAACAGCGGCTTCGATAAGTTGCAGGACAAAGTAGCAGTGGTCACTTCGAACCAGGTTTCGACCAAGCCTGCCGCAGCCAGCCCGAGCGGGAGCAGCGCCCCGTGAGTCCATCTCGTCCGTTTATTTTGCGGCCGGTAGCCACCTCTTTGTTGATGGCCGCGATCCTCCTAGTCGGGATTGTTGGCTACACACAATTACCGGTCTCTGCCTTGCCAGAAGTCGATTATCCGACGATTCAGGTGCTCACGTTTTATCCCGGAGCAAGCCCGACCGTGATGGCGACCACGGTGACCGCGCCATTGGAGCGCCAATTCGGCCAATTGCAGGGTTTGAGCCAGATGACCTCCACCAGTTCCGGAGGTACTTCCGTCATTGTGCTGCAGTTCAACCTCAGTCTGAATATTGATGTCGCTGAGGAAGAGGTGCAGTCCGCCATCAACGCGTCGCAGAGTCTTCTGCCATCCATTCTGCCCGCGCCTCCCATCTACAGTAAGACGAATCCAGCCGATGCCCCAGTACTGACCCTGGCCATCACCTCAAGTTCCATGCCGCTTTCTCAGGTCGAGGATCTTGTGGACACGCGCCTTGCGCCTAAGATCTCGCAGCTGAGCGGGGTCGGTCTGGTGACCATCAGCGGCGGGCAAAAACCCGCCGTCCGCATTCAAGCCAACCCTAGGGCGCTGTCGTCCTATGGCCTCAACCTGGAGGATCTTCGCGCAGCCCTGACTCAGGCCAGTGTGAACGCCGCCAAAGGAAACTTCGACGGGCCGCGCCAGGATTACCAGATCGACGCCAACGATCAGCTGGTCACCAGCGACGACTATCGGAAGGTGGTCGTTGCCTACCGTAACGGCGGGCCCGTGATGCTGACCGACGTAGCCAATGTCGTGAACGGGGTAGAGAACAGTAATCAGGCAGCGTGGATGAATCAGACTCCGGCCGTCATCCTGAATGTGCAACGCCAGCCTGGGGCCAACACCATCAGCGTGGTCAAGAGCATCAAGCAACTCCTGCCGCAGCTTCAGGCCAATCTGCCTACCGGCATTCAGGTGACCACGCTGACCGATCTTACAACCGCCATCGAAGCATCCGTTTCCGACGTTGAGTTTGAATTGCTGTTGACTGTCGGACTCGTGGTGCTGGTCATCTTCCTCTTCTTGCGGAGTCTCTACGCCACCATAATCCCGAGCGTGGCGGTGCCCCTGTCACTGATCGGCACTTTCGCGGCGATGTACATTCTCGGTTACAGCCTGGATAACTTATCGCTGATGGCGCTCACCATCTCCACCGGCTTCGTGGTGGACGATGCCATCGTGATGATCGAAAACATCGCGCGCTATATCGAAGATGGCGATCCACCCATGGAAGCGGCGCTCAAAGGTGCGGAACAGATTGGCTTCACCATTCTCTCGCTGACCGTGTCGCTCATTGCAGTACTGATTCCGCTGTTATTTATGGGCGACGTTGTGGGGCGACTGTTCCGCGAGTTTGCCATGACCCTTGCCGTCACCATTATCGTTTCGGCAGTGGTCTCGCTGACGCTGACGCCCATGATGAGCGCCCGCATCTTGCGGCACCAGCCAAAAGAGCAGCAGGGGCGCGTCTATCGAGCGACGGAGCGTGCTTTCCAGGGGATGATCGCTTTTTATGGCCGCACGCTGAAGTTTGTCCTCCGATTTCAGACCGTTACGCTTTTCGTCGCGCTGGCCACACTGCTGCTTACGATTTTTCTTTACATCATCATCCCGAAGGGATTTTTCCCGGTGCAGGACACGGGAGTGATCCAGGGTATATCGCAGGCGCCCCAAACGATTGGGTCCAAGGCCATGGCAGAGAAGCAGCAGGAACTGGCGAAGGTAGTGCTGGCTGACCCAGCGGTGGACAGCCTCTCATCGTTCATCGGCGCAGATGGAACCAATACAACGACGAACAGCGGAAGGATGTCGATCAATCTGAAGCCACTCGACCAGCGCAAGCTGAGTGCTTCCGACGTGATTCGCCGGCTTAGTTCAAAACTGGATCGGGTTCAGGGCATCCAGTTGTTTATGCAGCCTGTGCAGAACATTACCGTGGATGACCGGGTGAGTCGCACGCAATACCAGTACACGCTGGAAGACCCCGATGCCAATGAACTGAATGATTGGACCAACCGTTTCGTCGACCGGTTGAAGCAGCTGCCGGAACTGGAAGACGTCGCCACCGATCAACAGTTGGGTGGGCTGGCCGTATCTCTGGTGATCGACCGGGCTACCGCCTCGCGACTGGGCATTGCACCCACGACCATCGATAACACTTTATATGACGCCTTCGGCCAGCGGCAGATCAGCACCATGTATACGCAGGTGAACCAGTACCACGTGGTGCTGGAGAGCGACCCTGAGTTTCAGAAGGACCCGAACAAGCTGAACCAGCTCTACATCCAGTCCAATGCGTCTTCCGGCGCAACCGGTACCGGAGCCGCTTCCTCATTCGCCTCCTCCGGATCGTCCTCCGCTGGTTCCAATGCGCTAACGGCTTCCGCACAGTACACTCCGGCAGCAAATACGCTAGCTCCTCCTTTGAACGCGCTTTCGACGAGCGTCTCCACGGCTTCGTCCAGCAAAGGAGCCACCTCAGCAGGTGCCACCAGTTCGACCCCAAGCAGCGCCGTGCCGCTAAGCGCTTTCTTGCACTTCGAGAAGACAACCGAAGCGCTCTCGATTAACCATCAAGGCCAATTTCCGGCCATCACCGTGTCGTTCAATCTGGCGCCCAATGCCTCGCTAGGTGACGCCATTACTTCGGTCGACAAGACGCAGAAAGACATGCACATGCCGCCCAGCCTCCAGGCCGGTTTTCAAGGCACGGCGGCATCGTTCACGAATTCGCTTTCCAATGAGCCGTTGCTCATTCTGGCTGCACTGGTCACGGTCTACATCGTGCTTGGCGTCTTGTATGAGAGCTTTATCCACCCGATTACGATTCTGTCCACGCTACCGTCTGCAGGCGTGGGCGCTTTCCTCGCGCTGATTCTCTTTCACCAGGATTTGAGCGTGGTGGCGATCATCGGCATCGTCCTGCTGATCGGTATCGTGAAGAAGAACGGCATCATGATGGTCGACTTCGCCCTGGAAGGCGAGCGCAAGCATGGGAAGAACGCAACCGATGCAATTTACGAGGCCTGTCTGCTCCGCTTCCGCCCGATCATGATGACCACGATGGCCGCGCTTTTGGCTGGCCTGCCGTTGGCGCTCGGAACCGGTTTTGGCTCTGAGTTGCGGCGGCCGCTGGGCATCGCCATGGTGGGCGGACTGTTGCTGAGCCAGGTGCTCACCCTGTATACCACGCCCGTCATCTACATTTTCTTTGACAATCTGGCGCAACGCTTTGGACACAAGGCGAGCCAAACGGAAATGGGAGAGGCGGAACAGGCAGGGCCGGCATGAACATCTCCGCACCCTTCATTCAAAGGCCCGTGGCTACCACGCTGCTCACTGTGGCGATTGCCTTGGCCGGGGCTGTGGCGTACAAGGTGTTGCCAGTAGCGCCGCTGCCCGAGGTCGACTTTCCGACGATTTCCGTCAGTGCTAGCCTGCCGGGGGGCAGCGCCGACATTATGGCGTCGTCCGTCGCTACTCCCTTGGAGCGACAGTTCGGCCATATTGCTGGTGTGACGGAGATGACCTCCGCCAGCACACTGGGCAGCACATCCATCACCATTCAGTTCGACCTGAGCCGCGACATTGATGGCGCGGCGCGCGACGTGGAGGCCGCCATCAATGCGGCGCGAACCTATCTGCCCGCTAATCTGCCGGGCAATCCGACTTATCGCAAGGTCAATCCGGCAGATTCGCCGATCATGATCCTCGGCCTTACATCCGACAAATTTGGTCCCGATAAGATATATGACGAGGCCTCCACCGTCCTCGCGCAAAAGTTGTCGCAGATACAGGGCGTCGGGCAGGTCTCTGTCGGAGGCGGCGCCTTGCCGTCGGTGCGCGTGGACGCAAATCCGACACAATTGGCCAGCTATGGACTTACTCTTGCGAATTTGCAGTCGGTGCTGAGCCTGCAGAACTCCGACTTGGCCAAAGGCCAAATCTCCGATGGCACGGTGACCGCGGACATTCTTGCCAACGACCAGATCTCGCACGCGAACGACTACAAGCCACTCATTATCGGTTACAAGAACGGCGCGGCGATCCGCGTCTCCGATGTTGCCCAGGTGACGGACTCGGTACAGAACGTCCGCGCCGCCGGTTATTTGAACGGCAAGCGCTCGATTACGGTCATCATCTTCCGTCAGCCCGGCGCCAATATCATTGAGACGGTCGACCGCGTCCGTGCTCAACTTCCGATGATCCAGGCATCGATTCCGCTCGGCATCGACACCACCATCGTTCTGGATCGCACGATCACCATCCGTGCCTCGGTCAGTGACGTCGAGAGGACGTTGCTGATTTCCATCGCCCTCGTCATTGTCGTGGTGTTTGTATTCCTGCGCAACGGCCGCGCCACGCTCATTCCCGCCGTCGCTGTGCCGGTCTCGCTGATCGGTACGTTCGCCGTGATGTATCTGTTTGGCTACACGCTGGACAACCTCTCGCTCATGGCCATGACCATTTCGACGGGATTTGTGGTCGATGATGCCATCGTTGTGATGGAGAACATCTCGCGCCATCTGGAAGACGGCATGAAGCCTTTTGCCGCGGCGCTGAAGGGCGCGGAAGAAATCGGCTTCACGGTCTTCACCATCAGCATTTCCCTCATTGCCGTATTCATCCCTCTTCTGCTGATGGGCGGAATCGTGGGCCGCCTCTTCCGCGAGTTTGCGGTGACTCTTTCGACTGCCGTCTTCGTGTCCATGATCATCTCTTTGACAACGACGCCGATGATGTGCGCGTACCTGCTGAAGAATGAGCGTGCGGTAAGACACGGCCGTATGTATATGGCCAGCGAAAACGTTTTTGACTGGGTGCTGTCGTTGTATCGCAAAAGCCTGCACTGGGTGCTCGACCATCCGACCCTTACGCTGGTTGTACTCTTCGTCACCATCGGGCTCAATGTGATGCTGATCGTCAAGATACCCAAGGGTTTTTTCCCAACGGAGGATACGGGAGCGATCACCGGTAGTGTACGCGGGCCGCAGGATGCATCCTTCCCGGCGATGAATGACTCCATTCAGCAGATCGGCGCTGTGATCAAGAATGATCCAGCCGTCGCGAATGTGATTGCATTTACCGGCGGCGGTGGGGCCACCAACACCGGCTCGCTCTACGTTGCGCTTAAACCTCTGGACGAGCGCAAGGTGAGTGCCACTCAGATCATCGACCGACTGCGCCCGAAATTGAACCGTCTGCCCGTGGCTTCTGCGTTCCTCCAGGCCGTGCAAGATCTGCGCATCGGCGGCCGGTCCAGCAATGCGATGTACCAGTACACGCTCCAATCTGACAATGTGAAGGATCTTTCCAAGTGGGCGCTGACCATACTGAGTGCGATGCAGCGCCTGCCGGGTTTGCAGGACGTGAGTTCGGACCAGCAGAATGGCGGCCTGGATGAGTTGATGAACTATGACCGCGTCACAGCGGCAAAGCTCGGCCTTACGGCACAATCGCTGGACTCGACGTTATACAGTGCATTCGGACAGTCGGAAGTGTCCATCATCTACACCCAGTTGAACCAGTATTACGTGGTGCTGGAAGTGGCCCCGCAGTATTGGCAAAGCCCGGAAGGATTGAAAGACGTATACCTTCAATCCAGCGGTGGCAACATTCCGCTGCTCGCCGTGGCCAAGGGGCAAGCCAACACAACTCCACTGGCCATTAACCATACGGGATTGTTCCCCTCGGTCACCGTGTCTTTCAACCTGGCGGCGAACGTATCTTTGAGCGATGCGACATTGGCCATCAGCCAGATGCAAAAGGGGCTGGGCGCGCCTTCCACGCTGCAAGGCTTTTATGCCGGTACGCTGCAGGCCTATCAGCAATCGCTGGGCACCGAGCCCGTGCTGATCCTGACGGCGCTGCTGGCGGTCTACATCGTTCTCGGTATTTTGTACGAAAGCCTGGTCCATCCCTTGACGATCATCTCGACATTACCGTCCGCGAGCGTAGGCGCGATGTTTGCCCTGATGCTGTTTAAGCAGGACTTGAACATTATCTCCATCATCGGCATTGTGCTGCTGATTGGAATCGTAAAGAAGAACGCCATCATGATGATCGATTTCGCTCTGCAGGCAGAGCGCCAGGATGGAAAAAGCACAAAGGATGCGATTTTTGAAGCGTCCATGTTGCGCTTTCGTCCAATTCTGATGACGACGATGGCTGCGCTATTGGGCGCCTTGCCGTTAGCGCTGGGGACGGGCACGGGTTTTGAGCTCCGCCGGCCGCTAGGCATCACGATTGTGGGAGGGCTGATCTTGAGCCAGTTGCTCACGCTCTATACCACGCCGGTCGTCTATTTGGCCTTCGACCGGCTGCGGCTGCGGATGGAGGGGAGAAAGGCACAACATTCTTTTCTGGCTCCGGAAGCTTTTTAACACGGTGGACGGAGATGAACGGTTGGTTAGGCAGAAACGTTTATGAAGATCTTCACGCGAAAACTAGTGAACGGCATGATTCGGCTGCTGTGTACAGTTACGCTCTTGTTGGTCCTGGCGGGCTGCGTAGTCGGGCCGAAATACCACCCACCTTCGCCGCAGGCGCCTGCGCCGGAGTACAAGGAATCACCCACCCAGTTCAAAGAAAGCGAAGGCTGGACGGTTGCACAGCCGGCAGATGCAAAGCTACGCGGCAAGTGGTGGGAGATCTTCAACGATCCCGAACTGAACGCACTCGAAGAGCAACTGGATATCAACAACCAGAACATCAAGCAATACTTCGAGAACTTCATGGAAGCCCGGGCAGTGGTGCGCGAGGCCCGCGCGCAATACTTTCCGACCGTATCGGCGGCGCCTTCCATCAGCCATTCGCGTGCCTCGGCGAATCTTAGAGGTGTAACCAACGTGAATGGCACGGGCACGACCACGACTACGTCTTCTACGGCGCAACTGCAGAGCACGCTTTACACACTGCCTCTTGAAGCCTCCTGGGCCCCCGACCTCTGGGGCAAAGTTCGCAACACCGTGCGCGAGGCTCAATACGCTGCCCAGGTCAGCGCGGCCGATCTTGAAAACGAGCGCCTGACCGAACAGGCCAGCCTGGCGGAATATTTTTTCGAGATCCGCGGCCAGGATCAACTGCAGAAAATTTACGACGATACTGTGGTCGCGGACCAAAAGGCCCTGGAGTTAACTCGCGGCCTCTATGAGACGGGCATCGACGACCAGATCTCAGTGGTCGAAGCCGAGACCACTTTGCAGAGCGCGCAAGCCGGAGCTACCAACGTCGGAGTTGCTCGTGCGCAGTATGAGCACGCGATCGCCGTACTTATCGGCAAGGCAGCCTCCAACTTCTCCATCCCCGTGAAGCCGATGACCGTGGCCCCGCTTCCGATCCCGGTCGGTGTGCCTTCCGAGCTCCTCGAACGCCGTCCCGACATCGCAGCTGCGGAGCGCACAATGGCCGAAGCCAACGCGGAAATCGGTATAGCTCGGGCCGCCTACTTTCCGAGCCTGAGTTTGACGGGAGAAGCCGGCTTTGAGAGTTTAGCCATCGGTAATTTGCTCTCCTGGCCGAGCCGCTTCTGGTCCGTCGGCACGTCGCTTTCGGAAACCATCTTCGACGCCGGTCTGCGTCGCGCTACCGTGCAACAATATGTCTCCACTTACAATGCGGATCTCGCGAACTATCGCCAAACCGTGCTGACCGCATTCCAGCAGGTGGAAGACGGTCTTGCTGAAGTCCGCATCCTGTCCAAGGAAATCCAGCAGGAACAGCAGGCAGTGGAGTCAGCACAGACTTACCTCAAGCTGGAACAGGCGCGATACCAAACCGGTATCGATCCCTACGTCGATGTGCTGATTGCCCAGACTACGGTGTTGTCCGGTCAGCAGACGCTGAACGCGCTTCAGGTGCAACAGATGACCTACGCTGTGGCGCTGGTGCAGGCGCTCGGCGGCGGCTGGGATGCCACGCAATTGCCGAGTCCAGGACAAGTCACGCAAAAACCTCCAAGCACCGAGACTTCCATCCAGCAGTAGTATCTACCGACGAGGCCGCGTTGCACGACTAGGTCAGGCGAGTTCCAGACCCTTCAACTCATGAAGCAATGCCTTCTGCACTTTTTTCTGGAGATCCACGGAGAGTTTCTTGCCCTCCGACGTCAAATAAAAGGTATCGATCGCCATTTGTCCTTCGGTATCGATCAGGGCAATTTCAATATTGCATCGGAGCTGCGATAAGCATGAGCTGATCCTGTGCAACAACCGCGGCCGGTCTTGCGCGATCACCTGCAGTAGCGTACTGGTCGAGGAACATTCATCATCAAAATCGATGCGGGTCTCTACCATCACCTTGATCTTGCTGCTTTTCTCCCCGCGTTGACGATCGCGCAACATTTTGTCCAGGTCGGCTTCGCCTGCCAAAACCGCAGCGATACTTTTCTTGAACCGATCCCATTCGGATAAGTTCAACTCCAAGGTGCGGAAGCGGTCTGTGAAATAGAGCGAGTCCACCACGGTTCCCGCCTGGTTCGAAAATGCATTCGCTTTCACGATGTTCATGCCCCACGCGGCGAGCACTCCGGTCAGCGTCGCGAACAGCGATGGCCGGTCCCGGGTGACCAGCGTGAGTTCATACCAATGCCGTCCACGTTTCAGATCCACCTGCACGGCATCATGGCCCAACTGCTCCGCCACTGCCATGTGACGCATCACCTCCTCGGCGGAGTGAACCTGCAAATATCTCTGCGGAAATCCCTCCACAAAATCCCTGAACTTTGCGCCCGTCACCGGAGCCAGGCTGCGCAGGCGCGCAAGTTTCTCGTCTCCCACATTGTTATGCACGCGCTGGTCGGCACTGCGGTTTAAATAGTTAGCAGCGCCAATGTAGAGCTGCCACACGCTCTCCGCCTTCCATGGCGTGAGCGCCTCCGGATTTACCGCCTTGATGTCCGCGTAGGTCAGCAAGCACAGCATCTTCAGCCGCTCCGGCGTGCCCATCTTTTCCGCAAAAGCGGCCACCGTCTCCGGATTAAAAATGTCGCGCCGCAATTGTGCCGACATCTCCAGATGGTTTCCGATCAGAAACAGCACCGCCGCTCTTTCTCCCGGATCAACATCCAGTCGATCCAGGCAGTGGTCAGCGATCTCCAGACTGGCTTCCACGTGATTGACCCCGGGCACTCCCTTCCCCGTGTCGTGCAACAACAAAGCTAGATAGAGCAGCTCCGCATCTTCGAGTTCGCCCAGCAACTCCGCATAGCGCTTGTCCCATTCCGATTTCGATTGGTTCAGGCGGTGCAGACTCTCAATCGCCAGGATCGAGTGCTCATCCACGGTGAAACGATGATAGAAATCCCGCACCACCAACGAATCAATGGGCTTCAATTCCGGTAACAACAAAGTGAGCAGGCGCAAGGAATGCATTGCACGCAGCGCCTCCGCGGCGTGCGGCTGTAACAGGGTTTCCTGCAAGTAGAGCCAGAGCTCTGCCCCTCGCGGTGGGGTTACCGCCAGCGATGGAAGCGCCTGCTCAATTCGGTGCTCCGTGGTCGCACTCAATTTCAGCCCATGGTGCGCCATAAAGTGAAACAGACGCAGCAGCATCTCCGGATCCTTCAGCGACGAGGACTGTTGCAAGAAAATCAACCCATCCACCACGGAAAAATCTGGATGCGATGGGCGCGATCGCCAGCCCTGAAATTGCCGGCGCAGCGCCGACCACGATTCCGGAATCTCTTCCATCAGCTGCAGCACCGCGCGTTGTACGGCGCGCGCGTGTCCGAAATGAATCCGCATCCAATCCGCGGCCGTAAGCTTCACCGAATCCGAAGCTCCAATTTTCCGCGTCGCTGCCTCGTCCTGCGCCTCCCAGCTCAGAGCGTTATCGTCACGCCCATGTCGATAGTGCAGGAAACATCGAGCCGCCATCAGAAACTCGAGAGCCGCATCCAGTTGCCTCCGCACCGGCGCCCGCAGCGAACTGGTGTCGGGCCAATCGCCCAGTTTCCCCATAGCCGAAATCAGCGCCAGCCATGAAGCGACATTGCAATCGCGAAGCCCGCCCGGAGTCTCCTTCAGATTCGGCTCGAGATGGAATACGGTGTTGCCGAACTTTCCATGCCGTTCCCGAGTTACCTCGGCCAGTCCCTGCAGCAGTGGTTTCGCTTCCCGGACCACCAGCTTCGGAATCGCCTTGTCGTGAAGCCGCGTAAACAGTTCCTTATCCCCCGCCAGAAACCGGCAATCAAGCAAGGATATAGTGAACTCAGTGTTGTTCGGATCAAAGCGGTCGCATTCCGCCAGGGTTCGCGACGCGGGACTCAACCTGAGCTTGAGGTCCCACAACTCCTGCGAGAAGCGCTGGACCTCTTCCTTGTGAGACATCTCACTGGCGCGATCGGCGGAGAGAAAGAGCAGATCGATATCGGAGTACGGAAAGAGCCAGCCCCGACCGAAGCCTCCGGTGGCTACCAGAGCGAAACCCTGTGGCCCACGCTCGTCCGAGGAGACGCACTCCCGCCACAGTCGCCCCAGAATGCCTTCGATGAGTTGGGTGCGTTGAGCGACCGCGGCGCGGCCATCTCCGGTGGCCGCGAAGTCGCGTGCGATTCTCGCCGACTCTTCGGCGAGAGAACTTCGCAGTTCACTCATCAGTAAGGACGCTGCCGTCATGACAAAGGATTGCCACTCTCATGCCGCAAGTCATAGCACCATTCCTGGTGACACACGGCTTTTAAGATGCCGTCCGGTCGCGTCCCGGTAGAATGTTCCCCTGGGTTCCCCGGTATCTTCCCTTCACTTTTCTTTGCGATCCACGCCCAAATCGCAATCTTACAGTGCGCCTTCGCCGCGCTCATCGTTGCGAATCCGAATCGCCTCATCTACGCGCGTCAAAAAAATCTTCCCGTCGCCAATCTTGCCCGTACGGGCCGCCGCCACAATAGCCTGCACCGCTTTTTCTACCATCGCATCGGCCAGCACCATTTCGAGCTTGGTCTTGGGGATAAGATCCACGCTGTATTCGCGTCCACGGTACACTTCCGTGTGGCCCTTTTGCCGACCATGGCCGCGTACCTCGATCACCGTCATGCCCTCGACGCCAATCTCCTGCAGCGCACTCTTAACCACTTCCAACTTGGAGTTTTGGATGACCGCTTCCACTTTCGTCATGATTGTTTTTCTCGAACTCTCATCGGCCCCTGACCCTTGCCGTATCTTCCGCACTGGCCGATGCGAGTATTATCCTCCAACCCGCACCGCGCCACCCAAATCTTTAAATCCACAGCCCTGAAATTCGCAAGCTCACCCGCAAGCGCCACCACTGGAGCGAAGTCGACCTAACATAGTTCGGCTCGCGCTCACTCTATCGCCTGTCATCATTTTAAGGAAATCGAAACTATTTATCATTCCAATTAGATTTGTGCAGTTTACTCAAGTTGCTCTGCTTGCTTTGGCAAGTTTTTGGGGGGAGCGGCGACAGTTCGAGTTCGCCAAAGACGTTTGAGAGAGCGCCGTTTTGGCTCAAGCCTCGAAAACTAAGGCAAGAGGGTCGGCTCACCGCCGAAGCTGGTCAAGGTCGCTTGAACGCTTCGGGAGACAATCTTGAAGATCGAGGTTGACGGACGGCTCCTCTGCAACCGTAGCCGCGCAACTGCTCCTTAGATGGGAATATGCAGAGAAATGACCAGGGGCATGGTTTCAAACAGCATGCTAACCTCCATGGTTGGAGTTTCGGGCTGAGGGTGCACCGTATCGTCATCGCCAGTGATCACCGACGGTGGGGAGCGCGTGCAACCGTCCCCAAGCCCGGAAATCTCGTTCTTGAAGTTTCCCGTCACCATGTTGCAGATCTCCCCCAAAGCATCCGCGACCGAGTGATCGACTTTCTCCAGTTCTACCCCGAGCATCTTAGACGCCATGAGCGCCGCTGCCTTCTGTTCACAGCGGACGGCCATCACTCCGCATGACATCCCCTGTCAATCCCACCATGGTGGTAACGTTTAAGGCATCCGTTGAGGGGGTTGCCGCTGCAGTCAGTGAACAGGCGAGCATGGTTTCGAAGACTTCCGGTGCGGCCAACTCGAGCACCGGAGGCCACTCCTTGTGGATGTCTTCGGTGCCCGGAATGAGATTCTTAGTATTCACACCTGCCTCCCAAAATGGGGATCACGACCGATCCATTCCATCACCACTCCCGTCATTGGCACATGGGCAAGAACTGGGAGAGTTTTGGTCTGCGCGCGGGTAGGACTCGAGCAGCCGGCCAGGAGCTGTGTCATCAAAGTTTTGCTGTTAATCTCAGATTGGATATTCAGGAGATCATGATCGTTTGCCGCCAATCATCAATGCGCAGGGAATTTCGAAGTCTTTCGGAGCGAATCCACTCTTTCAGAACGTTTCCTTTACGGTCTCGGAAGGCGACCGCATTGGGCTGATCGGGCCCAACGGCTCAGGCAAGTCCACGCTCCTGCGGATTCTCGCCGGTGACGTGCGCCCCGACAGCGGTGAGATCGCCGCACGCAAACGCATTCGTCTAAATTACGTGGAGCAGGATTCGAAGTTCAAGTCCGGTGACACGGTGCGCTCCGTGGTTCAGAACGCGATGGAGCGCGCCGCTGTGCCGGAGTCCGAACGCGGCACTCGTTTCGCCGAGACCCTCGGTCGAGCTGGCTTCGACGACCTTGAGGCCCAGGCCTCCGCACTCTCTGGCGGCTGGCAGAAGCGGCTTGCGATTGTCGAAGCCGTCGTTCACTCGCCTGACATTCTGTTGCTCGACGAACCCACCAACCATCTGGACCTTGCTGGAATCGAGTGGCTGGAAGCATTACTGGAGTCTGCGCCATTCGCGTGTGTGGTGGTCAGTCACGACCGCTACTTCTTGGAGAACGTTGCTACCGAAATGGCGGAGTTGAACCGGACCTATCCCGACGGACTCCTGCGCGTGGCCGGAAGTTATAGCCGATTTCTGGAAAAAAAAGAAGAGTTCCTGCACGCGCAATCGAAGCGGCAGGAGGCCCTGGAAAATCTGGTTCATCGGGAGATTGAATGGCTTCGTCGCGGTGCCAAGGCGCGAACGCGAAAATCCAAGGCGCGGATCGACAAGGCTGCCGAGTTGATGGGCGAGCTCGCCGACCTCAACGCGAGAACCCGCACTGGGAGCGCTCTAATCGATTTCTCGGCCACGGACCGCAAGACCAAACGTCTGATCGAACTGGAAGACGTCTCCTGCGAGGTCGGCGGCCGCAAACTATTTGCTGGTCTCAACTTCGTGATCACGGCCGGCATGAGAGTCGGACTGGTCGGGCCGAACGGCAGCGGGAAAACCAGCCTTCTGCGCCTATTGCGGGGCGAGTCCGCCGCCGCGAGTGGATCGATTTATCGTGCCGAACGCCTGCGCATTGTGTATTTCGACCAGAGCCGCGAACTCGATCCCGACGTAACTCTGCGACGCGCCCTGGCTCCGGAAGGTGATTCTGTCATCTATCAGGACCGCTTAGTTCACGTGGCGTCGTGGGCGGCAAAGTTCCTGTTCGCAGGCGAACAACTCAATCAACCCGTGGGGAAGCTTTCCGGAGGCGAGCGGGCTCGCGTCCTGATCGCTCAACTCATGCTGCAGCCGGCCGACGTCCTTCTGCTGGATGAGCCCACGAACGATCTCGATATCCCGACTCTTGATATTCTCGAGGAAAATTTGCTGGAGTTCCGCGGTTCTCTAGTCCTGGTTACGCATGATCGCTACATGCTCGATCGCGTCTCGACCGTGGTTTTAGGGCTCGATGGCCACGGAGCCCTAGGACTGTTCGCGGATTATTCGCAATGGGAGACATGGCTGGAGCAAGGCCAGAAAATGGCGCGGACGATGCGAACCCGGACCGCTGCCGATTCCCCGGCGCGCGCCAATGGCAATGACAATGACGACCGGGGGCGGCAAGCTACCAGAAAGAAGAAGCTCTCTTACTTGGAAGCGCGGGAATATGAAACCATCGAGCAGCGCGTTGCCGATGCTGAGGAAGCCCTGCAGAGCAAGCGAGCTCAACTCGAGGATCCTGAAATTGTCAGCGACAGCCAACGATTGATCACTACTCACGCCGAGATGGAAGAAGCCCAGGCAAAGGTAGATGCTCTCTACGCACGCTGGGCTGAACTCGAAAAAAAGAGAAGCTAGACGACACTCAACTCTATGGAATGTCAGCCTCAGGATGCCAGACAAAAAGCGATGATCGTCCCTCCCCGAGTCCCTGTGCTGGTCTCAAGTTGCTCGAGCAGGCCGGATTCGAGATCGTCAGGATCAGGCTTCATCTCGCAGGCGGCAATTTCCTGGTTCGTTGCGCCATGAAAGCAAAGCTCACACACTCCCAATCCATCTTCGGAGCGCACCGGCGGCCCAAAAACGCGGCATGTCATCGGTCGTGATTCATAGAGTTCGCAATTGCCGGTTACCGGATCGAGAGCAGGACAGGGCTCATCATTGGCAAAGTCAGCAAACCCTGCCGCAGCGACTTCATCAAGTAATCCGGTCGCAGGATCGCCCGGAAAGCCCGGTATCAGCCGAGCGACAGCATCCCGAGCGCGGTCGCGTACGCCGTCTGCTCGCGCTGGCGAACTTACGGCCAGCTCCTCCAAGCCTCGCCGCAATCGCAGGGCATCGAGTTGATTGATGGGGAACACTCCAATGCAGCATTGCCTACATCCTTGCCGGCAGACCAGCCACTCCCCGCTGCGACGCGTCGCCTCGGCCAACGCAGAATCCACAATCTGGATGAGCGCATGATCGTCAACCACCGGATTTTGCCGCCGCATAGCGATTTTCAGATGATACAACCGAATCCACAACGAGAAATGGGAAGAATCCCAGGAAGACTGACCTCCCCGACCGAGATGGATCAGGATTCGGGAAATCTCCGTAGGGCCAGAAAAAGAGCACAATTTCGGCAAGAATCAGCCCCGCTGGCATAGAATAACCGTTCGGCAAGTCCTGTCCTATGAGCAGTTTGATCGACATCTCGAAACAGTGGGAGGGCCGCATCGTCGATGGCAAATTCCCGCTGCAAAAGTGGCTTGGAGGATCTGTGGGGAGCGCCGTATTTCTGACCGAGCGCAGCGTAGATGGATTCCAGAAAGCCGCCCTCAAGTTGATTCCCGCGGAAACCTGTTCCGCTGAAAACCTTAAAGAGGAGGCTCAACTTTTCCGTTGGGCTGACATCGCCAAGCTTTCTCATCCCCATTTGATCCGGCTGTTTGAGTCTGGTCGCTGCCAGATTGACGGAACCAGCCTTCTTTACGTCGTTATGGAATATGCCGAAGAGGATTTGTCGCAGGTTGTTCCGTTGCGTTCGCTCTCGACCGGGGAAGTTCAAGAGATGCTTCCACCCACGGTCGACGCTCTAGTTTTTCTGCACCACGCCGGATTCGTGCAGGGGCATATGAAGCCTTCGAACGTCATGGCGGTGAGTAACCAGCTGAAAATCTCCGCTGACCACCTTCGCAAAACGGGCGAGCGGGAAACCAGAGAATCGACGGTCTATGACGCTCCCGAACTAGCCTCCATGGGATTCTCCCCAGCCGCCGATGTATGGTCGCTTGGAGTGATGCTGGTTGCTATCCTGACTCAGCACGAACCGGTAAGGGGCAGGCAACAAATTGAGGTTGCAGTGCCCGATGCCGTTCCCGAACCGTTTCGCGAGATCGCAAGACGATGCTTGCAAGTCCAACCGCAACGGCGCGGCACTCTCGACGAAGTCTTAGGCAAGCTCAAAGTTCAGGAAACCGCTCCTCCGGGCTCGGTTGAGCAGCCCCGATCTGTGAAGCGCACGGAACCGTGGTTGATCCTGCCGATCGTCGTGGTCTTGTTGCTGCTGGCAGTATTGTTTGGCCGAAAATTCATGATTCATCAGCCGCAGCTTCCAGCCGCGGAAACCCACGCGCCGGAATCTCCAACTGCTCCCGCGAACTCTCCCGCCACCCCAGCCCCGGCTCCATTTCCTGAGAAGCCGTTGCCAGCCCCAACGGGAAGTACTGCCGGAAGTGTTCTGCAGCAAGTTCTGCCGCAGGTCTCGCGCGGTGCCCAGAACACGATCCAAGGCCACGTAAAAGTCGGCGTTCAGCTTTCCGTAGATGCGTCCGGGAATGTGTCTCAAGCCACGCTGATTTCACCCGGCCCAAGCAAGTACTTCGCGAACCAGGCTTTAGCCGCGGCACGCCGTTGGAAATTCCAACCACCCCAAAAGGACGGGCAAGCAACCGCTAGCGAGTGGATTCTGCGATTTCAGTTTGGCAGAACGTCAACCCAAGTTTTTCCCGCGCAAATAAAACGCTGAGCTCCTCATTCTTCCGCGTTTTCATTCTTCTTCATCTTCCAAATCATCTGGCGCAGCATGCCCAGCAGGAATTCCGCATCCCCTTGCTGCAGGCGCAGTCGTCGCGCCAACCGCCGCACCGCCCCATGAAACGTTTTTGACGTATTGAGCTTGGGATACTCGCTGGCTCGAAGCGCGTCGAGCAAGGTATCGGTAATCCGCTCAACCTCCGCAGATGAAGCTGGAGTTCCCTTGGCTGGCTTATCCACCTTCCTCGCCTCGCGCACCAGTTCATACAGACACACCGCTACCGCTTGCCCCAGATTCATCGATGCATGCTCGTCGCGGGTGGGAATCTGCATCAGCCAATGGCAATGACTCATATCCAGATTCGAGAGCCCAAATTTTTCTGATCCAAATAAGAGCGCGCAAGATGCTGTGGCGAGATGTCTTCGAATAGCCGCAGCGCCCTTCTCCAACCGGACCAGTGAATGTTGCAGGTCGCGATGGCCAACCGCTGTGGTTCCAATCACCAAAGAGCAGTCCGCGACCGCCTCCGCCACAGTTCTATAGACTTCAGCCGTCGCCAGCGTAGCCGCCGCGCCCACTGCCGAACGGGCGTCCCGAAACGCTACCTCGTAAGGATTCACCAACCGCAGGAGGGGAAATCCAAAATTGCTCATGGCCCGGGCGGCGGCACCAATGTTGAGTGGATTCCGCACATCCACAAGCACCACGCGCAAGCCACCGAACTCTGCTGGAACCGGCAAGCCTTCTATTCTACGGTAGCCCTCACAAAAGCGGTCTGCGGCCGCGAGGGGATTTTCGTGCATCAGCCCCCTACTCCCGCAACTCCAGCGCTAGAAGTAAGAAGGGCGTGCCGGTTAGCACGCCCTTCTCGCCTCTGCTCTCTTCACTTCGTTTACCGCACCTTGCCTCACTCAAAAACCGTCTTGTGCGAATCGTCGCCGAGTTCTACCGGTGACCTCCGCCTCCCGAGTGCCCGCCTCCACCACTGGCGTGACCGCCACCGGAACTTGGCGCGCTATGCGAACCTCCATAGCTCGGCGAGCCGCGATACCCGCCGTATCCTCCGGAGGATCGCGGCTGCACGATGGGCTGTCTCATATTCAGCTGCGGACGCGAATAAGCCCCGCCCCCATAGCCGCTTGAACCGCCGCGCGAGGAGCCTGAACTCGGAGCGGTACGGTTCCAGTAACTGCCACCCTCGCCTCGGCCCGGCGTCTCGGCGCTGCCCCCGCTGCGTCCCGCCGTTTCGCTGCTATGCGACGGCGGCGTGAAGGCTTTCCACTCACTGCGGTTCGGTTCGCCTCGTGTGGACGATGCCGTGTCCGACGCGCCCCTGCTCGCAGAATTAGTCGCTTCTTTGCCCGATGCAGCCGTTCCCGCGCTCGGCTTCCCTCCCGCCGCAGCTGACGTCCCAGGAGACTCCGTAGCTCCGGCTCCAGTCGCACGTCCAGCCGTCACCGCGCTGAAGTGACTCTGCTGCATGGATTGCTGTAGGTGCGCCGTTTGCTGCCGGAACGATTCCGGCCGCGAATTGCTTTGCGTCCCGAAGAAATGTTGCGCCGCCCCACTGTGAATCGTCGAAGGAGCCGCAGCCCTTCCACTCGCCGACAAACTAGCGCGCGTCGGCACCACCGGCAGATTCCCGGTCATCATGCGCGCGCTACTCAACTGTTCATGAGTCGCTGCAACGGCAGTGGTTCGACCGGCTCCGAACTGCCCTGCACCTACCGTCGATACCCCGCGGCTAATGTGCGCATCATCGATATGTGCCAGGTTCGAGAATCGAGTACCTGCGTGCAGCGGCGCAATCCCGCCGAAGCGGTTGATAGTGCCAAATCTACCGAACCCCGCCACTCCGAACCGTCCGCGATACCCACCCCACCACGGGAAAAAGCGGTCACAAGGCCCACTTGGCAGCCATCCAAAACCACCCCATCCTCCCCATCCGAAACCAAATCCCCACCCACCTCCGAATCCAAAGAACGAAACATATGCTGGCGCCCAGAACGGACGATAGAATCCCACCCCCCACACCGGTCCCGGCCACCACGCCCAGGCGCCGCCATACCACATCCACCGTCCGTAGTGATAAGGCGCCCATCCCCAAGGCTCGTAGCCAATCCACGTCCAACCGTAATAGGGCTCCCAAACCCAGTTGCCGTCGCGATACGGCGCCCAATCATCCGGCTCGTTCGGAACCCAAACCTGACCGTAGTCCGGCGCGTTCTCCCATCGGCCGTTCGAGTCCAGGTCCTCGGCTCCAACGTAATATTTGTTCGTGTGGCGCCACGCATCCGCGTTGTGGATCATGCGGTCGCGATCGCTGTTCCATCGGTCCCAATCGTCCCGCTCCGGAGCCGGACTGATCTTATAGCGCGCATCGGCGCCGGAACCGCGCACGGTCGCCATGTCGCCCTGTTTGAGATCCGCGATGCCCTGCGGCGTTGAAATCTGCGCCTGCCCTTTGCGCACAATGATGATGCTATCCCCATCGGGCCGCACCTCAATGCGGAACACACCATCGGTGTGCGCCGGATGCACCGCGACGTTGGGCGTATCGATCTCGGGCTCAGCCTCGCTCTCCCCAAACACGGAGTAATTCGCCAAGCCCTGCGCAATCTGAATCTGAATATATTGATGCGTGAGGTTCGCAATGTTCGCCTGCGCGTTCGATCCCAGGCGAAGAATGTTGGCGTAGTCCAGCTGCACCTCGGCGCGTCCGCCGGCCGCCGTAGAAACCTTGTCGCCATTCACCACCGGCTGATTCAATACCGCCGCCGACCACGTGCCCGAATCTCCACGCTGCGTCGAAACGTCCCCGTGGATCATGCTGATGCGGGCCACACCCTGATCAACCTTAGCCGGCCCTTCGCCCGACGGCGCAACCGGCTGGCCTTGTTCTCCCATCATCTGGGGCGGTTGTCCCGGCTGAGGCTGCCCGGGTCGCGGCGGTGGTCCCGCTTGCCCCGGCTGCCCGGCGGGGGGCACCGGCGCAGACTGTGGCTGTCCGATCTCCATCGGAGCGCTCGGCTGTTCCGAAGGCCCCTTGCCTTCCTCCGTGGTTTGCGCCTGCACATTCACGGAAAGCACTCCAACCAGCGCCAACGTCAAGACTGCCAAACTTCCTATGATTTTGTTTTTCATGACGTGTACCTTGTCGAAACGACTCTAACGCTTTGCTCAAACCCACAATTTCGATTGAGTAGTCTGCCTAATACAAAGCAACTGCCATGCCAAAATTCACAGACTGACAAGCGCAGTAACCCCTTTGTTTTCAGGAAGTAAAATCGGGTTTTCAGAAGTTGGAAGCCACTCGCATCAAAAGCCGGTGGCCGGACGGAGCCAAGTGGTTGTTTTCAGCCAGCGAGAGCGAAACCGGGCGCTTCAGTTCGCTTATTCGGCTTTTTCCCCTTCATCCGCAATCCCAATCTTCGACAACCGATACCGCAGCGCATTCCTCGACAGCCCCAGCAACCGCGCCGCCTGACTCTTATTTCCGTTCGCCCGCCGTAGCGATTCCCGAATCATTTCATCTTCCCACTGCTCCAGGGTCATGCCTTCCGGAAGAAAGTTGCCGCTCCCATTCACTGCCCTCGCCGGCCGCGTATCCAGATGAATGTCCTCTACCTTCAGCACCGTGCCTTTGGCCAGCGCGCACGCCCGCTCGATAATGTTTTGCAACTCGCGCACATTCCCCGGCCAGTGATAGTTGACCAAAATCTGCATGGCTTCTGGCGTAATCCCCTCCACCGGCTTTCCCGAATCCCCCGCAAAACGCGAGATGAAAAGGTTCACCAGATCCGGAATGTCTTCCTTGCGCTGGCGCAACGGCGCGATGTCGATGGGCACAACATTCAAGCGATAGTAAAGATCTTCGCGGAACGTTCCCTGCTCCAGCGCTTCGCGCAGATCGCGGTTCGTGGCCGCGACCAGTCGCACGTCCACTTTCACGGTTCGCGTCCCACCCAATCGCTCGAACTCCCGCTCCTGCAGCACACGCAGCAGCTTCACCTGAATTGCCAATGGCACATCACCGATCTCATCCAGGAACAAAGTCCCCTTATCTGCCAGTTCAAACTTTCCCGGCTTGCTCGCGCCCGCACCCGTAAACGCGCCCTTTTCATATCCAAACAGTTCGCTCTCCAGAAGATTCTCTGGAATCGCTGAGCTGTTGATCTTGATGAATGGTCCCGAAGCTCGCCGCGACTTCTCATGCACCGCGCGCGCGATCAAATCCTTGCCCACGCCACTTTCTCCGCCCAGCAACACCGTTGAGTTCGTCGGCGCCACGCGCTCCACTGTCGCCAGCACCTCCTGCATCTTCGCGCTCCGCGCCACCACATTCGGATGCTCATACCGCTTGCCCAGCGCCTCCCGCAGCGACCGGTTCTCTTCTCGCAGTTTGTGCACGTCCAGCTCTTTGCGGATCACCATTCTCATCTCGCTCAGTGAGAACGGTTTCAGCACATAATCGCTGGCCCCCGCCTTCATGGCTTCCACAGCAGTTTCGACAGAACCGAATGCCGTCATCACTACCACCGGGAGCGCCGCGTTCTGCCGTTTGATCGCCTGCAAAAACTCGAGGCCATTCATCCCCGGCAGCTTGAGATCCGTCACCACCAGATCGACATCGCTCTCGCGCAGAAGCTTCAGCCCGCTCTCAGCGTCGCTAGCGGAGAGCGTAGCGAACCCGTCCTCTCCAAGATTCAATTCGAGCAGCCTCCGCATCTTCGCTTCGTCTTCCACAATTAAGATTGTTGGCATATCCTCTTTCCTGTCATTCCGAGCGAAGCGAAGAATCCTTCCCCGCCAAAACAGCCTGGCACGGCGCGTCTGCCGCCGCCTCTTTCTTCAGATGCGCCAGGGATTTCGTCAGCACTCTCAGCCCTTAGTTTCCCGCTCGGCAGCCTCACCTACGGGGAAAACAATCACGAATCGCGCCCCGCCTGATTCTCCCGCCTCCGATGCATTCTCGACCCGAATCGTTCCATGATGCCCATCCACGATTCGGGACACAATGGACAATCCCAACCCCACTCCCGTTTTCTTCGTCGTGACAAACGGATTGAAGATCTGTTCTCGCAGTTCAGCCGGAATTCCCGGACCCGTATCTTCCACTCGCACTTCCACTCCCTCTCGGTTCGCGTCGGTACTCCTCGTGGCGCTCACCCGTAACGTTCCTCTCGCGCTTCCCATGGCATCGTAAGCATTCTGGATCAAATTGACGAACGCCTGCTCACAAAGACCTTCGTCCAGCGGAACCCGCGGCAAGTTAGCCTCATACTGCCGCTCAACGCGCACCAATCCATTCCCTTCCGAGAGCGTTCGCGACACCGCGGTCAACGACCGATCCAGCACCGCTGTAATGTCCTGCGGCATCAACTCCGCATGCAGCGGTCGGGCAAAATCCAGAAACCGCGTCACCAGCGCGCTCAAACGATTCGTCTCACTGGATATGTATCCGGCCAGTTCGGTAGCAAGCGGATTCGATTCTCCCAGCTTCTGATGCAGCATCTCCGCCGATCCCTTGATCACTCCCAGCGGATTCCGAATCTCGTGCGCCAGCCCCGCCGACATCTGCCCCAGTGCCGCCAGTCGCTCTGATCGCCGTGCCTCCTCCTGCGCCTGCTCCAACCTGCGATTGGTTTCGGTCAATGTCTCCGCCAGCGTTTGGTACAACCTGGTCTGACGCCGACTTTCCACCATGAACCGGTTCACTACCATTCCTGCCAGAAAAAAGAAAAGAATGCGGATGGCAAGAATTCCGTAGCCCTCTCTGGTGATTTCATATTCCTCGAGTGCCGGATAAAGATAGGAGCAGTAGGCGGCCGAAGCTAACGCCGTCCACAGCAGGGTAGCCCACGGGCTGAAATATTCCGCCGCCGTTACCGCCGGCAGAAAATAGATCGGCCAGTAACTACTATTGATCCCGACCTCGCCCGTGTGGTCGATCAGTAACGTGGCCAGAGCGATTTTCAGAAGAACGCTGTATGCCGCGCCACGCCGCGGCGCCTTGCTCAAGATCCAACCTTCGCTCAACTGCAAAAGCCCAAACGCCAGCAGCACCAGTTGCTTGTGAATTTCAAACACCGGTGGCAAAGCCGCGAGTCCGGCCAGGAACAGCAGCCAGAGAACATCCATCCAGTTAATCGCCGGACGCTTCTCTTCACTCATAATCGGAACGCACAAAAATCCGCGCCGGGATCGGGCACTTTCCCGTCTCCCGGCGCTATTTTACTTCTCTGCGTTTCAGTTGGGCCCGCTTGCCAGTCACAACGCATGCGAACCTTATCACACCGCAGCCCACCGCTTCGCGTCAATGTCCTTTCTTCGGCGCACTCTCGTGATTCTGCGCTGCCGGATGCGAATTCTGCTGCGGATGCCCTGGAGCCGCTGCCGGCTTTTGCTGCTGGTGCCACGCACTGTACTTCTGCTCCTCTTCTTTCTGTTGCTGCACATTTCCCTGCTGCACGGGAGCCACCGGCTTCGCCAGCGGATGCGACCACTGCTGTGTCGGCTGCGGATTCCGCTTCGCCGGTTGAGCCGGTGTGCTCTTCTCCGGTTCGGGAGTCCCTTGCGCTTCCCAAACTCGCGGCTGTGTCTTCGCCGGAGTGGTCCCAACGCTGGGCTGGCTAAACGAA
Organism: Candidatus Sulfotelmatobacter sp.; assembly: GCA_049519055.1. Lineage (GTDB taxonomy): Bacteria > Acidobacteriota > Terriglobia > Terriglobales > Acidobacteriaceae > Sulfotelmatobacter. The sequence continues at coordinate 16,575 of JBEKRE010000010.1, read as the reverse complement.
CGGAATCCCTCGTCCGCCTGCGGCTGTTGCCGCGTCACCGGAGCCACCGGCACTGGTCGGCCCGTCGCCTCCTGCCGCACCAAGGATGCCGATTGATTCAAGTGTCCACCCGCCTGCACCTGCCGCTGATCAAATGAGCTCGGTCTCGGAGCCGGCGTCCTCAGCGCCACCACCGGACGGCTCATCACCGCCGCTGGCGGCCGACTCGCCACCGGCCTTCCCGCGCCCAACAAGCTGCTCCGCACCGGCTCAAACCCTACCCTGGGTGCCACCGGCGCAGTAGCCAGTTCCCTGGCTGGCACTGACACCACATTCCGCCCGACCGGCCGCGCATTCACGAACGTGTCGCGCGATACCACCGTCACCCCGCCATTCACATTCCGGTTCGCATACACGATGTTGTTTACCGTTGTGTTCCGGTTGATAACCACCGTGTTGTAAACGTTCGTCACTCTGGCAATATCCACCCGCGTGTTTGTAAAGTTCACGTTGTTCACGTAACCCCGGCTTACACGGTATCCCGGAATAAATACTTCTCCGGGAGCCAGCGGGAACCATCCCACTCCCGCTCCAAAAGAAAACGAGAAATTAAATCCGGGCCCGCCACCCACCCAGGCCACCAGCGCTGGCGCGTAGATCGGCCGCACCACGCTTGGTCCCGGAACCCACAACCATCCGCCACCGGCAAAGGCCCAGCGGCCATAGTGAAACGGCGCAAATCCCCAACGCTCATCTTCCACCCAGGTCCAACCCCACGGCCCCACCCAAGCCCAATGGCCAAAGCGATACGGAGCCCATCCCGCCACCAGAACTCGCGGCCGCCAGCACGTACCGTAGCCCGCCACATAGCTCCAGTCGCCGTATTCGTCGAGGTCTTCGTATCCCGTCATCTCGCGCGAAACATAATTCGCCGAGTCAGACTGATCCTCGGCCCGATCTCGATCCAGAGCCCAGCTATCGAATCCCTCTACCGGCTGAACCTGGCCAAGTTCGTAATCCAGATGATCCGTTCCGGTAAATGTGGCGTATTGGTTCGCCACAACCGTATAAGAAGAACCGCCGCCGGTGACCTCGCCGCGTCCGCGCCACACCGTCACTTCGGTTCGACCGCCGTCCGCATCCACATCAACGCGATAGTCGCCCGGCTGCATCACCACGAAGGCAACATTCGGCGTATCGATTTCATAAGAGTCTTCGTCGTCCACGTGCCGGACCTTCACAATCAGCGATCCCTGCGCCAAACGAATCTGCGCGGCCCGGTCATTTACGTCCAGCAACGTAATTCCGGTCTTCGCCCCGAGCCGCAGCGCGGTCGATCCGATGTGCACTTCCGCCCGCGAATTTTCATCCGCCCAAAGATTGTCGCCCGTCACCAGCGGACGATTCAGCACCGCATCAACCCAATCATTTTCCCCGCCCGGCTGAAAAGAAACCGATCCTTCCACATAATTCAGCCTCGCCACGCGCGCTGGAGGATCCTGTGCGTTCGCATCCTGTGAATCTTGTGGCCCTGGCGCCGCCTGCGAATCCGGCGCGACTTGCGCGTCCTGCGCTTTGACTGTAAACGGCCCCTGCAACATGAAGGCCAAGCCCGCCACCACCGCTGCCCAGTTCCACCACTGCGTGTGTGTCTTCATAATCTCTTCCCCGATGGATACAGAAGCCTCAAGGCTTCAATCTTATCCACAGCCAAATGAACACGAATAGATACCTTTAGTTTCTTGCGGCGAGGTGGTGGTTTTCGGCCAGAACTGGCCAATAGTGGGCAGCTAAAGGACTAGGTTCTTCAGAGAATTGCTGGGAGGCTTCGTACCGGGGTATGCCTTCAGGCATACCCTAAGTGTGTACGATCGGACCTCGCCTTCAGGTGCAGCAAGAAGACTTAGCGGTTAGCCGGCTTCGACGCAATCTCATCCAAGGTGAGATTCAACTCCAGCACGTTCACCCGCGGCTCGCCCAAGAATCCAAACTGTCGCGATTCCGTGTGTTGATACACGGCTTCGCGAACTACATCCTCGCTCAGTCCGCGTTCTTTCGCAATTCGTGGCACCTGAAACTCCGCCGCCTCCGGCGTAATGTGAGGATCGAGTCCCGAACCCGACGTGGTTAGCAAATCCATCGGTATCGACGCTCCGGGATTCTCCGCCTGCAGCCGGTCCGCATCCCCCTGCACTCGCGTGATCAAGGTTTGATTGGTTGGCCCGAGATTCGATCCGCTCGAATTGCCCGCATCATAGCCCGTCCCCGCGCTCGACGGACGCGCGTGAAAATATCCCGGCGAAGAAAATGATTGTCCGATCAACCGCGATCCCACCAACTTGCCGTTTCGCGTCAACAGTTCTCCATTGGCCTTACTCGGAAACAACACTTGCGCCAGGCCCGTAATCAACAGCGGAAACAGGAGGCCGAACAATACCGTCGTCACTACAGTCATAAGTACGGCGATGATCAGATTTTTTTTCATAGTCCCTACGCCAATCCCGCCCGTACAATCACCAGGTCGATCAACTTGATTCCAATAAATGGCACGATCACTCCCCCCAACCCATATAGCAGCAGATTTCGACGCAGTAACACCGCCGCTCCCTGCGGAACGTATTTCACGCCGCGCAGCGCCAGCGGAATCAGCGCCACGATGATCAGCGCATTAAAGATGACCGCCGACAAGATCGCCGACTGTGGCGTCGCCAGCCGCATCACGTTGAGCGCCTGCAAAACCGGAAATGTCCCCGCAAACATCGCCGGAATAATAGCGAAATACTTGGCCACGTCATTCGCAATCGAAAACGTGGTCAGCGCACCCCGCGTCATCAGCAACTGCTTGCCGATTTCCACGATCTCGATCAGCTTGGTCGGATTCGAATCCAGATCCACCATGTTGCCGGCTTCTTTGGCCGCTTGCGTGCCCGTATTCATGGCGACACCGACATCGGCCTGTGCCAGCGCCGGCGCGTCGTTGGTGCCATCACCGGTCATGGCAACCAGCTTTCCTTGGCCCTGTTCCCGCCGGATCAAATCCAACTTATCTTTCGGCGTCGCCTGCGCCAGAAAATCATCCACGCCGGCTTCTGTCGCAATCGCTGCCGCGGTCAGCGGATTATCTCCCGTGATCATCACCGTCTTGATTCCCATCGCGCGCAGCTGATCAAACCGCTGCCGCATGCCGCCCTTCACAATGTCTTTCAGGTGAATCACTCCCAAAGCTCGGCCATTCTCCGCCACCACGAGCGGCGTGCCACCCGAGCGCGAAATCGCTTCCACTGCCTCTCGCACTTCTTTGGGTAACGTGCCGCCTTGCTCTTCCACGTACTTCGCGATCGCATCGGTCGCACCTTTCCGCACCGCCCGCCCATCCAGATTCACGCCGGACATGCGCGTCATCGCGCTGAACGGAATAAATTCGGCGTCATGCGTACTCATTTCACGTCCGCGCAATCCGTACTTTTCCTTCGCCAATACCACAATCGAGCGTCCTTCGGGAGTTTCATCCGCCAGCGACGAAAGTTGCGCGGAATCCGCCAGCATTGCTTCGGTCACCCCCGGTGCGGTCACGAATTCCGTCGCCTCGCGGTTGCCCAGCGTGATGGTTCCCGTCTTATCGAGCAGCAACGTATTCACATCGCCCGCGGCTTCTACTGCTCGTCCCGACATCGCCAGCACATTGTGCTGCACTAGGCGGTCCATACCGGCAATGCCAATCGCCGAGAGCAACCCGCCGATCGTCGTGGGAATCAGGCACACCAACAAAGACACCAGGACGAAGACGGTCTGTGGAGCGCGCGCATAAATCGCGAAAGGTTGCAGTGTAACCACGGCGAGCAGAAAGACAATCGTTAACCCGGCCAGCAAAATGTTCAACGCAATTTCGTTTGGGGTCTTCTGCCGCTCTGCGCCTTCTACGAGCGCAATCATGCGATCCAGGAACGTTTCGCCCGGATTCGATGTTATCTTCACCTTCACCCAATCCGAAAGCACACGCGTGCCGCCCGTCACCGCCGAACGATCGCCGCCCGCCTCACGAATCACCGGCGCCGATTCACCCGTGATTGCCGACTCGTCCACTGACGCCACGCCTTCCACAATCTCGCCATCGCCCGGAACGAATTCTCCCGCCTCCACCAGCACCATGTCGCCGCAGCGCAATTTCGACCCTGGCACGGTCTCCGTCTTCCCATCCGGAAGCAGACGGTTCGCCATCGTCTCCGCCTTGGCGCGCCGCAACGCATCGGCCTGCGCCTTGCCCCGGCCTTCCGCCATGGCCTCGGCAAAGTTCGCAAACAACACCGTGAACCACAGCCACAGCGTGATCTGCAGATTGAATCCGAATCCGCCCTGCGCTCGCTCCAGAATGAGCAGCACCGTGGTTACCACGCTGCCCACTTCCACCACAAACATCACCGGATTGCGCATCATGGTCACGGGATGCAGCTTTACCAGCGAGTCCCACGCCGCGCGGCGCACGATCTTCATATCCCACAAGCTGCGCTTTGATTTCTTGCTTACCATATTCTCCTGTTGTCATCCTGAGCGGAGGTTGCGCTTCGCGAATGCGAGGCGCGACCGCAGTCGGAAGATCCCTACCCCACCTCGCGTCCTCCACTCGGATTCGGACACATTCGTGCTCAAGCCCCTAAAAAGTTTTCCCCGCCACCATCAGCAGGTGTTCGAGAATCGGCCCCAGGCTGAGCGCCGGAAAGAATGTAAGCGCTCCCACAATCACTACCACCCCGATCAGCAGTACCGTAAACAGCGGTCCGGTCACTGGAAACGTCCCCAGCGTTGCCGGAGATTGTTTCTTCCCCGCCAGGTTGCCCGCGATGGCGAGCATGGGAAGGATCATCATGAACCGCCCCAACAGCATCGCGATGCCGAGCGAGGTGTTGTACCAGGGCGTGTTTCCGTTAATTCCCGCGAAACCTGAGCCGTTGTTGGCCACCGCGGAGGTAAAGGCGTAGAGCACCTGGGTGAATCCATGCGGCCCCGCGTTCGTCATCGAAGAGGTGCCGAAGCTGTACAAAACCGAAATCGCCGTTAACACGAGTATCACCAGCGGGAAAATCAGGATCACCAGCATCGCCATCTTCACGTCGTAGGCTTCGATCTTCTTTCCCAGATATTCCGGCGTGCGCCCGACCATCAATCCCGCGATGAACACCGAGAGAATGACGAAGACCAGCATTCCGTACATGCCCGCGCCCACGCCGCCGAAGATCACCTCACTGAGCATGAGGTCGATCAAGGGAATCATTCCCCCCAGCGGGGTGAACGAGTCGTGCATGGAGTTGACCGCTCCGCAACTGGTGTCGGTCGTCACGGTGGCGAACAGGGCCGAGTTGGCTAAGCCGAACCGCACTTCTTTTCCTTCAAGGTTGCCCACGGCTTGCGCAGCCGAGGCCGGATGCAGCGAGCTATGGCGTGCTGCGGTCGTTAGCAAAGGATTGCCCCGCGCTTCCGCCCAATATGCGGTTGTCACTCCAGCCAAAAACAGCGAGGCCATCGCCGCCCACACTGCCCATCCATGTCGCGGAGAGCCAGTCATTTTTCCTAGCGTGAACGTAAAGGCAGAGGGAATCGCCAGAATGCAGAACATCTCCAGAAAATTCGTGAACGGTGTGGGGTTTTCAAACGGATGTGCGCTGTTTGCGTTGAAGAAGCCGCCGCCGTTCGTTCCCAGCTCTTTAACGATCTCCTGCGAAGCCGTCGGCCCCTGCGCGATCACTTGCTGGCTTACGGTTTGCATCACCGGTTTGCCATCAGGACCATTGGCCGGTTTGCCGTCAGACCCCAGTTGCGGCGTCTGATACGGATCCACCAACTCCACCGTGTCGTAAGGCTTGAGGTTCTGCACGACCCCCTGCGACACCAATACCAACGCCCCTACCAGACAGAGCGGAAACAGGATCCACAAAGTCCCCCGAACCAGGTCTACCCAGAAATTCCCGATAGTCCTTTGCTCGCGTCGTGCAATTCCGCGAATAAATGCAATCGCCAGAGCCATACCGGCCGCCGCCGAGACCCAGTTGTGATAGGCCAGCCCCACCATCTGCGTCAGATAGCTCATGGTGGTCTCAGGCACGTAGTTCTGCCAGTTCGTGTTTGTAGTGAATGAAGCCGCGGTATTGAACGCCAGCGCTGGCGCCACTCCTGGCAGCTTTTGCGGGTTCCACGGCAGCCACGCCCACTGCTGCACCCGCTGCAGCACATAAAGGAGGATCATGGAAATACCGCTGAACAAAATCAGAGCCAGCGCGTATTCCTTCCAGTCCATCTCGTGGCTTTCATCCACGCCCGTAAGCTTATAGAGAATCCGTTCCACCGGCCGCATCACCGGGTCTAGCCAGGTTCGCTCGCCCCCAAACACACGCGCCATATACGCGCCCAGTGGCTTGGTCACCAAGAACACCACTAGCAGGAGAAAGAAGATTTGCAGCCATCCGTTCGCCGTCATCAGAATTTCTCCGGTCGCAACATGGCATAAACGAGATATACCAGCAATCCCGCGCAAATGATCAGCATGATGATCGATCCCATATACTCCTCAGCGCACCCGCTCGCAGAAATGCACGTATGCGAGCGAAATCACGAAAAATAAAATTGTCACGGCAAGAAAGATAGCATCCTGCATCTCAAAGTCTCCCAGCCCAAGTTACGAGCTGCAGTGTTTCGGATTCGCGCCTTATCATCTCACGCACTGAGATTCCTCGCGCCAGTGAATTCATTAAAACTTGACCATGATGTCGATGTCGAAGAACTGCTCGTCTCGCCCCAGATCCGGAAACCATAGGGTGCTACCCTGTGCTCCGCGCGCCGAGGCTCCCCTGTAGGGACGAACTTCCGTCGTTGCAAGTAACAAATTGAGGATATCCGTTGTTGGTATCCGGCTGTGGGTATCCCGCACTCCGCCCGAACCCTTGTGTTGCTCTTCCGTCCGCAAGCGCTCGACGTCCGCGCGCCGCGCTTTCAGTTCTTCCCGCATTTCCTGCTGTTCTGTTTGTTGAACTGGACTAATAGTGTCGGAGTTCGCGGAAGGAGTAGCTGCGTTTTGTGTGGATTGCGCTCCAGCCCAACCTGTCAGAAAGAGCGCGCACGTCGACAGTAATAAGACCCGATTTGCACCTTTCCGTCTCACGATTTTCGTTCTCCGGTAATTGCCGGTAGCATTCGCTGCGATTGGCTGCGGTCGCGCGGCAATTCTCATCGACGTAGATGCGCCGCAGACCCACCAGGTCCTTCCCTTTTTCGCGCTTCCCGGGGACTTGCGCCACCCAGTAGCAGACCGAGGGCGGACTCTCGCGCAGCAAAGCAATCAGAAACCACAGCATAAAACCCGCGCCCGTCAAAGCGATAGCTGGAATTACCCACGCTGTCTCCATACGCCGGCCTCCCCCACCGTGGCGCAGATGTCCACGTAAACGCCCCAGTGGATCATTTCACTCGTAAGAGTGGTTTAAGGAATTCGTAAGGAATTCATAAAGCCAGAAACGTCACCCAGTTGGGGCAATACCTACAGATCACTCCAATGGCGCGGGCTGCGTTCAGCAGCCCCATTCCGCTTCACCCGGCTGGGCGAAATACTGCCGCGACTTTGCTGGCCCGCTGGTCATCGACTCCAGCTCGAGCAGCGCTAGCCGCGCCGCCGCCACCAGACGGCTCTTCTCCGGCTGCGAAACATCCCTCCACGAACCACGCCCTTCACTACCCTTGCCCGCCATTTCCGGCATTAGGGCCTGCTGATAGTGATGGAAAAGCTCTGCCAACCGTTCCGGTGCCACTTCGTTAATCCACATGACTCTTGATCTCCCTTGAATCCGCATCGCCGATCTGGGACCTTTTCAGCCCCACAACCATTGGACACGGAGCCGCAGCAAGCCCGAATAAAGGGTCCATAAAATGTTCGTAAGGATGAGGAACCGGGAAGACGGTGGAAACGACGCTATGAGCCCGGTTCGAATCGGTATCCGACCCAGGGTTCGGTGAGCAGGTACTTCGGCGAGGAAGGATCATTCTCAATTTTCTTGCGCAGCTGTCCAATGAAGACGCGCAGATATTCTGGCTGCTCCGTGCTATTGGGTCCCCAGATAGCAGCTAACAGCGTGCGGTGTGTCACCACTTTGCCAGGACGCCGCGCCAGATACACCAGCAGGTCGAATTCTTTCGGTGTTAGATGAACTTCGTTCCCCACCACCTTCACCGATCGTCCGTCCAGGTCGATCGAAAAATCTCCCGCTGTGATCGCGCTCGGCTCTTCTTCGGCCGCCGGACTCCGCCTCAACTGTGCCCTGATTCGCGCCAGTAGTTCGTTCATGCTGAACGGCTTCGTGACATAATCATCAGCTCCGGCATCCAGCGCTTCCACCTTCGAACGATCCTGTCCGCGCACCGAGAGCACAATGATCGGCACCTGCGACGTCAGCCGCACCTGCCGGCACAGCTCTACTCCATCCAGATTCGGCATGGCCAGGTCCGTGATCAACACATGGGGCGTCCAGTTCTTCATCAACTCCAGCGCCATCTCCCCGTCATTGGCCACGCGGATGTCATATCCTTGCGACGAAAGCGTCGTGCGCAGCACGCGCGTGATTTGCGGCTCGTCATCCACCACCAGAACTCGCCGGTGCTCGTTCGTCATCTGCAATCACCGCATTTCCTGAGTCACAATATGAACGTCAACCGCCGGCGTATCGCGCAAAAACTTGTGGATCGCAGAAAGATAGAAATATCTCTTCCACCCCTTGGTGGCTGATCGTCCGAAAACCACCTGCGTAATATGATTCTCGCGCACGAATTCAGCAACTTTTTCCGCCACGACCTTGCCCTCCGCCTTCACCACCTTTGCGCCCACGCTCTCGGCGAACCGTATATTGTCAGCCAGAGTTCGCTGGTTTTCATCGCTCTGATCCGCGCCGGTGTCCACATAGAACACAAATAAATCTCCGTCCAGCGCCTGAGCCATGCGCGCCCCGCGTGCAATCAAATACTGCGCCGCCGGATTCGAACTGATGCATACCGCGATCCGCTCGCGCACCTGTAGCAGTTGGCCGTCTTCGGTTTTTAATTCCGAAAGCGTGCGGTCGACCGCCTGCGTCACCTGGCGCAAAGCCAGTTCGCGCAAAGCGACCAGGTTCGTATTCCGGAAAAAATTCGCCAGCGCGCGTTCCACTCGCTCCACCGGATAGATGTCTCCGCGCCGCATGCGGGTCTGCAACGCTTGTGGCGTCAAGTCCGCCATCACAATTTCGCCCGCTCGCCGGATCACCCAGTCCGGCACTGTCTCCCGTACCTGCACACCGGTGAGCCCTCGAATCGTCGGCGCCAGGCTCTCGATGTGCTGCACATTCAACGTCGAAAGAATATCGATCCCCGCATCTAGCAACTCGAAAACATCTTCATAGCGCTTGGCGTGTTTGCTGCCTTCGATGTTGGTGTGCGCCAGTTCATCCACAAGCACCACGTGTGGCTTGCGCGCCAGAATTGCATCCACGTCCATCTCTTGAAAGATGGTTGATTTGTATTCCAGTTTCTTGCGTGGAACTGCCTCCAAGCGTGACGAGAGTTCCATGATCGGTTTGCGCCCGTGCGATTCCACTACACCGATCACTACTTCCTCGCCGCGGCTAGCCCGCCGCACGCCCTCGCTCAGCATGGCATAGGTCTTCCCCACACCTGGGGCATAGCCGAGAAACAGCTTGAACACCGCCGGCCGCCGCTCCGTGTCCACTTCCTTAAGCCATTCTTCGGGACTCTTAGCCATCGCCGCTATTGTCCACACCGGAAGCACAATTGTCGAATGCTGATATCGCTCTGACTACCACTCGTCGGTGGCTTCCGGAAATCTCAACCCAGAGTTACAGAGACAGAGTTGAAAACATTTGCCAAATTCTTCTCTGTCATTGTTTTCTTTCTGCCTCTACGACTCTGTGGTGAAAACCGTATCTTGCGGTTACAATCGTGCCCGTGAAGCCTCACTGGCCGCAGCACTTGTTCCGCTACATTGCCTGCTTCGTAGCCGCCGAATTGGTGGCGCAAGTCTACCGGCATTTCGTCCATGTAAATCCCACCACCGTAGCTTTAACTTTCCTGTTGATGGTCCTGTGGGTCGCCGCCTATTGGGGATTTCGCTTCTCCGTCTTTCTCGCCGTGCTTGCCACCCTCGCTTTCAACTATTATTTTCTTCCACCTGTCGGAACCTTCACCGTCGCAGATCCACAGAACTGGGTCGCACTCTTCGCCTTTCTCGTCACCGCCGGCATCGCTAGCGAACTCGCGGACCGCGCCCGGCGGCAAACCGCCGACGCGGTTCAGCGCCGACGCGATGTCGAAAGGCTCTACGCCTTCAGCCAGCGCTTGCTCGCCACTGACAACGTGGCAGAACTAATGAATGCAATCCCCACTTACGTTTGTGATGGATTCGCTGCCAAAGCCGCCGCCATTTACTTGCTTAGCTCCCAGCAGGTCTACCGTACCGACCCAAAAGCCATCTGGTTCCCTGTGCAAGATCTTCAAATGGTCAGTTCGCGCGGCGAGCCGGTCATCGATTCCAAGCGCGGAGTTTCGCTCACTCCTTTACATCTGGGCACGCGCACTACTGGAGCTGTTGGCATCGCTGGAGCGTCGCTCTCCCGCGCCACTCTGGAGGCCCTGGGCAGCATGATCGGAATCGCCATTGAACGGGCCGGCGCCATGGAAAAGCTTTCTCAGACCGAGGCCGCTCACCAGAGCGAGAACCTCCGCGCCGTTCTGCTCGATTCCGTCACTCACGAACTGCGCACTCCGCTCACCGGCATCAAAGCGGCCGTCACCGGCCTGCTTTCCGATGACAACCTCGACGAAACACAGCGCAAGGATTTGCTCACCGTCATCAACGAAGAAACCGATCGTCTGGACCGGCTTGTCGGCGAAGCCACCGAGATGGCGCAGCTTGATGCCCACAAGGTGGAACTGCACATGGCTCCCGTGGATGTCGCCACGGTCATTGAGTCGGCCGTGGAAGAATCCAGAACGGTTCTCGGCCAGCATCCTCTGGAGGTGCGCGTCCCACCATCGCTACCCAAGGTGAAGGTGGATTCCGAGCGCATCGCGGAAGTCCTCAAGCAGTTGCTGGAAAACGCCGCCAAATATTCTCCCCCTACCGCCCCGATCGTCATAACCGCGGAACGGAAGGGAGATCGTATCGTCACCAGTGTCACCGATCATGGCCCCGGCATCGACGATTTCGAACAATCGTTGGTCTTCGATAAGTTTTATCGTGGTCGCGATCAGCGCTACAGCGTTCAAGGCACCGGCATGGGCTTAGCCATCGCCAAAGCCATCGTAGAAGCCCACGGTGGAACGGTTAGCGTCACCAGCCAACTCGGATGCGGCTCAGTCTTTTCTTTCGAACTCCCCACCGCCTGATTTTGACGTGGCTACCCAGCCAGATTTTGGGTGCGCAATGAGGAGCGCAAGCGACACTCCATTCTCACTGTCATTCCGACCGGAGTCGGAGCGCCAGCGACGGTGAGGAGCAAGCTGCTTTTCGCTGGCGCCGCCGTGGTAGAGCGGCGCTTCACCGCCGCGCGTGGTATCGAAAATGAACCGAGCTTTAGCCCCTGTCCTACCTCAGTTCTTCAGCTTCGGCCTCTCGCACGTGTCCACAATCTTCGTCGGATCGATCGCGTCCTTATCCACCTGCTCTTCGAGAATTTTACCGTCTTTCCCAATCAGGTAGTTCACGCGGCGCGCGGCTTTGTACTTATCCACGTAGATCCCATATTTGCGCGTAACATCTCCGCCCCAATCACTCAGCAGAGGAAACGTAACTCCGATTTGATCGGCAAAGGCTTTGTTCGCGAAGGCACTGTCCATGCTCACACCCAGGACCTGGGTGTCCGTAGCTTCCAGCCGTTTCAAATCCTGCTGGAGAGCTTGCATTTGCTTCGTTCAACCACCGGTGAAAGCGAAAATGAAGAACGCCACCACCACGTTTTTCTTCCCGTGGTACTGGCTCAAGGAGACGGCCTTCAGATCATTGCCGTCAAAATAGTTCAGGGTGAAATCCGGCGCCATGTCTCCAACCTTAGGCATGGACATTGATGCATTCTTCATCTGCGTGGCTTGCCCCGCAGCCGGAGTGGCCCCTGCAATCGCCAACGCACCCGCAAGCAAATATGCCGCCAAAGCCCTCGATAATCTTTTCTGCATTACGCTCCTCCTAGCCGAATGATAGCCCACAGCCCGCTCAGACATTGTAATTCTCAGTTACGCTACTTCATCAGGACGCCAATCAGTACCTGCCGTCACACCCTTTCGCATTGCCGAATGTGGCCCGAAACCAGTAAATTCAGTTTCAGGCAAAACCACGCGCCATGAGTCTCGTCACCCTGAACGACATTTTCTTCGCCGCCACCGAGCGCAATCTCGACCAGGCAATGCTCTACCGCGATGCCGGAAAGTGGCTGCCCATCTCCTCCTCAGACTTCCGCCGCAACGTGGCCGCCACGGTCCGTGCCCTGCAGGAATGGGGTATCAAGAAAGGCGATCGCGTCGCGATCCTCAGCGAGAATCGCCCGGAGTGGTCCATTGCTGACTTCGCCATTTTGCTGCTCGGCGCCGTGACAGTTCCCGTCTACGCAACCTTAACTCCCGAGCAAACCGCCTACACCCTGAGCGACTCCGGCGCCACCGTAATCTTTGTTTCCAGCGAACATCAACTGCGCAAGGTGCAGACCATCCTCTCTCAAACTCAAGTCAATAAAATCGTAATCATGGATCATCTACAGCTTTCGAGCGACCTTGCCACATCTTGCGTGCTCATGGATCAGTTCATGTCACAAGGACCGCTCACCCTCGATCCCCAAACCGAATCCCGAGCCCGCTCCATTCAGCCCGACGACCTCGCCACCATTATTTACACTTCCGGAACCACCGGAACCTCCAAGGGCGCAATGCTCACCCACGGCAACATGGCGTCCAACATCGCCTGCTCCATGCTGGGCTTCGACATGCGCCCCGGCTTGGTCAGCGTATCATTCCTTCCGCTTTCGCATGTCACCGCACGCCACGTCGATCTAGCGCTGCTCTACCACGGGGTCACGCTCGCGTACTGTCCCTTCATCGAGAATCTCCCTCAAGCTCTCCTCGAGATACAGCCTACACTTTGCGTTTCAGTACCGAGGGTCTACGAAAAGGTTTACGCGAAAACCGAGATGGCAGCCCGCGGTTTCCCCAAACGCGCCATCTACCGCTGGGCGCTGTCTGTCGGTCGCGCTCACAAGTCAAACATTCTCGCCGGAGAAACTCCCACTTCCGCCAGCTGGAACCTCGCCAACAAATTGGTGTTCTCGAAAATTCGCGCCGGCATGGGCGGCCGGGTTGGAACCTTCATCTCCGGCGGCGCGCCCCTGGGCCGCGAACTCGCCGAGTGGTTCGCCACCGTCGGCATCCGCATTCATGAAGGCTATGGTCTGACGGAGACTTCTCCCGTCATCGCCGTCAATACTCCTGTGAATCACCGCATCGGCACCGTTGGCAAAATCCTGCCCAACCTGGAAGTCCGCATCGCCGAAGATGGTGAAATTCTGGTTCGCGGTCCTTCCATCTTCAAGGGATACTGGAACCGCCCAGAAGAGACTCAAAATGCATTTCAGGATGGTTGGTTCACAACCGGCGATATCGGCCACATCGATGCCGATGGATATCTCTCCGTCACCGACCGCAAGAAGGCACTCATCAAGACCTCCGGCGGAAAGTTCATCGCTCCGCAACCCATCGAAAACTCCCTCAAGCTGAACCCTTTGGTCGGAACCGCCGCCATCATTGGCGATAGGCGCAAGTTTGCCTTCGTTATCGTCTCCCCCAATTTTGCGCTACTCGAAAATTGGGCGCGGTCGAACGATGTTGCTTTTTCTTCGCGCGCCGAACTCGTCGCCAACCCCAAGGTCCAAACGCTCTACGACGGAATTGTCGATGAGATCAACAAAAAGCTGGCGCGATTCGAAACCTTGAAACGCGTTCTCCTCGTCCCCGACGAATTCTCCGCCGACGATGGAACTCTGACGCCTACCCTGAAACTGCGCCGCCGCGTGGTCGAGGATCGCTATCGCCGCCAGATCGACGATCTCTACGCCCAAGCAGAATTCCGCGACCCTAAATAGTCCTGTCATTAATTGGTTTTGTCATTCCGAAGCGGCTTCAGCCGCTGAGGAACCTGCTTTCCCTCGCGCCGCCATCGCTCTCGCCAAAACGTCATGCGGGCACAGCCGCACTCTGTCCGTCGAGCGCAAGCTCGACATTTGTCCAACTCGGTTTACAATGAAAAATCATGACAGACGCACTACATATCGCAGGCCACTCCTTCCGCTCCCGCCTGATCGTCGGTACGGGAAAATACAAATCCTTCCAGGAAACTGCGCGCGCCCTCGAGGCCAGCGGAGCCGACATGGTTACCGTTGCCGTCCGTCGCGTGAACCTCGATCGCAGCAAGGAATCGCTGCTCGACTACATCGATCCCAAGAAGTATTTCCTGCTGCCCAACACCGCCGGCTGCTACACCGCCGACGAAGCCGTGCGCGCTGCGCGCCTGGGCCGCGAGGTTGGCCTCTCCGATTGGGTCAAACTCGAAGTGATAGGCGACCAAGCCACGCTATACCCCGACGTGCAAGCCACGCTCGAAGCCACGCGCATTCTGGTCGGCGAAGGCTTCACCGTCCTGCCCTACACCTCTGACGACATCGTCTTCGCCAAGCGTCTGATCGACGCCGGCGCCGCCGCCGTGATGCCGCTCGGCGCTCCCATCGGCAGCGGCATGGGCATCCAGAACCAGGCTCACATCCGTATCCTGCGCGAGATGATCACCGCTGTGCCGCTGATCGTCGATGCCGGCGTAGGCACCGCGTCCGATGCCGCCATCGCCATGGAACTCGGCGCAGACGCCGTCCTCATGAACACCGGCATCGCCAACGCCCAGGATCCGGTGCTCATGGCCGAAGCCATGCACCACGCCGTGCTGGCCGGACGCCAAGCTTACTTGTCTGGCCGCATGCCAAAGAAGTTGTACGCTACCGCCAGCTCCCCTCTCGAAGGCGTCGTGCGATAGCAGCGCCGGCGCATGGTAGCCGGGGGCATAGTAGCTCCGGGGTCCTCTGTTGGGTGGCGCAGCGCTTCAACGCCCGATCAAGCGCTGGATATAACTGGGCTTTAGCCCTTGGGCAATGCCCATTCTTTGCATAAGCGCTTAACGAATTCGGGTACTGATCGCGCGGATTTGTCAACCGTGAGCCTGAAGGGGATCGAGCCGACTGCAATCTGACCCACTTCGGTCCCGTTGTCGACCATAATCTGCTCTATACGGCACCTACAACAGATCCCAACTCGGCGTCGCGGACCTCGGAGAGTACAGGACCTAATTGAACTTTCTCCGCAGCCAGACTACCCGTGTTTGGTGTTGCATCGCGCAACCGCCTCGACGAGGGCGGCGAAGTTGTGTTCCAAGAAATGCTCTGATTTCTCAAACTACTTCGCGGCCCCAGCATTCAAGCAGCCTGTCCTCGTTCTTTGGTGAGAGGCCGGTGAGGACAAATATTGGGATATCCTTCGTAGACGGTCGTCTTCAGTGCCGAAGAGTACGTCGTTCAGGACATTATCGGCAGCATCATATCGAGCAAGATCAGGTCGGGAGAAGTCTGACCAGCCACAATCAGACCTTCCTTGCCATCACCGGCCAAAGTGAACTTCATGTCCTGCACTGGCTAAGCTAGAGCTCTTTTGAGGCCTGCTTGCATGATTCTGCTATCGTCGATGACAAGAATTCTCATAAGCTGTACTACTCTAGCCCGGAAGAAACGGTTCCTCTTTGAGCAGAGTTACATCACAGAAACTCGGTTTCTCCCGCCATTCTTAGCCTCATACAACGCTTTATCCGCCGCCAAAAGCAATTCCTTCTCCGAGGCAGCCGCGGCTCCTGTTAAAACCGTGGCGCCGATGCTAGCGGTCACTGGAATCTCAAAACTCGCAGTAAGGATCGGTGCGGATGCAATTGCCAAACGAATTCTGCTTGCGCTTTGCTCAACTTCAGCTTCGTTACAAGCGGGGAGCACTATTAAAAATTCTTCCCCTCCATAACGCCCAACCAGGTCATAGGATCGGACACTGTGGACAATACGGTTTGCAACCTCCCGAAGAACAACATCGCCAGTTAAATGTCCGAAGGTGTCATTGATCTTCTTGAAGTGGTCCAGATCGAGCATCAGGACCGATGTCGACGTGTTTGCTCGTGCGGCACGCTCCAGTTCTCGATGCAGCAGGTCCAAAACTGCTCCCCGATTCCAGATACCCGTGAGCACATCATGCGTCGCTTGAAATCGAAGTTCGTCACGAGCATTGATCAAATCCTGCTGCAGCGTGAGAATGCGCCGACCGACCCGCAATCGGGCTCTTAATTCATTCCGGTCAAATGGCTTGGTCAGATAATCGTCAGCTCCCGCCTCCAGCCCCCTCACCACATCTCGTTTGTCGTCGTTCCCCGTCGCCAACAAGATGTACTGATAGGGGGACCTCTGCCGTTCGCGAATCCTGCGGCACAGCTCCGTGCCGTCAATC
>JBEKRE010000009.1:0-115387 GCA_049519055.1 Candidatus Sulfotelmatobacter sp. | reverse complement strand
CAGCGGTACCAAGGCGTATTGCGCCGTGGATGACGGTGTGGTTCGGACCCAGGCTGCCGGCACAATCACACTGGTTGCCTCATACGGCGCCTGCCAGCTTCTGACCCCGTTGTCGAACTAACGTAGTTGGGTCCGTCGGTTGAAGACGAAATCAGATTCCAACGAGGGAGTTCCCAGATTACAGATACCCTCGTTGAAATCAGGCTCGAAAATCGCGCTGCTCATGCCGGATCCCCCTAGAAGTTCGACTCGGTCGCCAAGCTTCTGGGGTGTCCGGATCATTCGGGAAGTGCGGGCTCGTCTGGAGTTTTCCGAAACCGCCGGGCCCCGTTTCTCATCGCCAACGCCTTTATTCAGAATCATCCAGATCAGCTGACCGATGCGATGCGCAATTGTCCGGATGGTTTTGCTGTGGCCGAGGCCCGGAACGAGACGACAGTAGACGATCTCGAAGATGCTTCCTTTATGCTTAGCTGCAGCATTGGCAGCCTGATGGAGAAGGCGGCGCATGTGCCGGTTACCCTTTTTGGTGAGCCTGGGCTGTAATTCACTCCCGCGCTCTCTTCCTCTCCGGGCATGCCCCCACCCACGAGGAGAGATTCTTGGCGGAAGCGAAGGTCGCCGCCTGGGCACCCACTTCGGCAATGATCTGTTGCGCCGAATCCACCCCGAGACCGGGGACCTCGGCCCGCCGCTGGACTGCATCCAGATGCTGCCGGAGCAGACTTGCCATCTCCTGGTCCAGTTGGCCGATCCGCTGCTCGATCAATTGCAACTCCTCGAGCGCCATCTTCACCAGCCGGCGGTAGACCGGGTTGAGCTCCGTGCACGCACCCCATGCATCGCACTACAGAGCGTTTCGCTCGATCTTTCGGTCACTCGCTAAAGGGGTGGTCACCAGTTACCTCGAGGTGATCACCGCGCCGAGTGCCCCGCAGGCGGATGAAGTAACAGCGGTCGACATTCTGGGCCGTCGCATGGCGAACACAGTATTGTTGATACAGGCCCTCGGCGGCGGGTGGGACGCGATCCAGTTCGCCGGAGCGACCCGAATGCTGCCGCAAATTGGCGAGCAACGCCAAGTAAATTCATCGATCTAAGAAACGTAATTACTGGGTACAGAGTCTCACCTTCCTGCGCGTTCATCCGCGCAGACAAAGCCAGCTCCCGCTGGTTGCAAATCATGGGGGTTCTTTCAGCCGCCGCTGACAGCGGGGACGATCGAAATCTCAGATCCGGCGGAGACGGGACTGGCGAGTCCACCCGTATATCGGACGTTCTCATCCCCGATGAAAATATTGACGTGTTCCCGTACTTGTCCTTGCTCCGTTGCGATGCGGTCTCGAACACCTGGATAAAGTGTCCAGAGTATCGACAACGCCTCGGCCAAAGTTTGGGGCGACTGTTCGATCTCGACTCTTCTCTGTCCAGCGGCAAATTCGCGCAACGCCCCCGGAATATGGAAAGTGACCGGCATGGGATCACCTCTTCGATTGACCCGTCTTGCTTTTCGACCGGGATTTCGTTTGATGTGAAGGCGCCGGCACAGTCTTAGTCAATGTTGGCCGCAAACCGGAAGAGGCGTCCTCGACGATGGCGTTCCGTACGCAAACCACCGACGGTAACCCTTCGAGTATCTTTTGCCATGTCCTTCCTTCATCGCTCGAGCCAAAGAGCTGCCCGCTCCGTGTACCAAAGTAAATTCCGACTGGGTCGAATGCGTCCGCGGCGATGGCATCACGCAGAACAGTTTCGTAAGCGCGCTTCTGTGGCAAGCCGCGCACAAGAGGCTCCCACGATTCGCCACTGTTGCGGGTTCGATAAACACGCAGACGGCCATCGCACGTGCAGCGAAACTCGTCAGATTCAACCGGAACGATATACACGCACTCCGGATTTCTGGGGTGCGAGAGCATAGCGAAACCAAAGTCCGATGGCACTCCATTGGCAATGTCGAGCCAGTTTTCAGCACAGTTGTCAGAGCGGTACAGTCCCCAATGACTCTGCAGAAAGAGGCGCTCCGGACAAGCGGGATGCATAACAATTTTATGCACGCATTGCCCGAACTCCGGATACCTCTCAGGCATAGTCATAGCACGGATGCCCTGGTTTTGCGCCGTCCAAGTCCGTCCGCCATCGTTTGTCCGGTAAACGCCGCCGGATGAGATTGCCACATACATCCGCCGGTTGTCAGCGGGGTCAAGCAGAATGGTGTGCAAAGCCAGTCCACCGTTTCCCGGCATCCAGAGGGGACGGTGTGGATGATCGAACAGCCCACGGACCAGCGACCAGGTTCCGCCGCCGTCACGGGTTTCAAACAGTGCCGCCGGCTCTACACCGCAATAGAGAACGTCGGGATCCTCGGACCGGCCGAGCGTAATCTGCCAGATGTTTTTCAAGGAAACACCGGTATCAGAGGGGAATCGAATGGGAGCCTGCTGCGGATTGGTCCAGCTCTTCCCGAAATCGTCGCTCGATCGCAGCATGGTGCCCCAATAACTCGCCGTCGAAGCCCATATGCGGTGTTGGCCTCCGCGGTTGTCGTAGGCCATCGCATAGACACTGTGCCCGTGGAAATAAGGACCGCCGACCTCCCAACGGCTGCGCTTGACATTCGAGCGAAGGATGAATGCTCCTTTTGTCGTTCCCAGCAACAAAAGAAAATCTCCCTTCCTCACGTGAACATGTTGCACACTGTGCAAGACGGTATTCCTGGGTGCATTTTGATCTGGTCCGGGACTCTGGGAAACGATAGCGGCAGACTGAACCGCTTCCAGAGCTGCTTGCACCTCACCCGCGCGTTGATAACGCTGTATTGGCTCCTTGGCCAGGCAGCGTTGAATAATGGCCCATAGGCCGGGGGGCACGGGAGGGCCAAGTGGGTTTGGGATTTCACGCAGAATGGCCGAGCTGATCTCAAAGCCGGTGCGTCCTTCAAAGGGGAGGCGCCCGGAAGCCGCCTCATAGAGGACAACTCCAAGCGCCCATAGATCACTGCGCTGGTCGGCGGCCTCGCCGCGCAGGATTTCGGGTGCCATGTACGGCACAGTACCGCTCACGCTGGAACTATTCTCTATGCTTGCAAAGGACCGGGTAGATCCCTCAAATATGCTG
The DNA here is from genome assembly GCA_049519055.1 of Candidatus Sulfotelmatobacter sp. Taxonomy (GTDB): domain Bacteria; phylum Acidobacteriota; class Terriglobia; order Terriglobales; family Acidobacteriaceae; genus Sulfotelmatobacter. Next base: position 112,273 of record JBEKRE010000009.1, on the reverse strand, counting down.
CTTCCTACTTGTTTGGCTAAACCGAAATCGAGGACTTTGACCAGACCGTCAGCCGTAATGACGATATTCGCCGTCTTCAGGTCTCGATGAACGATGCCGCGGTCATGCGCCCGGGCGAGTGCGCTTGCAATCTGAGCGCCATATCGCAAGACCGATTCTGGAGCCAGTCCCACAGTTGCGCACATGGCGGCCAGAGACTTGCCCTCGACCAGTTCCATCACGATGTAGAGCTCGCCCGCATTTTCCCCAACTTCGTGAATGGTGCAGATGTTGGGATGAGCGAGAGAGGAAGAAGCGCGCGCCTCGTGGAGCAGACGCTGGCTCGACGAAGTATCGAGGCGAGCATCCTTCTTGACGACTTTCAGGGCCACGTCGCGGTGCAGTACCTCATCGTAAGCGCGATAGACAACCCCCATTCCTCCTTCCCCAATCTTCGCTACGACACGGCAATGACCGAGAACCTGACCAATCACAGGGCGCTCCTTAACCGCCCAATGTTAGGCTGCGCTTTGGAGCTCCGTCAATGAATGGGAGCTTCGATGCGAGCCACGTGATCGCGGACCGCGCCTCTTCCAGCTGATTTGCGAGCTCTGGCAGAATTGGCTACCGCCCATCCATAGTGCGAATTGAGGATCGCGGATGTGTGGTCGGCGATCTTGTCGCGGTGGTTTACTGTACCGAAACGCTACAAAAAGGCAGCTGGGCGGGTCAGCAGACCGATGACCAGCAGGATCCCAAGACCGATCTCGGTCATCGCCTGCATAGGAACAGCCACCCCGGCAGGGCTCGCCGCCAACCCATAACTGCCTTCCACGCGGCCGGCGAGTGGCTCGCCTTTATGTGACAGTTGATCAGGTTTGCGTAGCCGGCTGGAGTGTAGGGACCCTTTCCCAGGTTTTCGAAGAACACCCACACAAGCATTGCCCCGATCGTGAGACGAACCTTCTTGCTCGTGGATGCGTAGGGGGCACGCAAGTTACAGCACCCAAAACGGCAGAGAGCTTCTTGCCTGAAGTCGGCGTCGCCCAACGCATATTGACAATGCCAGACGCATTTGTCATAGTCTCAAAGCGGTTAGACTGGCGGTTTTTCAGCCATTCTAAGCGCGTGTCTGACAAAAACGGGGGGACCAGTGAGTAAAGGTGACCTTCTCTTTGCTTCTTCACATTTACCGCCGCAGCATGGTGGCGAGCTCATGCATTTGCCTCGCCAACAAGCCGGGTGGGAGTGGATGAGTTTTTTTGTTCGCCGGCTAAATCCAACTGACGTATTTCAGACTAGTACCGCCGGTGAAGAAGCCGTGTTTGTCATTCTCGGCGGAACCTGCACGGCCGATTGGGGTCAGGGTTCGAAGCGCATCGGAAAACGCAAGAACGTCTTCGATGGATTTCCGTACGCGTTGTATTTGCCTGCAGGAGAAACGGTGGCATTCACCGCAGAGACGGTTTGTGAAATTGCGGAATGCCGGGCTCCCTCCCAAGCCGTACTCGCACCCCGGCTAATCACTCCGGATGATGTAGTCAGCAGCCTGCGGGGCGGAGGGAATGCGTCACGTCAAATTGTCGACGTAATAGCTCCTGATTTCCCCGCAGATAAGCTAATTGCCATCGAGGTTTATACGCCTGGCGGAAATTGGTCCAGCTACCCCCCCCACAAGCACGATGTAGACAATCCGCCCGGCGAAGTCGACTTGGACGAGATTTACTATTACCGAATCCAGCAGCCTGAGGGATTCGCGTTCCAGCATCTGTATTCTGCCGACCATGCCAGCGAACTGACGCTGAGGCCAAGAGACGGGGACACGGTTTTGGTTCGCAGTGGATATCATCCTGTTGTGGCGGGTCCGGGATACGACGTTTATTACCTAAATTTTCTTGCGGGATCTTCTCGCACTCTAGCCGTCACGGAGGATCCGAACCATATGTGGATACGGTCGACATGGAAGGAAACCGACCCTCGCCTGCCGCTCGTGAAGTAGTAAATTCCGCTCTTCGGGAGGGATAAGTCATGCGAGTGTTCTGCGGCGAGAATGGGTTTGGATCGGGGACCCTGAAAGCAGCGACGCAACTGAATGGCGGGAGTATCAGAGTTCCTCGATCGATCGAGATTTATAATCGCTTAGAATGTTCGCCTCTGACAACCTGGCTTGAGCGGAATTCACTTCCTCGAGTCGTTGTTACGCCATGCACTGAGCCCAGCAACCTGGACTTGCGAGCTTCCCCCAGTCTTCTCGCCATTTACCGCGCTTCCTGTCGCTTCCATTCGGATCGATCGCGGCATAAACGGCTCGGAAGCTATGCACGCCGGAAAGGCTTCCCCCTATGACGGTACGAATGACCGCGGCCCAGGCGACCGTCACGTTCCTTCGGAATCAATTCTCCGGGAGAGATGGAAAAAAACGTCTCTTCTTTGGAGGATGCCTTGGAATTTTCGGACATGGCAACGTGGCAGGTATTGGACAAGCGCTCGAGCAAGACCCGGGGTTACGCTACTATCTGTTCCGCAACGAACAGGCAATGGTTCACGCGGCGACGGCATTCGCGAAGGCAAGTTTCCGGACACGGACGCTCGTTTGTACGACATCCATAGGGCCGGGTGCGACCAATATGGTTACGGGCGCAGCCACGGCGACCGTCAACCGGTTGCCGGTCCTTTTGCTGCCGGGAGACATTTTTGCGCGTCGCAATGTCGCTCCCGTCTTGCAGCAAATAGAATCCGCAACCACGCAGGATATTTCCGCGAACGATTGCTTTAAGCCGGTTTCGCGTTATTGGGATCGAATTCAGCGTCCCGAACAATTGCTGACTTCCCTTCCCGAGGCAATGCGCGTATTGACCTCTCCGGCCGAGACCGGTGCGGTTACGATTTCCTTTCCCCAGGACGTTCAAGCGGAAGCTTTCGACTTTCCCAAGGAGTTCTTCAGAAACAGAGTTTGGGTGATTCGGCGCACACGCTGCGATAAGGATCTTTTGAACGAAGCTGCCGTATGGATCCGAGCCTCAAAGCAGCCCTTGATTGTCGCCGGTGGCGGTGTTCTCTATTCCGAGGCATCCGAAGCGCTTTCGAAATTTGCCGGCGCGGCGGGAATACCCGTCTGCGAGACCCAGGCCGGCAAGGGCTCTTTGCCCTTTGACCATCCGCAGCAGCTTGGCGCCGTCGGCGTTACAGGAACGCCAGGCGCGAACATCGTTGCGCGGGAAGCAGACCTGGTCATTGGAATCGGAACACGCTATAGCGACTTCACCAGCGCCTCGAAAACCGCATTTCAGAATCCGTCTGTTCGCTTCATTAATATTAATGTTGCCGAATGCGATGCTTACAAGCACGCGGCTTTGCCGCTGACGGGTGACGCGCGGGCTACGATTGATGAACTATGGCCGGCGATTGGCGACTATCACGTAGGGGAGAAATACCAAAACTGCATTCAACAGCTGCGCTTGCAGTGGGAGATGGAAGTTGACCGGATTTATGGCTTGGCAAAGGATCCGCCAATCAGCCAGGGAGAAGTCATTGGAGCGGTAAACAACTTCATCCAGCCTTCCGACATTGTGGTCTGTGCCGCCGGAAGTTTACCCGGAGATCTGCATAAACTTTGGCGTACGCGTCAGCCGGGTAGCTATCACATGGAGTACGGCAATTCCTGCATGGGGTACGAGATTGCGGGAGGTCTGGGCGCGAAAATGGCTGACCCGTCGCGTGAAGTGTACGTTCTGGTTGGGGATGGCTCCTATCTGATGATGGCGCAGGAGATTGTGACCAGCTTGCAGGAAGGTTACAAACTCAACATTGTACTTCTGGATAACCACGGTTTTTCCAGCATTGGAGGGCTTAGCCGCGCTTGCGGAAACGATGGAATGGGCACCAACTATCGCTATCGCCGCGGCGAGAGATACGATGGCGAAGTCTTGCCAGTGGATTTCGTCGCTAACGCTGCCAGCCTTGGAGCTTGGACGGATCGAGCGACTACGGTGAACGAGCTTAATCTGGCATTAGCTTCCGGCAGAAAACAGAATCGGACCGCAGTGGTCGTCATTGAGACTTCGTACGACCAACGAGTGCCGGGTTACGAATCCTGGTGGGACGTGCCCATTGCGGAAGTTTCTGAGCGGGACGCGGTCAAGGCCGCGCGCCGGAATTACGAGGAAGCTCGGGGAAAAGAGCGATTATTTTTCTAGACAGAGATCTTTTCGGCTGTAACAGCGAAGTCAGTTCAGTCTTCCGGGGACAAGAGGGGGTGTGGTGGCAACATCAAACGGCGCGGCTCAAGCCACTACCGGCGAACAGCCTCACCTGAAGCGCGTCCTCAGCCTCTGGGACCTCGTTTATTACGGAATCATCCTGACATCGCCAATTGCGGCCGTCCCGCTGTTTGGTGAAGGGCAAGTTCTCTCTCACGGGCATACGGTAGCGACTCTTCTCCTGGCTATGGTGGCGATGTCAGTAACCGCCGTTAGTTTCGGGCGCATGGCGAGTGTGTATCCCTCTTCAGGTTCGGTTTACACCTATATCAGCCGAGAGTTGAACTCCCACGTAGGATTTGTTGTGGGATGGGCGATGTTCTTAGAATACTTGTTCCAGCCGGTTCAGAACGCGTTGTATGCGGTGCTGGCAATTCAACGAATGACGCCGCGCATTCCCTTTGCTGTCCTGGCGGCGCTGACGGTGGGATTGATCACGGTGATGACGGTTCAGGGCATCCGGTTTACGGCGCGGACAAATGAGGTTTTGCTGGGCTTTATGTTGCTGGTCACTACCGTTTTCCTGGTGGAAGCATTTCGCTACGTGGTGCTGCACCATCGTTTTGCGGGTCTGGTTTCGCTGCACCCGATTTATAATCCGGCCACATTCAACGTGCGAGCTCTGGCAGCCGGAACATCGCTAGCGGCGCTGGTTTTCATCGGATTCGATGGGGTTTCGATTCTGGCGGAGGAAGTTAAGAACCCGCGGCGAAACGTCTTGCTGGCTTCGGTGTTGGTGGTGGTGTTCACGGGGCTTTTTAGCGGCTTGCAGGTCTACATGGCCCAGCGAGTGTGGCCGGACTACACCACTTTGCAGAATCCGGAGACCGCGTTCATGGATGTTGCCCGGCTGGCTAGCGGACCTTTTCTATTTGCCGCTTACGGAGTGATGCTGCTGATTTCCAGCATTGCCTGCGGGTTGGCGGGGCATGTAGGCGCGTCGCGACTTCTCTACAGCATGGGACGGGACGACGTTTTACCGAAGAAGATCTTCGGCTATCTCAGCCCGAAAAAGAGCAATCCGGTTTACAACGTATGGATCGTTGGGCTTCTGGCTTACATTTGCGTAATTACAATACCGTGGGAGCACGCTGCGGAGATCGTCACGTTTGGCGCCCTACTCGCCTTCATGGGAGTTAATCTGGCGGCGCTGAAGCATTTTTGGTTCTCGGCAGAAGCCATAGGGAAACGAAACTTTTTCCGGGATGCCTTTGTTCCCGGTTTCGGCATCGCCTTCTGCTTCGTTTTGCTGATCAGCCTGCAAACCTGGACAAAATATGCGGGAATCGCCTGGCTGGTAATGGGCGTTGTTTACGGGGCGTACAAAACGCGCGGATTCACGCTTCGGCCGCAACTGATTGATTTCAGTGAATCGTAGTCGCGATGCCGATGGGGTTAAGAGCGTACCCTGCTGCCCTTCTCAACTGTTGGAATGGCATTCGTTTCCCGCAATCGGCCTCGCGACACGCTGAGGGCAAAGCCACAGGACTCGCGAATGCGAAGTTCCGGTGGCAATTTCTTGACTCCCGCCGCGCAGCGGTCCCCTGCAATGCGGCGGATGAGTAGTTCCGCTGCTTCACTTCCCAATTGGTGCTTGGGTAACTCGACCGTCGTCAATCGTGGACGGAAAACATCTAGCCAGGGATAGTCATCAAAGCTCACTAAGCCAAAATCCTCGGGACATTGCAAGCCCATTTCCTCTGCCGCCTTCAGCAACCCGATTGTCATAAGGTGGTTGGCTACATAGATACCATCCGGGCGATGGGAAAGCAGAGCATGTCCAGCGCGAAATCCGGATTCGATTCGATAGTCTCCTTCGATCACCAACTCGCCTATGTACGGAAGACCCTCTGCCTTGAGTGCGTCGCGGAAACCCTCCCAACGCGCCAGCGCATTGCTCACCTTCAGCGGGCCGCCGATCAATCCGATACGCCGTCTTCCACAACGAGCCAGGTGAGACACCGCATCACAGGCGCCCTGGTAGTCGTCCGTGATTACGGCGTCCTTGGTCAGCTTTGGATATGTCCGCATGACCAAGACGAATGGGGTCTGTACTTCCTTGATCATCTGCCGCAAGGAGGGCCGGAAATCTTCTGCAGCTTTTGTTAACAGAATTCCATCCACGCGCTTTGAGAGTAATAATTCGACGGAGGCTTCTTCCTTGGCCAGACTGTCGTCACTGTTGCATAGCAGCAAGTTATACCCGTGTTTTTGCGCAGCATCCTCGGCCCCGCGAACGACCATGGGGAAGAAGGGGTTAGCGATATCCGGAACAATCATTCCGATGGTGTGGGTTCGCTGCTTTGCCAGGCTCCGGGCAATGAGATTAGGGCGATAATTGAGCTTGCGGATGGCTGCTTCAACGCGCTCTCGAAGCTTATTCCCTACGTGTCCCTTGCCGTTGATTACAGCGGAAACAGTGAAGACCGAAACGCTCGACTCTCGCGCGACGTCATAGATGCTGGCGGACTTGGAAGATTTTCTGCGGTCGCCGTTCTCCGAGGAAGCCATAAATAGTTAATGCTTATAAAATCACTTTCCGACTACATTCAACCCGATCCCTTGATCCCGCATTAAAGCTCAGTACTTTATTGCAACGGACGTGTTATTACGTGCCGATTTATAGATGCATCCACAATGATTATATCTCTGTGGCCCTGAACACCATCGGGCTCGATGGCTCCCTCATTTTGGACGGCTTCGGCAAAGGCGTCGATCTCCGGTGCAAACTCATCTACAGTATTGAAGGTTCGTTCGATGGGATGCCTCCCAATTTTTCCAGTCAATTGTCGATCTTCCTCGAATTGAAAAGCAGGAGACAACGAAGCCCAACCCGCAGTTCCCTGGACGAAGATAAATGAGGACATTGCTGAGCCATAGGACGAGCTGCCTTCAACTCGTAACCCACTTGGAAATCGCAAGTGGAACGAAATGCCTTCTTCCACATCGCAAAACCTCGCGGCATCGTTGACCCAGGATTGGGCACTCACCTCGACAGGATCTTCCTCCACCAGCCAGCGGGTAGTATTCACGCAGTAGACACCCAAATCCATCAGTGGGCCGCCCCCGGCCATTGTCAAGTCCAGGAGCCAGGGTAGCGATGTGCCGGGCGAATGCAGTTCACTGAATGCTGTGTGTATGACATCGATGCGACCGAGCTTGCCACTCTGAATGAGTTGCTTAAGATAGAGGGTGCTGGGCTCGTAATATTTGCGATAAGCGGTCATGAGCAATACGCCGCTGCTCCGACAAACCTCGACCATGGTTGCGGACTGCTCCGGGGTGGTTGCGAGCGGCTTCTCACACAGTACGTGTTTGCCTGCCTCTGCGGCCTGGATTGTCAAGTGCGCGTGCTCACCTTGTGGAGTAGCGATGTATACTGCGCTCACCTCAGGGTTGGCCAAGCACGCGGCGAAGGCATCGTCAGCGTAATGGGAACTGACCTCAAACTCCCTCGCCAACTGCGACCTCTTTTCCAGGTTCCGGCCAACGAGTGCTACAAGCTTGGCCCGCCGGCAATTGGAAAACGCGGGCAGAATCGAGCCTTGCGCGATAGTGCCAAGGCCCACTACGGCAAATCCAATCTTCCGCTTTGCAATCTTTTTCTTAGCGATCTTTTTCCTCGAGTCGTTTTGCTTATGATCTTTGTGCCTCTCCTGCAAGCATCAGTCGAAAACGAAGCCCGACGAGGCCTAACTCTCGCGGTCTGCTCGTCCTAGCTTTTGATTGCGAATCGCTTTGTGATCCAATCCTCGAAGCTCTTCGATATTTGCTAGAACTTTGGAAATCGCATCCACGATCGCGTCCACATCTGCGCTGCTGCCCAGGAAATGCTGATGCGGAAGCCAGACGGCCTCGTGATAAGCGGCCCGATCTGCTTCCGGACAGGAGTAGGCATTGCGCAGATCGAGCGCTTTTTCGCGACCCCAACTGAGCGCCGGAAAGTCGGCAGAGTCAACGGGAAATAGCGAACTTTTATAAACCGGTTCGTAGAAGAGGCCATCGCACGGAATTCCCTCCAACTGAAGGGCCGCGACAAACGACGGTCGTGCAATATCTTTCACTTGATCTGCAAAATACTTGAAGACATAACCGTACGGGGCCAGCCGCGTAATTCGTGGGTCGGGCTTTAGCAGACCAATTCCGGGCGTATTTTGCAAACGCGTTTCGAAATGCTTCATATTTTGTTCTCGAATTGCAGCCTGTTTCGGGAGCCGATCCAGTTGCGGCCCAAGAACAGCAGCCTGAAATTCGCCCAAGCGATAATTGAATCCAATGATGCGGTGATGGTACTGATCCGTGAGGCTGGCGCGGCCGGCGTTGATGTAGCTTTGGACCAACTCCATGTACTCGAGATTGTTGGTTATGACTGCGCCGCCTTCGCCCGATGTAATCAGCTTGCTCGACTGAAAACTGAATGCTCCAAGATCGCCCATCGATCCTGCGCCCTTGCCTTTCCACATCCCCCCGTGAGCGTGAGCGCAATCTTCGATGACCTTCAGATTGTGTTGCCGGGCGATCCCGAGGATTTCGTCCATGTCGGCGAAGCGCATGCCCAAGTGGACCGGGAGAATTGCTTTGGTTTTCGGCGTGATAGCTTTTTCAATTAACTTCGCATCCAAACAATAAGTCTCAGGGTCAACGTCAACGAATACGGGAACTGCACCAATAAGGAGCACCGGCCCCACCGTTCCCTCCCAGGTATAGGCGGGGACAATCACTTCATCTCCCGGGCGAATTCCGACAGCTTTCAATGACGCTTGAATCGCGACGGTTCCGGTATTCACGCACTGAGCGTATTTGGCGGTGTGGACCTCAGCAAATTTCTTGGCAAATAAATCTGCATACTTGCCGGGGAAGGGTTGGCCGCCCCACTTTGAACTGGTCAGCACATCCTCAAGTGCAGCAGCCTCCTCCCTGGTGGCCATTGGCCACTGAGTAAAAGGCGTCTTACGTAGCGGTTCGCCACCTGTAATCGCTAGTTTTCCCACTTACGACCTCCAGTCAGATCATCGAAATTGAACAAGCTCGTGCAGGACGAGCGTTTCCAACCATTCCTTAGGTTGCTTAAGCAACATCTGGATCGGGAATCAAAACGTCGCGCACCACGCTGTCCAACTCATGACAGGCGGAAATGAACTGCCGGAGCGTTCGACGTGTCGGAGCGAAAGAATCGAATTCTTCGACCGAGAGACCTTGCTCGGTGCTCGCACGCCGGAAATCTGCAAACTTTTTTGAGAGTTCGGATTCAATCTCTTCACGCACCGGTTCAGCAATCCGAGAACGGACCTCGATGTCGCTGGCATTGAATCGTAGTTGCCAGGAGTAAGGAGGGGAAATGACCACATCTCCGCCAATGAACTCGCTCCAGTGCATGTGGTTGCGAAAGGCGGCCGAAAGCAACCGGGTGCGATAGCCTCGTTCGCGGAACAGGCGATAGGTTTTCTTGAAGACCGCAATCCCTGCCCACTCCAGGTAACCGGGATCGATGGCGATGTTGTTCTTTTCGACCAACACCTTCAGCCAGTCGTCCAGCCGGCCAACCATGATCGTGCAAACTGGGCCCATGTTGGCGATTTCCAGGCCTTCCACCTGACGCCGTTTCAGACCACGTTCCACCGCTTCAGCCACGGCGACAGCCTGCGGCAAGGTAAAGCTCACGGTCGCGTTGATGCTTACACCGCGGTAAGTGGCTTCTTCAATAGCCGGAATTCCAGCGGCGGTCGCGGGAATCTTTACGATCATATTGACGGCAAGCTTGCTGAATTCGACTGCCTGCTCGAGGATGGCCGGGGAGTCCCGAAACAATCGCGGGTCTGTTTGAATGGACAGCCGTCCATTCTTACCCTTGTGCTCGCGGAAAACTGGTTCGAGGACCTTGGCGGCCTGGATGGAAACTTCACGCACCAGTTGCCACGCGATCTGGTCCTCCGTTGCAGTAGGATGTTCCTTAGCCAAAGCGTTGATGCGCTCTTTCCAAGTCTTCAGCTCTTTCTTGATCACGCCGAGCACGATAACCGGATTACAGGTAGCTCCAACCGCCCCGTGTTCGATCGAATATTTCAGTTCGTGAAGCGATGCAGAGTCATTCCACAGGCACGTGGAAGTACTTTGGGTCATTTTGTGCAGCGGGCTTTTGTAAGCAGTCTGTTCTGCAACAGTCACAACGAACCTCCTTGGCAACTCGCGGGCTGCTCCCGCTACGGGCCCACCCGTTTGAGTTCGACTACCATCGGCATGGACTGCTGGTGGGATTTTTCTGCGGCCACAGCAATCGCCAAAGCCTTCAAGCCATCCTCGCCGGAAACTCTCGGCGTCTGATCGTTCAACATGGTTCGCACAAAATCCCTCATCTCCGCTAAATAGGCATCGGCGAACCGCGATAGAAAGTGATCGGCGAGCATTTGTTCGCCTCCTTTTGCCGTCATGAAAACCACGGGAATGCGATCGAGACTGCCAATCATGATCGACCCCTTCGTCCCCACGATCTCGGTGCGAACGTCGTAGCCGTATACCGCTTGGGCATAGGACTCGACGTTTCCGATGGCGCCTTGCTGATACTGCAAGTTGACCACGCTCGCCACCACATCTCCATATTTGGCCACCTCGGGCCGCACGGCGCTTGTGGTGTAGGCGTGAACGCCGGTGACCTCATCCCGCATGAGCCATCGCGCCAAGTCGAAATCGTGAATCGTGTTGGTGTAAAAGATCATTCCGTTCACATTCGACTCATAGGCGGCGAGCGGTGGCTGGTCTTTGTCACGACCTACGGATTTAAAAATCACCGGCACGCCGATCTCACCGCCTTCAATTCGCTGCATCGCTGCGGCGTAGGCGGGGTCGTAACGTCGCATGAAGGCAACTTGCAAACGCCGGCCAGATTTGGAGACGGCGCCGAGAGCTCCGTGCGCCTCCGGCAGATTCAATGCCAGCGGCTTCTCGCACAAAATGTCCTTGCCCGCGCGTGCCGCACACTCAACTGCTTTAGCGTGGAATCGGTCGGGAGTGGCGATCACCACTGCTTCTATTTCTTTGTTCTCGAGCATCGCTTCCAGGCTGCTGTACGAGCGTTCAATTTCCAGCTCTGCGGCGGTTTGGCGCGCACGATCTTCGGAGACATCCGCCACGGCGATCAGCCGAGCTTGGGGCACATTCCGGCGCAGATTTTCCGCGTGGCGCCTGCCCATCTCTCCGACTCCAACCACGCCGATTCCCAGCTTTCGCATTCATCCTTCCTCTAAACGCTGGCACGTCACGGAAAAATATTCTTTGCTCTGCGAGCCTGTACCGGTTAACGCGTGCCTGCAGTAACGCCCAGATCTTTCACAATCTTCTGTAAGTGCTTCAAGCTGGCTGCAATACTCTCGGCCGGTGGAATGGGAGTCGCGCCGAACTTGACGTCTTGCTCTACGACCGACCAACCCGAATACCCATTGTCAACCAGCGTGCGGAAGAATGCAGGAAAGTCGATGTTGCCCTGGCCAATGATGGTGAAGACCTTGTGTTCGATGGCTTCTTCAAAGGTCCACTGGTTGTGGCGGGCTTGTTGCAAAACGTTTACATCGCAATCTTTGATGTGGACAAAGCGTAGTTTGCTTTTGTATTTCCGCGCCTCTTTGACCGAATCGCCATGCCCGTACACGCAGTGTCCGGTGTCCAGACAAAGTCCGACGTTGGTGTGGGAAGTGGCATCAAAGAAAAGCTCGCACTCTTCTGGCGTCTCCACGTAAGTTGCCACGTGGGGATGAAATACCAAATCAAGTCCGAATTCGTTCGCCACTTTTTCGGCATCGGCAACGATTTTGCCGACATGCCTCCATTGTTCCGCGGTTAGAGTCGGACAGCCTTTGTCGTAAACCCGGCCGGAAAACGCATTTCGCTCGCTCGATTGATCGTCAGCGATCACGAGAAATGGAGCCTTGAGGGCCGCCAGCAAGTTGCCAACCTTCCGAATGCGCTCAATCACGGCCTTGCTCGCGCCCGGGTCGGTCATTTTCACCGGAACGAAGGAAGCAAGCAGCTTCAATTTCCGCTTCTCGAGTTGCGGTTGAAGGATAGCTGGATCGGTGGGAAAGAATCCGTAAGGTCCCAGTTCCGATCCGGTATATCCGGCCTGAACCATTTCATCCAGCATTTTTTCGTAAGACTGTCCCCAGGAAGGCCCGGGATAATCCAGAACGCCCCAGCTATCGGGCGCCGAGGCGAATTGAAATCGCGCGTTCATGTCACTCATGATCCAGTCCTTTATGTATGCGAGCTGAAATCGGCCGGATAATTCCGGACGTTTATTGCCAAGCTTGAAGAACAACTTTCATTGAGTCGGCTGCGATTGATTTCTGCATCGCAGCCTCCACCTCTCTCAGAGCGAAGCGGTGCGTGACCAATTCCTGCAACGGATAATGTTTCATGTAGCGCGCCATTTGCCGCATTCCTGGTCCATAGGCGGCTGGTTCTTCGCCGCCCACACCAAGGACGCGTGCGTTTTTTGCGCAGAGATGGCGATGAGGACTGAACGGTATTTCGCCCAAATCTGAAAAGTTGCCCGCCTCCACCAGTAATCCGCCCATTCGCAACATCTCCAGGCCTTCCGGAACCGCCTGCGGCACGCCCGCACATTCAATGACCATATCCGCCCCTCGTCCGCTAGTCAGACCCTTGATGATTTGTAGACGTCGCTCCTTGGAATGCTCTCCGGCGTTCAACACGTGGTCTGCACCCAGTCTCTTAGCAAAATTGAGGCGGTAATCCGACAGATCCACAGCGATAATTGTGCCCGCACCCAGCATGCGCGCCTTCATCATGAAACATATTCCGAGAGGACCTACACCGAGAACCACGACCGTGTCGTCGAAACGGAAAGATTCGTTGGGAAAAGCTGACATTTGTTTTGCCCGGTCCAATCCGACGGAAACGGCAAAGATCTCGGTCAGCACGGCGACTTCAGAGGGCAAATCATCCGGAACTTTTACCAAGAAGCTTCCGGGGACGATATACATGTACTGCGACCATCCCCCAAAAAGATGTGGCGGATTCCTGGCGCTCAAATTATTGCCGTAGTCGGTCATGTTTTCGCAGCAGTAGTAGGGGAAGTCATGGCGACAGTAGTAGCACTGCCCGCAGCACACGTTAGCACCGACCACCACGCGATCGCCGACTTGCAGTCGGACTCCTTCGAAGTCAGCGTAGTTCCCGTCCCCTCCGATGGCTGCCACGGTCCCGACATTTTCGTGTCCCTGAATGATGGGAAACTCCAGTTCGCGGCCGCCGTATTGCCGCGTGTAACCCTGAAAGGTGTGCTTGTCGGTGCCGCAGATGCCGGAAAGCTCCATCTTGACCAAAACGCATCCGGGAGCCGGCTCCGGAAGCGGGTACTCCCGTATCTCGTACCGCCCAGGCTTCACCAGTGTCGCCGCGAGCACACCTTGAGCTGCCATATAAGTAGACGTTTTTTCGCAGGCTATGCGCTCGGCCGCGACGAAGAGCTAAATCTCTGAATCAATCTGCGATGACGGCGCGCAACGGCTGAAACGAGTGTCTATCGTTCGATGAAAATGGATGCCCCTTGCCAGACGGTCGTCAATTTCCCTAGAAGTTCATTTTTAGGGACAGCTGCCCAATCCGTGGCGATTGCGCACCCGTAACATCGCCAAATGAACCCGAGGTCGGTTGGCCTCCGGCAAAGCCGGTAATCCCGTTTGGCCCCAAGAACTGAGTGTGATTGAACAAGTTGAAGAACTCCGCGCGAAATTGCATATTGACGCGTTCGGTGATATCGGTGTCCTTGAGAAGAGCCATGTCCCAGTTGTTGATTCCAGGGCCATGGAAAAAGCGCCGTCTGGAATCGCCTTCCTGACCGAGCGCAGACTGTGCAAATGCCGCGGGGTTGAAGTACTGCCCCGCGGTTGTTTTTCTCGGATTGGAGATGACCAGTGGCCCCACAAAGTTCGGCGTATCCACCGCCAGCGTGATCGGGCCACCAAAGGCGGTTCCGAGCAGCGACTGATCATCGCTTTCGATCATGGTGACCGGAAGGCCAGTGGAGAATCGCGTGATTCCGCTCACGGACCAACCATGGGTCAGTCGTTTTGGGCCGGCCAGCTGATCAATCGGCAAGAGGTAGCTGTAGCTGGCGACAAAATTGTTCGTGGTATCAAAAGCGGAAAGCCCACGAGACAGGCGTGGATTGATAGGGTTCATCTGCTCACCGTAACCAGACGAGTTGTCAAATGCCCTGCTGAACGTATAGCCAACCAAAGTCTGGAGACGACCGCTGGTGTGCCGGTAGTTGATCTGCCCCGAATTGTATGCAGAATTTCCTGTGGTTATGAAATAAGAATCATTACCGAAGGGAACGATCTGCTGGCCGTCCGGCAGGGTGGTTCCAGGGAAGTTTAGGCGTGTCCCAATTACGAACGAATTATTGGCGCGCGTGTAAATGTTATTTTCGCCGCCAGGGCCGCATGTGGAAGTCTTCGGAGCAACCTCGCTGGCCTGACTCACGCTTAAGCAAAGGGCCGGACTTCCGGGGTTTGCAGATTCAGAGGAAAGCAGCCGATGCCCTTGCGTTCCCACGTAACTCAACGTCACCAGGTCCGAGGTTGTTATCTGGTGTTGAATCGAAAGCTCATATTGCTCGGCATAAGGAAGCTCATTCTTGTTGTAGAACGCCGGTGAACTGCCGATGGTTCCGAACGCGCCAAAAAAATCGGTCAAATTGTCATAGGGGGGACCCGAGGCAGGATTCTTGGCGGAGAAGTGAAGTGGGGGCTGTGGAGCTGGAAAGAAGTTTTTGATCGGAGTGCCACTAGCCCGATTAGTGAAGGGCGCAGCGAACGTCGACGCGAACTGGCCCGTATAGTTTCCGAACGGAGCGTCTCCAATTTCATTGAAGTCCGTGGCACCCTCAAAAGTGCTATAAAACATGCCCCAGGCAACCCGAAGACTCGTCGACCCAGGGCCGCCAAGTATTTTCCCCAGCATGCCGTCGTGCTCTCCAAAGGAATAAGCGAGGCCAAGTCTTGGGGCAAAGTTGTTCCAGCGAGTAGGCGCAAGAGAGCTTGGAACATGGGGATCACCGGGAAAAACCCAGCCCGTCGGCGAACCCGGAAAGACCACGGACTGTTCCCCAGGAATCAACGTCTGGATCTGATTGTACTTTGCGCTCCAGGGAGCGCTGACGTCGTATCTCAGTCCATAATTGAATATGAGATTAGGTTTGGCGCGCCAGCTATCCTGCGCATACATGCCAAGATAAAAGTTGTGACCATAGGAGGGATAGGATTGTCCCTGAACGTAGGAACTGGGGGCGCCCAGGAGGAAATCGACAAAGTCACTTCCAGTTTCGCTCGTCCCGCCGTTGAAATTCGTGCCAAAAAAGAAGTTGCCATTCGAAACGTTATCAATCAGATCTTCTTCCAACTGGTCATAGTGATACTGGCCGCCGATCTTGAAGGTGTGGGTGCCAATCACGCGGCTGAAGTTGTCCAGGATCTGATAGATGTTATCGATCAGACCATTCGGACGGCTCGGCACCCCAATTACAAAGTTATTGAAATCAATCTCCGGAACGCCCTCCAGGGTGGGCGCCAACGGAACGATGCCCGGCGCACCTCCAGCGCCGGAAGCAAATCCCAGAGCTGCCAGAGTTGTTCCCGTTCCCCCTAATGGCTGATTGAACTTGGTATCGAGACGGAAATACCCGAGCCGAAACTCATTCACCGACGCCGCACCAACTGTCTTGGTATCCGCCAGGGTAATGTCATGAGTTTGCCCCTTGCCATCCACGGAGAAACCTGGATACAAAGGCGCATTGCCCGGCCAATACGGATCCACCCGGTTGAATCGGTCGAAATAGTAGTAAGCAGTAAGAAGCCCGATGCTGGAGTTGGCATCCAGTCGTCCGCTGAACTTATTGTCATTCAGGTTGGTGGACTCCGAGCTATTCAGGTATTGGCCGGTACCACTGGTCGAGTTCACGCTCCCAGCGGATGCGGGGAGGATATATTGCAGCAGCTTCGACGAAATGGGATTGAAAGCGCTGGGGGACA
Organism: Candidatus Sulfotelmatobacter sp.; assembly: GCA_049519055.1. Classification (GTDB taxonomy): domain Bacteria; phylum Acidobacteriota; class Terriglobia; order Terriglobales; family Acidobacteriaceae; genus Sulfotelmatobacter. The sequence goes on along the minus strand of JBEKRE010000009.1, from coordinate 95,988 downwards.
GCTGCGCGTTGGGGAACACACACTGCGTGTTGCTGGTGCAGCCTGGGAAATAATAGGGTGTCTCGCCAGCCACAATATTCGGGTTATTGAGTTGGGTTTGCAGTTGGGCCGCCCAAGCTGGTCCGGTGACAACGGTTGGTCCGGTTGAGTTAACAAAACTACTGGCTATGCCAGAGAAGTCGCCCGATTCCGTGGCCGCGCTAGGTGCCCCGTTGATAACTCGGGTCTGACCTTGAATCACCCGATTTCCCTGATAATCGGCAAAGAAGAAAACCTTGTCATGCTGGATGGGGCCGCCGAACGTGCCTCCAAATTGGTTCTGGTGGTAGGCGCCCCGCTGCCCCGTGGCAAAGTAGTTCGCTGCGTCGAAGTCCGTATTACGCAGGAAATCAAAGCCACTACCGTGATACCCGTTGGTACCGGACTTGGTGACCACATTGATCAGCCCACCGGAGTAGTTGCCGTACTCGGCGTCAGCGTTATTGGTGAGAATGCGAAATTCCGCGAGTGAATCGAGGTTGGGAATTGCTCCCGCTCCTGAAAATCCGATCTCCTGCACAAGCATCCCATTGAGAATGAACCCGTTTTCCGATTCGCGCATGCCGTTTACGGAAAGCGCGCCAGAGTCCAAATCACCCGATACCGGAGGCGCGGCAAAGCCCGCAGAGATGAATGGCCCGGCGTAAGCCCCCGTCATTCCAGACGCCGAAGACACAACTCCGGGCTGCAGGGAGAGCAAATCGGTATAGCTGCGGGTGACCAGCGGAACGTCAGTCATCTCCTTGTAGGTGATCACCTCGCCCATCTGGGTGGTCGCCGTGTCCACATGCAGAGCCGTACTCGAGACCTCGACTTTTTCCGTACCTTGGCCAACCTGGAGCCTTACGTCCTCGACCAGTGCCTGATTTACATCGAGCACCAGTCCAATTTTCTTGTAAACCTTGAAACCGCCCTGCTTCACTTCAATGGTGTAGTTCCCCACAGGAAGAGATTGGAACGAATAAAAGCCCTGGGCGTTGGTTGGCTGCGCGGTAGCCACGCCCGTGTCCACGTTCGTAGCGGTTACGGTGGCACCGGCGACAACTGCGGCGCTGGGATCGATAACAGTCCCCGAGATGCTAGCTGTAACGCCAGCAATCAGTCTGCCACATGGAAACAGCACGAGTGCAACGACTAGAACGCCCAAACACTTGCCGATTCTCGAAGTTCGCATCCCATCCCCCCGTAAGAAACAGCAGTCGATTTTCTTGCGCAGTTGCAACCCAGCAATTGGCTCAGCGAATGCGGACAACCCCACCAAGGATTACGGAAACATCTAACCGCTTATTGCTTTTGAGACGCAATAATATAAGGCTGATTTATTTTGTCAAGCTGTTTTGCAGAAATTACCCATCGGAATCGCTCGAAAGCCACAAATCCGGTCTATCGAATAAATCAATCCATTTGGGCAGTTGGCTAATCTCGCACGATGAGATCGATCGGACGCGTAGTCAAGCTCAGTCGGGCCAACAGAAACCAACAGATCATGTCGGCGCCGGCCGACCCGTGTCCATGCCCGAAGTCGGATCCGCATTTGATTGGAGGCCCCTGCAAGCCCCCGTATTATCCTCCCGACGGTGACATTGATAAGGCCAGCGCCATGCGATCGCCAAACGGCAGATGCTCGAGTTTCCAGATGAGCGAAGTGTTGAAATAATCTCTTCATTGCATACAAGATTCTTTCAACCCGGGTTCTCATCTTGCCCTCGCCTGGGGTAACTCAGCTCACCGTTCCCGCACTCGCGTGCGGACACATCGAAAGCGTTTCCAAGCCAGTGGACCACCCAGCGATGGGACGATTCATGAATACGGCTACAATGGCTGCCCGCTCTAAACGGTTATCCATGGCGTTCATGGAATCTTCATTGGGTCTATGAAGAAGTATGGACTTCGTATGATTTAAGCATTGGACAGAATGTGACCATTCGCTTATTCCAAAAGCCGCCCTAAACCTGAGTTGCGAACGGAGCTTGGTAGGGCCCGGGGTGAGCATGCGATGTGAACTTCAAACGCTCTATCTTCCCAAGAGCAATCGTTCCAGTACCGGACCGAGGGCCAAGGCAGGAAGATAGCTCAGAGCCACCATTACTATCAGGCAGGTCGTGAGTAACACCCCAAAGACAAAGGAATGGGTCGGAAGAGTTCCCGACGAAGAAGGAGTGTTCCTCTGACGACCGAACAGAGCCGCAAACGCCAATGCAGGAATCGCCAAGCCGAACCTACCCACCATCATGGCTAGCGATGTTGTGAGGTTGTAAAACCGAGTGTTAGCACTCAGACTGGCAAAGCTTTGGCCATTGTTGGCGAAGCAGGAAGTAAAGGCGAAGAGAATCCCCGTGAAACCATGTGGGCCGGTGTTCACCGTCAACCCGGACAATCCCAGCCTTGTGCTCACGGCAATCGCGGTGAGTGGCAGAACGACCAGCGGCGCGGCCAACGCGTAGAGCATGATCATCTTGTTCTCCGCGGGCCCTATTTTCTTGCCCAGGTATTCAGGCGTGCGCCCAACCATGAGTCCCGCCAGAAACACGGCAATCGCGGCGGCCATGACCATGCTGTAAAGGCCAGTTCCCAGTCCTCCGAATACGAGTTCTCCCAGCAGCATATCGACCAGCAAAACCATGCCACCGAGCGAGGTGTAGCTGTCGTCCATTGAGTTGTTTGATCCCGTGGCCGTATTTGATGTAACGACAGCCGTAAGGGTGGAACCTCCAATGCCGAAGCGCACCTCCTTGCCTTCCATGTTCCCGCCAGACTGGATGCGACTGTGTAGGGAATTCACATTTCCGAGGGGGGGGAACCCCTCTCGTTCAAAGTGATGTACGAAGACCAGTCCGCAGACGAAGAGAAGCAGCATCACACTGTAGAGAAGCCATCCTTGTCGAGGCTGGCCCACCATTCGGCCGAAGGTGTTCGTGAATGCTGCGGGCAGCAGCACGATGGCCAACATTTCGAGGAAGTTTGTAAGGGGCGTGGGATTCTCATAAGGATGAGCCCCATTCGCGTTGAAGAAGCCGCCGCCATTGGTGCCGAGATTCTTGATGATCTCCAGCGCAGCTACCGGACCCTGCGGTATGACTTGCTGCGTACCCTCGACGGTAGAGACGACGGCATAGTGGTGGAGGTTCATCGGAACGCCCTGCCAGACCAACAGCGAGGCGCCGATCAGTGCTCCGGGCAACAGGATCCACAGCAGGGCGCGTGTGAGATCAGCCCAAAAGTTGCCGAGCGTGTCGGAGAGTTGTCGGGCGAGCCCGCGGATAAAAGCAACGCCCACGGCTAACCCTGCCGCTCCAGCCAAGAAGTTTTGCGCGCAAAGTCCCACCATCTGGCTGAAATAGCTCATCGTGTCCTCGCCAGCGTAGGCCTGCCACGTCGTGGTCGTCGAGAAGCTGATCGCCGTATTCAGCGCCAGGTCTGGGGATAACGGCGTCGTGTGGTACTGGGGAAAGAACCAGGGCAGAAACTGCTGCATTCTTAGGATGGCATACAAAAGGAGTGTGCCGGCAAGGCCAAAGAGTACGAAACACGTCGCATATTCCCGGCCCGTCATCTCAAAATTGGGATCAACCGAAGTAATGCGATAAATGAGCCGCTCAACTGGCAAGCATAAATGATCAAGTACGGTCCGCTGCCGGGAAAAAACCCGTTCCATGTACCCGCCCAAGGGTCTCACCAGGATGGTGACGATGACCACAAACAACACGTATTGAATTGCGCTGTAGAAATCCACGATCTACTCAGGAGCAGCCCGAGCGAAGCGTCTCAAAATCAATCACCGGGTCTCGGACCCCGCTATGCGCTCTGGCGCTCGTCTTTGAAGCATTTTAGTGTCGCGTCGACGTCTTTGAAAGGGAGCATATTGTTGTAGTTGTAGAAGGTCACGTTGAAATGTAGGGCCGTTGGAAATTATTCTATCCCGTGAACTTAACGCCTAAAGCAAACAGAGCCTCATGGGATCGCAATCAATACGCCGGCGCTTAGCCCCAGCGATTGCTCATGCCCCCGCCCAAAGTTGTATTCGTAGCCCGGTTCCAAGTACCAACCGAGTTTATGCTTCGCGGAGGGCCAGAACATAAAATCCAGTACGACTTCACCGCCGACGGAATTCGTTGTCATGCTGTATTTTGTCGTATGAACCCATTCCGGGCCAATGCCCAACATGAACTCCGCTTTTTTCGATAGTCTCCAAGGCTTCTTGAACAAAAGGTCGATGTCCCATTCTGTCGAGTGAAGGGTGAAAAGCGGCGTAACCCCCGCCTCAAGTTCCAGCCAGTTCTCTATCGGCGTAACTTCAACCGCGATGGTGGGGCCGAAGCTCGATCCGCCTTTGACATTCCAGTCAGCAGTTCCCCCAAGCTCCAAAACTGCATCGGGCTCCTTGTCGAGCGACTGCGCTAAGGTGTTTCCGGAGCACAGAAGCAACGATGCTAGCAAGACGGTTTTTGTTCCGTTCACATGTCGCCCCACGTCGCAACGATCGATCCACTACCTGCTTTTTGCCCGAGAATCCACCCTAGCGACGGATCGCCTGAAAGCGGAATGAATAGCCGACCCAAGGAAATGATCTGCCGCAGCCGACGATAGGCCCGCGCCGGCATGGAAATCAATCTGTTGCTGCTCGGTGATCTTTAGAGCTGTCCCAAAATGCAGCAAGTGCCGCGGACCGCCAACCTCCGAAAAGTCGCCCGCATACTCAACGAACGCGTCCCAGGGTTTCGTCAATTGCCTATCTAACAAGAACGTGGCCTCGGTAACATTTCGCGTGCGGCCCTGAGTAGGCCAATACAGCGAGAACATTCCCGCCGCCGTCCAGTTTGTGGACAACGCGCGCGACCAAGGGACTTGCAATCCCGGATCGTATCCGCCGCTGGACACGCCGTTGGCGCCGGTCGGAAAACTCAGGAACAGGATTGCGGATACGTCGAATTTAGCCGGTGTAGGGCCAAGCTGTTCTTTTACTCCGAGAGCAAAGTCGCCGAATCCCGAGCCGCCGCCGGAGCTCAGGTTGTGAAAATAGTCCGGTACCGTGAAGCGCAACTCAGTCCTCTTCGCAATACCAAGCCGTACTAAGCTCTCTGGGCCGTCTAAGACGCTTTGTCCCTGGCTGCTCGTTTCAAGGAAGCCGTTTTCCATCTGTAGGCTGCCGGCCGAGACCACCACGCTGGAGTTGGTAACTGCCGGCCGATCGGTTGCGATCGGTCCCGCCGCGTCCGTGCTCGGGGACCGATCTTGACCACGTAATGGCGCCATCCCGGCCAAAACGAATGCGAGTAGCGCAGTGAGAATTCGGCGCGCATTGGCCGAGCGGACAGTCCCGCGCTGTCCTGGCGAGCACAGTAGCACACTACGGTTACACAGGGGAGCGGACATGATACGGGCGTGCCAGGACGATTGAATTGATTGAATCTACGGTCAGGAATTGATGCTTCGAGACGGTCGTCCAGATCCGCTCATTGGGGGGTAGCCGTCGGCGTCGCAGCGAACCCGGACTTCCGGTTTGAAGTCTTATGTCTTGTCCGGCGCAGACATTTGCAATTCCCCTGCTTTTCGGACGATCAGGCCCAGGCCCCGCGCCTGAGCATCGCGCTTGAGGGCTGCGAGCGGAGCTTGGGCAGCTGCAGCGTGTCCTGATTTCATCTCGATTTCAGCAAGTGCGAGACGAGTCTCGAATTGATCGGCAAGAAATCCTTGCTTGATCTCGCCCTTCAAGATAGCTTCGAGATTCGACTTAGCCTGCGCGAATTTGCTGGATGCGGCCAGGGCGCGAGCGGAGGCGTTTGCGAACTTGATACTGACGGGCCGATTCTGGTTCTTGGCTGCGATCTCGGCTTCGGCGTCGGCCGCAGTTTTGGCGTCCGCCGCTTTGCCTTGCGCCAGCAATGCCTCGATCAGGACTGCGGCCGCGGTCAGCTCATCGTCAGCTTGTTGCTCGCTGCGAAACTCCATCATAGCCTCACGCGCCGACTTTTCGGCGGCAGCGGCGTGGCCCTCTTCGATGGATTCTTCGGCCAGATAGGTTCGAGACTCAGCCGCCGTTGGCTTTTCCCCCAGTGCGTTGCGAAGCGCGAGCGACTGCTCGAACGCTTTCTGCGCCCCCGCCAGGTCCCCCTGCTGGAGAAGTGGCTGGCCGAGTCCGGCCAGCACGTATCCCACCGCGTGCTTATCGTCGATCCGTTGTGCCAGTTCGAGGGCCCGCCGATAGGTGGCGACGGCGACGCTCAAGTCTGCCTGGTCGGCCTGCAGTTCACCAAGATTGATGAGGGTTAGAGCTTCTCCTTCGCTATCCTCAACCTTGTGGTATCTGAGGAGCGCCTCGCGAAGAAGATCTTTTGCTCTTGAGAGATTCCCCTCGACATAGACTACAGCCGCAAAATTGGCCAGGCTGGCGGCGACATTGTCATCGTTGCCAACCGCGCGAAAGGTTTGCGCCGCCTCCTGCCACAAATGCTCGGTCTCGGCAAGGTTTCCCTGCTGAACCTGGGCATAGCCGATGTCGTTCAATACTTTCCCCACTCCGTTGCGATCACCGGCGGCGGCATAGAGATGCTGGGCCTGCTGGCAGGCCGCGATACCCTCATTGATTTTGCCGATGGCGACGAGGTTAACGCACTTGTTTCCGTTGGCCCGGGCAACCAGCAATTTCGCACCGGAGGCTAGTCCCTTCTTTATGGCTTGCTCGTCGGCGGCGAGCGCTTTGGCATGGTCGGAATCCGACAGGGCTGATGCCAGTCGCAAGTCGATTGCAGGATCGGCGCCCGCCGGCGCGGGGAGTTTTTGCAAAGTTTCCAGTGTAGCGATGGAATCGGCCGGCTTGCCCGCGTAGCCCTGCGCTTCGGCCAGGCTCAACCCATAATCGAGGTCGTCGGGAAACAAGCTAGACAGAGTGCGATAGACTTCGATAGCTTTGGCATAGTCGAGAGTGGTGCTGCGATAGCGCCCCTCCACCACCAGCCGCTCCTCGTATCTGAGCTTGCCCGATAACTGGAAAGCCTTGGCGGCCTCCGCCTTCGCCTTGGCATTGTAGCCCAGCGCAGTCCACGCATTTGCCAGAGCCGCGTGCGACAAGGGATATTTCGGATCGGCCGCCACCGCCTGCTGCAGCAGATCGCGCGCCACCAAGAAATCGTAGACCCGGAATTTCGCGAGACCTTCGGCATACCAGCGCGCGGCGTCCGGGTTATCCGGCAACGATGCTCGGATGCTCACGGCGTCGGACGGAGACACCGCTTCCACGCCCAGTTTCTCCCGCAGGCGCGCTCCGGCTTGCGAGACCAGATCAAAAAGGTCACTTTCGGCTCCCGTGGCCGCAACCTCGGCCACTGTCTCTCCAGCGGATGCATTTTGGACTCGGAGGTCAAGGCGAATGCTTTCATTGGACTTGGACTTCCCGTTGAGAACCGTGTAGGAGCCGATCACAACCAGGTCGCTGCCCATGTGCTGACGCATACTCGCCAGCGTGTCTTTGGAGAAAGTTCCCGTGTCGGTGAGCGCGAGATCGAGCTTGGCGTGGGCAATGTCCTCGCCTGAGATCAGGCGAAGCTTTTCTCCTGCAGCCAGCTCGGTGCTGACCATTTCCGCGAGCGCCGTGGACAGCCATGCTTTGACGGGGTTTCCGGAAAGATTGCGGAAGCCGAGAACGGCAACAGAGCGGCGAGACTTTGTATTCTGAACCGCGAAAGAGGAAGTTGCCTCTCGGCTGGCGCGCAACTGGCGATTGCGGACGACGTAATAAAGGAGAAGCCCAACCAGACCCGCAAGCGCGATCGCCGTCAAACTCACACGCAGGAGGTTGGGCTGCGGCTTGCTCGCCTCAATAGTCACCTTCTGGATGGAATGACTTTCGATGACAAGCCCGGTCGGCTCGTCCGTTACGTCCCGAACCTTTTCCGTGAAGCGGTAGCCCCTTCCCGGGACCGTCGCGATGTAGCGGGCGCCCTGCGCACTTTCCCCCAGGGCCTTCCTTAGCACAAAGATGTTCTGGGTGAGGTTTGATTCCTCGACAAAGCTGTCGGGCCACAGGGCCTTCATCAAGTCGTCTTTCAGAACGACTCGCTCACTGCTGCGAATCAGGATCAAAAGCGTCTCAAAAGCTTTGGGAGTAAGTGGAATCGGGTTCTGCCCGCGCAACAACTGCCTTTCCTCGAGGTCAATCCGGAAGGGGCCGAATTCGTAGAAGTTCTTATCTTCCTTGCTCATAGCCGCATTGAGGCACTTTTGAGATCTTTTTGAACCATTCTTGAGGACTTTGATCCGCTCACCGCGGCATTCTGCCCCACGTCGAGGCGGTTAGGCCAGACGCCCGGGTTTAGTGGCCCCGAATTTACCACGAGATCACGGACCAGATAAAGGACGAGGCGATGCCGAAGCCGAGAAAAATCGAGATCACCATCCAGACCGACCGGCGAGTGGAGATTCATGCCACCGGGGTTGCCCGAACGTGGTGCCAGCAGTGCGACACCGAAGTGGAGATCGTCACCCCTCAAACGGCTTCTCTGCTCGCCAACTCGCTCCAGTTGGACTTGACGCATGGTCAGGCGCTGTCGGACTTGCACATGCCCGTTGTCTCCGATGGCACACCGCGTATTTGTCTGGAGTCCTTGGTGCGGTTGGCGAACAGGGGAAATACGTTGCCCGGGACCCGCGTGATCAAAGGCTCACCGCCGGGAAAATAGCAGTCAGGCCGAGGGAATCGAGGGGAAGGATTCAGCGAAAAACAAATCACTTAAGGAGAATCACAATGAAAACGACAATTGAGGTTCGAAGGCAAGTTGAGACACGAAAAACCGCAAGTTTGTCTGCGGCGTTTCTGATCGGCATGCTGTGTGTGCTCACACCCCGGCCTGTCTGGGCTACAACCGCACTGCAGTACCACGGCGGACCATTCCTGCAAAGGTTCGAGATTTACCCGCTGTACTACGGGAATTGGGCCGAATCCGACATCACTACGCAGCAGGCCTATGTGGTTAATCTCGCTGCCTACCTGTCGGGGGTGGGTGCGCCCGCCGGCGAGCAACCGATGATGAAACAGTACGGTGTGAACCAGGTCACGGTGGCAGCGGCGACCACGGCGAGCCCGGACGCGAAACCCGTGGTCCTGACTCGTAGCGCCCTGCTCACTATCATTCACGCCAACCAAAAAAGCAGGAACCTGCCGGCTTTCGGCCTGCACACGCTGATCGTGGTGTTCCCCGCTCACGGTTTCACCGTCACAGGGTGCGATGGATGCGGAGGTTACCACGCTTCGCAATCGACCTCGGCCTTCTGGGCGGTCATCCCGGAGGATCAGGAACAGGTGGTGATCGCTCACGAAATCTTCGAGTCCTCGGCCGATCCGGCAGTCAATAATTTTCAAGGCTGGGACGAGGTGGTAGACCAGTGTGACAGCGCAAGCCCAATCAGCCTATCCTTCGGACCGATCCCCCCCGCCATCGACAACACCAACGGCGGCACCTGTTCGACCACCGGGTATACGAGCCTCAATGAAATCCAGGTCTATGGCTGGAAGTACGCAGATTACAGAAACGAATATAACAAGTTGTTTCCAGAAGGTTGGCGTCTGTACAGTCTTCAATCGTACGTGTTGTCCAACGGCGATGTGCGTTACAACGCGGTGTGGCGACCAGCCGGCAATACGGCTGAGGAGCAGCTCTACGGAGTAACCTACTCAGAATTCCGCAACACGTACAACACGCTGTATCCGGAGGGTTGGCGTCTCTACATTCTTCAGTCGTACGTGTTGCCCAACGGTGATGTGCTTTACAACGCAGTGTTTCGGCCGGGGAATCTGGGTGAGCAGCAGCTGTACGGAGTAACCTACTCAGAATTCCGCAGCACGTACAACACGCTGTATCCGGAGGGTTGGCGTCTCTACATTCTTCAATCGTACGTATTGCCCAACGGCGATGTGCTTTACAACGCAGTGTTTCGGCCGGGGGATTCGGGCGAGACTCAGGTCTACGGGTGGACGCTCTCTGATTTCCAGACTGAGTACAACACGTTATGGACAGAAGGCTGGCGCCTTTACATTCTCGATTCGTATGTCATATCCGACGGGACGGTGCGCTACAACGCGGTTTGGCGGCCGGCGATTCATGGCGAAATCCAGGTCTACGACTGGACACTCTCTGATTTCCAAACTGAGTACAACACGTTATGGACCGAAGGCTGGCGGCTTTACATTCTCAACGCGTACGTGCTGCCCGGCGACGAAGTGCGTTACGACGCCGTCTGGCAGCTGGGCACCGTTGATCGCCCCCTGTAGATGTGGAGCGGCGGCTCGCTCGCATCGGGAGAGCCGCCATTTTTTCGACACGCAGCGCGCTCTCTCACGAGCACGCGTGAGGATCTGCCTTATCGGAAGTGCTGGCGATTTGATCCGTCGCAAAGTGTAAATATAGATGTTGCCCTGTTGGGCAGAATGTCGTCTCGACCCTCTTGACGGTGGTCGCTTCTGGCTTGCGTACCAGCAGAGCGTGATCGGGGTGTATAAAATAGTCTTCGCCGGAAGGTCGAAGCACCGTCCTGTCACGATCCATGCGTGCCGTTTCGCTGCGCGCTTGGACTTGACAGACAAATCTGTGATTCGTTTGGAGGGGCACCATGTCGCCGCGCACACTTTTTCTCAGCAGGCTGATTGGGCTGTACTGCATTCTGGTTGCGCTATCCTTGAGCGTTCGCAGACAAGCGACTTTGGAGTCGGTGACAGCAATTCTTCACGATCCATCGATGAAGTTCATCCTTGGTGCGATCACATTGGTCGCTGGACTGGCGATGGTTCTGGCGCACAATATCTGGTCGGGTAGTGCGCTAGCGGTGGTCGTCACCCTCGTAGGCTGGATAACGCTTATCAAAGCCCTCTCCTTTTTGTTCCTGTCTTCAGAGGTGGAGACGGAGCTTTTGCTTCGACAGCTTCACTACCAAGAACTTTTCTACCTGTATGGCGCTGTCTCACTTGCCCTCGGCATCTACCTAACCTATGGCGGATTCAGGTCAGAATCACGTTAGTTCCCCGCGTCTCGTCTGCACCTGAGGACACGGCTTGCGGATAAGCGTCGAGCTCAGATCCTCGCCGCAAGTAGTTCATTTCATGCACTCGTTCCTTTGCGCCGAGAATTCAAGAAGTCTCTGCGGCGGAGCTTTTCGAACGTTGTTTCCGTGCGCTTATCTGCAGGAGATACCAAGAGCACCGTACTCTCAGCGAGTCTGGGATAGAGAAGGCAAATCGATTTGAGGCGCAACTGAGCGAAGCTGGATGAGTCAGAGTGAAATCTACCGGATCGAGTGAAACAGTATACTGCTCGTTCCAAAGCTTCGAAAACTCCCCGCCGTTTTCGAGCATTGTTTTGACCAGCGACTCGAAGTTCTGGTTCTCCGATGTGGGAAGCATATGCTTCAGATCAACTGACCGACCTTCTCCTGGAAGCCCTTAGCACTCACGACGATGGCAAAGGAGTGAGATGGCGATTTTTCGCCCCTGGAGGGCGCCGTCGAACAACCGCTCCTGCGCGTCCCAGACTAGTCAGGAAGATTCTGATCGATTTCTTGTAAGTCTCTCCTTTGAATGTGAGCTGTTTGGAGCAGACAGTCAGATTCTCGCGGAATAAGATTGTGTGATTTCACCTGAGATGCTCCAAGTTCTCACGCCAGAGCCCGAAAGCCCCGAGGGTTCGACACCAGAATCGGAAGCAGAATCAAGTCCCAAGCGAAATTTCAGACCGCCGCAAGGCGAGAATCTTCGGAGGATTCCATGAAGAGAGCATTCCTGTTGATCGCTGTACCGACCCTGCTGGTCGCGCTGGGGTTTGCACAAACTCCCGCGGCGAGCACGAACCCAGACCAAACCAACATTAAGGGTTGCCTGGGTGGCTCTGATGGTAACTACACAGTTATGGAAGACAACACCGGCCGCATTTTCAAGCTCACCACCAGCAGTGTTGATCTCAAGCCACATCTGAGCCATGACGTAACCCTCATCGGGCACAGAGCAAGCGGGGCAAGTTCCGCCGCTGCTGATGACAGCTTTGCCGTTACCGAACTGAACATGATCTCCGAGCACTGCGCTGTGGCGGCTGCTGCGGCCGCTGCTGCGCCCGCTGCCACTACCAGCACAGTTGCGGAGAATGCCATCACCCCCGCTGCAGACTCCACTCCACCTGCCGAGACTGCCATCACCCCCGCTGCAGCCGCTACTCCACCTGCAGAGACTGCCATCACCCCCGCTGCGGCCGCTGCTGCGCCCGCTGCCACTACCAGCACAATTGCGGAGAATGCCATCACACCCGCTGCAGCCGCTACTCCACCTACGGAGACGGCTGTCACACCCGATGCGGACACCGCTGCCGCCGCCGCGAATGTCAGCACGCCTTCCGAGACTACCGGCACACCTGCTGCACATCACCGGAGACGATCAGAAACACTTGCTGCAGCCACCACTACACCCGCTGCGATTGCCAACTCGTCCCCGGAGACTGTCAGCACGCCTGCTGCAGCCGCCACTACACCCGCCGCGACTTCCAGCACATCCTCGGAGCCTGTCAGCACACCCGCTGCAGCCGCCACTACACCCACCGCCACTTCCAAGGGCTGGTCCTTTTGGCTCTGGATTGCGGTTGCCGTGGTGGTTGTCGTCATTGGCGTAGTGTTCCCTTTCTTCAGCAGGTGGAGAAAAAGGAAGAGTTTGGAGCGAACCGGCGCCCCAAATCTTTCTTTTACCCGCGCAGTGAGCTCCGAACCGGGCAACAGTGACAAACAAGGACCACGCAAAGCCGCCTAGGACTGGTGCGAAGTAATGATTCTCTACCTCGGCGCCGGTGGCGACCGCTGCCGGCGCCGGAGGGCTTAGCGCCCAATCGTCACCCCCCCGGTCAATGCGCGTAAAGGCATCAGGTCGCATCCCTGATACGATTTATTACGAATGGGAGGACGTGGAAAATGGCTACACAACTATGCCAGAAATGCAAACAAGCTCACCCTGGTCGCGCCTGCGATTACGACGAAAAAGGGGAATGCGCCGAGACCATTGGCGCCGATGAGGTTACTCGACCGTATAACGAGACATCTAAAGACAAAGACGAGGAAGATTGAGGTCCGTTTACGATCTGGAGCAAGCGTACGCGCCGTGTGACTATGATGTGTGGAAACTTACGAGTGCAAAAGGTGGGGTTCGCAGCTCCAGCGGGAGGAGCCTTACAGCTTAAATAGTGATCGCAAAGAATCGTCATAGTTATGCACATGGGCGCCGCTCGACCACATCACTGGAAGCGTGCCTTACCTGCCAAGCATTGCAATGTACCCATCCTTCAATGTGGAAGCGCGAAGCTGAAAACGTCACTTCCCGCCGCGACTGCCACGTATTGAACCCCATCGACTGCGTAGGTCATGGGAGAAGCGCGCATTTCCTGACCAGTATTGAAGTGCCAGAGGGCACGACCGGTCGCTGCATCCACCGCTTCCAGGGATCCGCTATCATCTCCAAAGAACACCAAGCCACCGGCGGTGGTTAACGTCCCACCCCATGAGTTGCCCTGGCCAGTTTGCGGATAACGCCAAACCGGCTTCCCATCAGCGACGGAAAGCGCCAGCAGAATCTTATGTGCGTCCTCATCGGGCGGGAGCTTCGTGCCTGTGCCGTAGTATGTGTGTCCTGGTGCGAACGGCTTCGGGTTGGCGAAATACAGATTGCAACTCTCGAGAGCCATCACATAGAACAACCGGCTATCGGGATTGTAAGAAGGCGAAAACCAATTCGTGGCCCCATTGATGCCGGGACAGATATGAGCGCCTTCCGCGGTCGGTATTCGACCGGAAATAATGGGTCGGCCGGATGCGTCTATGCCCTTGGCCCAATTCAACTTGTCCACGAAAGGCGTCGCTCGAATGAACTTACCATTGACCCGGTCGAGAACATAGAAAAAGCCATTCCGGTTAGCCTGTATGAGCAGTCGAAGGATCGTTCCGCTCTGCTCTACATCCACCAGCACTGGGGTTTCAGTGGCGTCGTAGTCATACAGGTCGTGAGGGGTGAACTGGAAGTACCATTTCAACTCTCCCGTATCCGGGTTGAGCGCAAGAACGCAATCTGTATAAAGGTCGTCGCCGGGGCGGGATTCTCCCACAAAGTCAGGCGCAGGATTGCTGGTTGTCCAGTACAAAGTATTGAGTTCCGGATCATACGTACCCGGCATCCAGGTTGTGCCGCCGCCATGCAGATATGAGTCACCGCGCCAACTTGAGGAGCCGAATTCACCAGGCCCAGGGATCGTCCAAAAGCGCCACTTCAGCTTTCCGGTCGTGGCATCGTAGGCAGCCAGGAATCCTCGCACTCCAGAGTCACCGCCGGAGGTACCGACGATGATTGCCCCTTTCACAACGAGCGGGGCGCTGGTCGCGCCGTAGTGTTTGGCTTTGTCGGCGTATTCAATATCCCATCGCAAGCCCCCCGAACGAGCATCGAGGCAGAGCAAGTGGGCATCGTCGGTTTCGACGTAAACAAAATGCCGCCACAGAGCCACGCCGCGATTCTTGTGAGCCGCGGCATCGTCGAGCAGGCCTGAGCTCACTGGCCTTTGGTAGTGCCACACCATCCGTCCGGTTCGCGCGTCCAGGGCGAATACATCATTTGATGAAGTTACGTACATCACTCCATCAACGACCACAGGCGTTACCTCGAGACTCTGGGAGTTGCCGGGATGAAACACCCACACCGCGCGGAGTTGTGGAGTGTTTGTGACGTTGATTTCACGCAGATTGCTGTAGCGCAGCCCGCTGTAGTCGCCGTTATAGGAGCTCCAGTTGACCCCAACCGGCCGCACCAGAAGATCTTCTGTGCTCACATCGGAAACAGCAGTGACCGGGGATTGCGTCGGGTGCTGCCCCACCATGGGCGCTCCTGTGCAGATGGCCGCTAGCAGTGACAGGACGAGTGCTTCCGCGGGCGATTTCATATCAGCGATTGTCGCCGCTACCCACTTGTACTTCCTGAAGAGAACCCCAGTCCACCCCGTGATCATCTTCCAGGTGAAGGGAGACTCGCGCTGGTTTTCCGGTCGGGGCAACCTCCGTTTCAAGCAGCACCGGTTCGGCAGGATTGACACTCGCAACTACGATGGTCCCGAGGCTCGAACCCTGTTCGTTGTAGAAGTGAGCGACCAGGTGCCCGGCAGAGAAAACTCCAAAAGAACCTGAAAGCTCGATTTTTCCGTTCTCCAGACGAACGCTTTGAAACGGGCGTATCACGATACCGGCATCCTTCACCCCGTGAAATTCGTTTCCGGCTCGCGTCGGGAACCATTCCGTGTCCAGGTCACAGGAGTCTCCCGGTCGCAAGCGGCATATCGGACTGTTAATCTCCGCTTCAAGGTAGAACGGGGCTGCGTCCGCGTCGTCGCTCAGCGAAGGAATTCCCTCGCTGCTCAGCTTCGTTTCCGGACCGTTTGTCCAGAAAATGACAGAAGCCTTGCCTGGATAGGGTTTGTTTTCGTTGAACTGAAAGCGTTCAACCATGGCGTATCTGCTGCTGCCATCGACTACTGCCAGCCAACCTTCTGTCGAGTCCAACCACAATTCAGCCGCCATGTGGACGTAGTGCACGGCAAAGAAGCCATCGTTTCTCACCGACGCCGCAGAATTCTGCGCCGGACCGAAGCGAACATGATAGCGGTTAAGATAACTGCTGGATGGATTCGTAGGGGTGAAGGTCCAGAAATCGTGGTTGAAGCCGGAGGTAGAGGACGGGTCGGCGGTGTTGTACTGCGAAACCGATTGCATCGACCATTCTACGGTATGCCCACTCACGTTCTTCATGGACGCATGAAAGCGGATTTGCGAAGAGTCAGCGTCCAAGTGAATGGTTCGCACAAACTGGATTCCGGTCTGAGGATCGGCCGGACCGGTAAGTTCGATCTCGCACTGTCGTCCTTCCGAAAGCTTTCGAAAGGCGAAAGGGCCGTCATCCAACAGATCAGAGTCGCCCACCCAATGTTGTTCGTCGTCGTTCCCTTCGGGCAAAAGCCACAGCTTGTCGCCTCCGTAGTTGAACCACTGACCCGGGGTCGGCGGCCGGTACGTCCCTGCAAGTTTGGGATTAACGAACAGGTAGGGATGCCCCGCGAAATTTACCTGTATTAATCGGCCACCATTTTGCGGCACCACGATCAACTGCACCCATCGATTGGAAAGTTGCTCTGCACTCCAACCTTTGTAGTCTACGGCTTCGACGCGGCAGCCTATGGCGGCTGGCGAATTGGCAGGACTCGGAGTCTGAGCAAGCGCCAGCCACACCCCGCTCCCGCCAAGGAGAAGAACCACGACCAGACGTCGCATCCGATTCGCCAGTGGGAAATGCCTTGTCATAAGTGCACCCTTCCGGAAGCCGCCGGAGTTGAGGGTAGCATGCACCAGTTTTGAGAACCTCATCCTCCGTCAGACAAAACGGAATGAAATGCAATAAAACGAAAGATTTCAATTTGCGTCAAGCGAATTCTGTGCTATACCGAGTGGGCAAAGAAGTATGAGGACGTCTCCTCGGGAACAAAGTTGAAGACTCTGCTGTTATTGCTGCTGCTCTCGCCCAATCTGCTGGCCCAGGACTGGAAAATCGACCCCACCTGGTTCCATCGTTACCTTCCACATCTCAGTGAAACACGAGCTGATCTTGCATCCCCGACTTGCCACTACAAGGCAATCTTCGGTGAAGGCGATGCGGATGATCGAACTCTGCAGAGCGTTGCTCGTTTCGGTGAAGTCACGCTCGATGTCCATGGCAATTGCCAGACCACGCTCTACGATCATGAAGAAGAGATCTATTTCGTTCTGCAAGGCAAAGGCGATCTGCACTATGGAGACCAAACGTATGCGATGCGCCCGAATGATTTCACTTACCTGCCTCCCGGCATGAAACATTCGGTTGGGAATACCTCCGATCGACCGACGCAGGTTTTAGTCATGAGTTTCAAAGTTCCTGCAGAAATTTCAATCAGCGAGCCATCGCCACAGCCCAAGATTGTGAATCTTGACGACGTTAAGGAAGAGACGGTTGAAGGCCACCCCACATCGGTTCTGTACAAGCTCCTCCTCGGTCCACGGAATGGCAAGCGCGACGCGATCGATGATGCTTATGTTGTGACCAGTTTTTTCTGGATGAACTTTTCCCCAGGAGGCACGAACTTTCCGCACCATCATGAAAGCGCGGAAGAAATCTATCTCGTCCTTGACGGAGAAGGCGAAATGGTAGCGGGGAGTGGAGGGGATGGCATTGCAGGCCGCTATCCAGCGAAGGCTGGAGACGCTTATTACTTTCGGCCCAACTGCACGGTGGGGTTCTACAACCAGAACGGACCGGGAGCCAAGGCCCGCATCCTGGCGGTGCGATCGCGGATTTCGTTGCCTAAAGATGAAGATTAGATTGCCAGTGTTTAATTTGTTCCAACGTCACGAACAAGTTCGAGCGGTGAACTCTGCGTACTCCGGCGAACGGTGGTTGAGGAGATCTCTTAATGCGTATCCAGAATTCCGGTCGGCGATCATTCATTAAGTTACTGGCGGCTACACCGCTGCTCAGCCAGATTGTGGCCCGCGAACTCTACGCCCAAGCCGCCACGGCCATCGGCAGGGATCCTCGGCAGAATGTATACACTCAGCTGGGGGTAAAGACGGTCATCAATTGCCGCGGAACCTGGACTTACTTGAGTGGATCGCTTGAATTTCCAGAGGTACGTCAAGCGCAGCTGGAAGCATCCCAGTATTTCGTTAACATGCTCGATCTGCAGCGTGCGGTGGGCCGGCGCTTGGCGGAATTGACTGGCGCCGAATCCGGCATCGTCACTTCAGGCTCAGCTGGCGCGATGTCCGCGGCAACGGCAGCATGTATGGCCGGCAGCGACGATAAATATATTTGGCAACTCCCCGACCCCACCGGGCTGAAGCACGAAGTCATCATGGTGGGGGGCAGGAGCGCTTTCGACAGTGCTATCCGGCTCGTCGGCGCCAAGCTGGTTCTCGTATATTCTTCCGAGGAACTCCTCAATGCCATCAACGAAAACACCGCGATGATCTACACCACCGATCTCGGTGAAAAACTGCAGCAAGAACTGGCGATTGCAAAAAACCATGAGGTTCCTCTCCTGCTGGATGACGCCGCAGGCATACCACCCGCCGACAACGCCAAACTCTACGCCAAGATGGGCATTGACCTCTATTGCTTCTCGGGAGGGAAGGGACTATGCGGACCACAGTGCAGCGGCTTGCTTCTGGGACGAAAAGACCTCATCGAGTCAGCCCTCATGAATTGCAATCCGCGAGAGGGAGCCATTTGCCGTCCGATGAAAGTTGGCAAAGAAGAGGTTATTGGTTGCCTCACCTCGCTTGAGACCTGGCTAAAAATGGACGAGAAAAAGCTCTATGCCGATTGGAACGGCCGTGTGGATCGCATTCGGAAGTTGGTGGAGACGGTGCCCGGCGTAAAGACCGACATTTACATTCCCGAGGACGGGAATCGATATCCAACGCTCAGGATCTCCTGGGACACGCGAGCCTGGCGATTCAGCATTTCCGATTGCGTGCAAGAACTGCGTGCGGGCGATCCTGTTATCGAGGTGCTTGGAGCAGACAATCCCAGCCTGGTGACGGCAGTACGTGAGGGTAACCCGAACCGAAAAGAGCGCAAGGAGCCCGACCACATCGAACTCATTTCAATGACCATCAAGCCCGGTGAGGAAATCGTTGTGGGACAGAGATTGCGCGCCGTTCTGCGCGCTGCTCAGAAAAAGTACACTGCTTAGCCGCTCGAAGGGAACCCCGCTTGAGAAAACGACAGAGAGTTCAAATGCGACTTCTATTGCTTGTATTTCTGCTTTCGCCAGCGCTCGTTTCAGAGGGACAGGTGCGGGCCATCGTTCCCGCGACGACCTCGGCTCGCGGGAATCGCTTCTACTCGCCTGCTGTAGACGGAGGGGACTACGTCTACATCTCCGGTCAGGGGCCTCGTCGTCCGGACGGCAGTTTACCAGCGACTTTTGAAGCGCAGCTCCGTCAGGCGCTCGATAACATCAAAGCGATTGTGGAATCTGCCGGTTTGACCATGGAGCACCTGGTCTACAGCCAGGTTTATCTTGAGGACATCAGCAGGTACGGCGAAATGAATCGAGCCTTTGCCGAATACTTCGCGAAGGCTCCGCCGGCTCGAGCCGTGCTAGGGGTTGCTCGTATTCCAGAGCCCCCCATTCAGATAAGCGCGGTCGCAGTGCGCAGCTTGGCCGACCGGCGGGCTGTCTATCCCCCAAACTATAGTTCGGGCGATTCAGCTTCGCCCGGCATTCTTACTCATGATCGACTTTTCATATCCAGCATGTCTGGTAGCGATCCCATCAGTGGCAAGGTTCCGGACGACCCGGCGACGCAAGTCGATTTGGCGCTTGACCGCGTGCAGGCAGTCGTGAAAGCTGCCGGTCTCGAACTCAGCAACATGGTTTTCGTCAATCCTTACCTGACTTCGAAGATCCCAATGGGGGTCATGAATGAGCGTTACGCTCGGCGCTTTGAGTTCGGGAATACTCCAGCTCGAGCCACAATTGAAGTATCGAGTTTGCCCGGTGGCGCCCACATCGAGTACACAGGCGTGGCCATTCGCGACCTCCGTCAAAGGAAGGCCGTTCGTCCCAGGAACATGCCGCCCAGCCCCACCGCCAGTCCCTGTGTTTTTGCCGGCGACACCTTGTATTGCTCCGCCAAGGACGGCTTTATCCCTGGTCCGCACGGTGGCATCTATGCCTCTACCACACAACATCAACTGCGGCAGACCATGCGCAATCTCCTCGACAACCTCGAAGAAGCCAACATGAATTTCAATCAGGTTGTGAGCACAAATGTCTACCTGGACGATTTGTCTGACCTCGAAGCTTTTGACGACGTATACGCGCAGTATTTTGGCCCTGTGCTGCCGGCGCGAACCACCATCCAGCAAATTGCACCTGCGGAACGCCAAGCCGACAAAGAAGATCACTTCCCTGGGTTGGAGCAAGTCTCGCTCATCGCGGTTCGGAGACAGTCCACCCACCAATGATTGACTGGTACGGTGCTCGCGGCAGGGTTAAGCGGGATTTAATCGATGAGAAGCGGCAGCACAGAACTGCGATGCGATCACGCCCTAGCCCACCTCGCTGGTCATGATAAACAGCGGCTTCATCTCGAAGCTCTTGTAGTGGGGACGGAGCCGGTCGACGTTGTACTGCTCTCTTACATTCACGATTTTTTTCGAGGCCGTGACGGTGTCGATGGGCAGGTTGTCGTAACGGCCGTTCCTGAGGACAACCAGCCGTCCGTGGATTTTGCCCAACAACAAGTCGAGGGCGAGATTACCGTAGGCCATCGGAACAATGGAGTCAATGGCATCGGGATCGCCGCAGCGGACCAGGTAGCCAAGCTTCTGGTTGATGACGTCGATCGCCTTGCCCTTGTTGTATTTGGGAGAAAGCTCCTTCAGTTTTTCCGATACCAGGTCTCCAATCCCCCCAAGTTTTTTGTGACCAAAGGCGTCGGCGGTCTGGGCTTCGAAAACCATCTCTCCGCCTTGGAACATCGCTCCTTCTGAGACCAGGACAACGGAATAATGGCTGGGATTCTTCTGGCGGTCGGAGACCAAAAGTTCCGTAAGGCGCTCGATATCAAATTTGTGCTCGGGAATCACGCAGCGGTTCGCGGCTCCGGCCATCGTGGGGAGCATGGCAGTGAAACCGGCATAACGGCCGAAGACTTCCAGGACCAAGAAGCGTTCGTGGGAGCCGGCACTGGTGCGCAGGCTGTTGGTCATGGAAATGGTGCGCGTCACGCAGGTGCTAAAACCGATGCAATAGTCGGTGCCGGGAACATCATTGTCCATGGTTTTGGGAATGGCGACCACCTTCACACCTTCCTGGTAAAGACGGACGCCGTAGCTAAGCGTGTCATCGCCACCGATCGGGATGAGGTAGTCGACGCCGAGCCAATCCAGGTTTTTCAGAACTTCCGGGGTCAGGTCGTTCTTCTCGGCGTTGTAGGTGGACTGCAAATGAACCGGAACGCTGGACTTCTTTACCTTGCTGGGATTGGTGCGGGAGCTATGCAGGAAGGTGCCGCCGGTGCGGCCGGTGCGGTTGACCAAATCCTCCGACAGCACTTGGAAGTTTTCGCGATTGTCGTAGTCTTTTTCGCGGACAATGTCGACCAGTCCCGCCCAGCCGCGGCGGATGCCAATCACTTCGCAGCCCTCGCGCAGCGCGCGGATGGTTACCGCGCGGATGGCCGGATTCAGGCCGGGCACATCGCCTCCACCGGTCAGGATTCCGATCACACCTTTCTTCGTCTTCACTGTTGCTCCCTAAGTATTCGTAAGGTTGCATTTGCCCTTGCGAGCAATCCTTTGCCTCAAAGCGTTGGGCTGAATTCATGCCACACTAGGGAATGACGGATGTCAGTGACCTGAGTCACACCGTGGTCACCGGCAATCGGCCTCGAGGACCGGACCATCGATTCAAGAAACCGATGACAAGCAACGATAATTTGCATGTTGCGGTGTCAAGACGGCCATTGACGGCCCTGGGCCCTTCGCCTAAAGTACTCAAAGCTGCGAGAGAAGCCTTTTACCGAAATGCCTCTGTCATCCAATGCGATCCGAATTTCAGGAGATGGACGACTGCGTCTGCTGGTCCTTATTGTGGCCATTCCTGGCCTGGTGCTAGCACCCACAGGATGCGTCGGATGATACAGCCATAATCTAGAGAGATTTTGAAAAAGGCCATCATCCACAGACGATGATGGCCTTTTCGCTTTTGCGGATCAAGACTTGTGGTTGCGATGTAGCGGAGGAGCAACTTGCCGGACAGAGATCAGGTAACGATATTCGATACGACGCTGCGGGATGGGGAGCAGTCTCCGGGCTGCAGCATGACTGCCGATGAGAAAGTGCGCATGGCGCACCAACTGGATCGGCTGGGTGTGGACGTGATTGAAGCTGGATTTCCGGTTTCGTCGGAGGGCGATTTCCGGTCGGTGCAGTCGGTGGCGCACGAAATTCGCCGGCCAGTAATCGCGGCCTTAGCTCGCTGTTGCCCTGGCGATATCGAGCGAGCCTGGCAAGCCCTTCAGGCAGCCGCCCACCCTCGTATCCATGCCTTCCTGGCCACTTCTGATATCCACCTGCAACACAAACTCAAACTTTCACGACGCCAGTGTATCGAGCGAGCGCAAGACGCGGTGCGCTTCGCCAAGTCGCTGTGTGCGGACGTGGAATTCTCCCCGGAGGACGCTACTCGCTCGAATCCAGACTTTCTCTGCGACGTGCTGCAAGCGGTAGTCGAGGCCGGAGCGACCACCATTAACATCCCCGATACCGTCGGCTATGCCATCCCGTCCGAGTTCGGAGATTTGATTCAGACGATTCGCCGGCGAGTACGAGGCATCGAACGCGTAACCATTTCCGTGCACTGCCACGACGATTTAGGTCTGGCGGTGGCGAACTCCCTCGCAGCAGTCAGCGCCGGAGCCCGGCAACTGGAGTGCACAATCAATGGCATTGGGGAACGCGCCGGCAATGCTTCGCTGGAAGAGCTAGTGATGGCCATGCGTGTCCGTGCGGACAAGTTCTCTTTTCCTACGGCAGTTGTCAGTGAACAGCTTTTTCCAGCTAGCCGATTGTTAAGCGAAATTACCGGCGTACCCGTACAGCCCAACAAGGCAATTATTGGTCGAAACGCCTTCGCCCATGAAGCAGGCATCCATCAGGATGGCATGATCAAGAATCCCTTGACCTATGAAATCATGACTCCGCAATCCGTGGGAGTTCCTAGCACAAGCTTCGTCCTGGGAAAACACTCGGGCCGCCATGCCCTCGGCTTGCGCTGCGAAGAACTAGGATTCCGATTGGATCGCTACGAACTCGATCAACTCTACCGCAAGTTCCTAGCACTGGCCGATGGCATGAAGACTGTAGGAGACGACCAGATACTCAATCTCGTTCCGCAGGTCCATCGCAGGGCCTCGCATGCAAGCGCTGCTGTAGAATCGGACCATTCCGTCTTCAACCCCTGCGGCGCTGCGGCACCCGTGGTGCTGGGTACGCACGAGCATGAAAATGACCAGCAGGAAGACTATCTGTGGGGTGTGTGATACCAGGCCGAAGCCGACCCGGATACACTTGTAGATTAACTCCATCGATTCTGCGGTAGATTAGGCTGCCACGAAACACAGTCGAGGGAACATAATGCCATGATGAAAACCGGAGCGCAGATTCTGTGGGAATGCCTGGAGCGTGAAGGCGTCACGCATGTCTTCGGATATCCCGGGGGCGCCATTCTGCCAGCTTACGACGCCCTGAAGTACAGCAAGATCCATCACGTCTTGGTGCGGCACGAGCAGGGCGCCACTCACATGGCAGATGGATATGCGCGGGCCAGCGGACGAACGGGCGTCGCAGTGGCGACGTCGGGCCCAGGAGCCACCAACATGGTCACGGGCATCGCCACGGCCATGCTGGATTCTTCTCCTATTGTCTGCATTACCGGTCAGGTGGGCAGCAAGCTGATTGGCTCCGACGCGTTTCAGGAGACCGACATCACCGGCATCACGTTGCCGATTACCAAGCACAATTATCTGGTCACCCAAGCCGACGAACTGGCACGCACATTGCGCGAAGCATTCTATGTGGCCGCCTCAGGCCGCCCGGGGCCGGTTCTTGTGGATATCACCAAAGATGCGCAACAGTCCTCGTGTGAGTTTGACTGGGAGGCCGCAAAGCCGCAACTGCCAGGGTATCGTCCTGACCTTTCGCCGGCGCCCAAGGAGTACGAACAGGCGCTCGAACTGATCCACAATTCCAAACGGCCGGTGATCCTGTTGGGGCACGGCGCTATCGTCTCTGGCGCAATGCGCGAGGTGCGCGACTTAGCGGAGCGCGCTGGAATTCCCGTCGCACTTACTCTGTTGGGCTTGGGCGCGCTGCCCGCTTCTCATCCGCTCAACCTGGGAATGATGGGAATGCACGGGGAAGCGTGGGTCAACCACACTATTCAGGAAGCGGACCTGCTCATCGCACTCGGCATGCGCTTTGACGACCGCGTCACGGGAAACCTGAAAACCTACGCGCCGAACGCGAAGAAGATTCATGTGGAGATCGATCCGGCGGAGATCAACAAGAATGTGAAGGTCGATGTGGCGCTGGTGGGCGATCTGCGGGAAGTGCTGCAGGCCATGTTGCCGAAGGTTGAATCCCCGGATCGCAGTGAATGGCTGGACTTTATTGATCGGCTAAAAGGTGACTCCGCGGTCCGCGATATTCAGAACCTGCCGGATAGCGGCCATCTTTACGCCGCTCATGTGATCAACGACCTGTGGCGCGAGGCGCGCGGCAGCAACACCGTGGTGGTAACCGACGTAGGCCAGCACCAAATGTGGGAAGCGCAATACTACAAACACGAAGATCCGCGTTCGCTGATCACTTCCGGAGGTCTGGGTACGATGGGATTTGCCCTGCCCGCGGCGATTGGAGCAAAAGTCGCGCGCCCGGAGGCAGAGGTATGGGTCGTGGTGGGGGATGGTGGTTTTCAAATGACCATGTGTGAACTCGCCACCATCGTGCAGGAAAACCTCAAGATCAATATTGCCATCATCAACAATGGCTTCCTGGGAATGGTCCGGCAGTGGCAGGAGTTTTTCTACGAACGAAACTATCAAGCCACACCGCTGCTGAACCCGGACTTCGCCAAGGTCGCCGCCGCCTACGGTATTCGGAACGCGACCGTGACGGAGCGTTCTCAGGTCGTGCCCACTGTTCAAGCAGCCCGGCAGCACGATGGACCCATGCTGATTAATTTCCACGTGGAGCAGGAAGATACGGTTTATCCCATGGTGGCGGCGGGTGCTGCTCTGCACGAGATGATCCGGCGGCCGAGCCCCATCGTGGAGACTGCTACCGACGAATAACCAAATATGCTGAATACCTTCGTGGTATACGTTGAGAACAAACCGGGCGTGCTGACTCGCGTAGCATCGCTGTTTCGGCGGCGCGCCTTCAACATCGACTCGCTCACGGTGGGGCGGACGGAAAAGCCGGAAGTGTCGCGCATGACCATCACGGTCGATGCCGACCACGACCAGGCGCGCCGGATCGAAGCCAATCTGTACAAACTGGTGAATGTGCTGCTGGTGGAAAACATCACCGCGGTTCCGGCCATCGTGCGCGACTTGGCGATGATCAAGGTTGCAGCCACGCATGAGGCGCGCTCCCACGTGTTGGAGCTGGCTAGCGTTTTCCGCGCGCGGGTGGTGGATGTTGCGCCCGAGTCTCTGATCATCGAAATCACAGGCGGCGAAGACAAGATCGACGGGCTGCTGGAAGTGCTTCGTCCTTACGGCGTTCTGGAAATGGTGCGCACTGGTATCGTGGCGATGCGGCGCGGAAATAAATCGTCCGTTGCCCTTGCCTCGTCGGAAGAGCCGGCGCAGGCAGTGGCAGATGACGACCTCTCGCAGTCGGTATAACTCGGGATAATTCTTGTTCGAAAGGAATCATTATGGCAACCATGTATCACGAAGACGCGGCTGATCTGGCACTGATTCGCGCGAAGAAAGTAGCCATCATCGGGTACGGCTCGCAAGGACATGCTCACGCGCTCAACCTCAGAGATAGCGCGGTGCAAGTGCGCGTTGGACTTCCCCAGCAAAGTGAGTCTCGAGCCAAAGCCGAAGCGGCTGGATTGAAGGTGTCCTCCGTTAAGGACGCAGCCGCATGGGCAGACGTCATCATGATCCTCGTGCCCGACACGGCGCAGCCTTCCGTTTACCACCGCGACATTGCTCCTCATTTGTCAGCCGGGAAAACATTGATGTTCGCCCACGGCTTCAATATTCGCTTTAAGACGATTACTCCTCCTGTCAACATCGATGTTTCCATGGTTGCGCCCAAGGCGCCGGGACACCGCGTGCGCGAAGTCTTCGTCGAGGGCGGCGGCACACCCGCGCTCCTGGCGGTGCACCAGGATGCCAGCGGGAGCGCCAAGCAGCTTGCGCTCTCCTACGCCAAGGCGATTGGCGGAACCCGCGCCGGCGTGATCGAGACTACATTTACCGAGGAAACCGAAACCGATCTGTTCGGCGAGCAGGCCGTGTTGTGCGGGGGCGCGAGCGCGCTGGTGAAAGCCGGTTTTGAAACGCTGGTCGAAGCGGGCTACCAGCCGGAGATTGCTTACTTCGAGTGCTTGCACGAATTAAAGCTCATCGTTGACCTGATGTATCGTGGCGGTCTGAACTACATGCGTTACTCCATCAGCGACACCGCGGAGCACGGAGACTATACCGGCGGTCCGCGAATCGTTACCGACCAGACAAGGCAGGCGATGAAGCAACTGCTGAAAGAGATCCAGGACGGAACTTACGCACGAAATTGGATTGCGGAGAACGAGTCGGGGCGCGAGTGGTTTGAAGCTACCCGCCAGCGCGAGCAGGAACATGAGATCGAACAGGTGGGCGAACGCTTGCGAAGCATGATGAAGTTTCTCGACCCAGTGACTGTCAAGCAGCGCAGGAAGAGCCCGCCGGTGCCCGCTTAGCGGGTCGTCGCTCCTCGGCTTTTGTAACGGAGGAATGCAAGCATCCGGCAAACAGGGCTCGCGATAAACTTCGGACCCGGGTCGCTTGACCTATGCCGAAAGCACCTCAACGACGTGCTCGCATAGAGTGGTCTCGAGCCGATAGTAGTTTGCCCTGACGGGTGTGATCAGGAATGACTTCAGAATTTCGAGCACCTTGGGATGGAACTCTCGCCCGTAACGCTCTGCGTCGGCCTTGGTTCTCCACAGGCTGATGATGATTAATTTTCCATCCTCCATCTTGTCGGGGAAAAATGGCAGAAGCGCCCGGAAGCCGGTCTGCTCCTTGAGGAGAGGCAGGATTTCATTCTTCAGGACCATCACAAACTCATCTTTCTTCTCCATTTTCACTTCGCAATCGACGATACGGGCAACCATGGGAGTATTCCTTTCGTTGCGGGATTTCGGAGGTACTCCAGGCGGGGGCCCTCGGTCTAACGAGGCTTGCAGTGCTTCCCTTAAATGCCGGGAGCTCGGGCTGAGGGGAAGATAGCACAATCAGCTTTGAGGATACAGTGACGGATGACTGTGGGTGCGGTGCTTTAGGTCACGACGTCCAACACAGATTGACCCTGCGGAGGTTTTTTTCTCGTTCTATCGGATAAGACCGAACCCGGCGGTGAGGAGTGCACCGAAAGCCAGCGCATGGGCCAGTTCGGTCCAGCCCAGTCGTCGGCGAACCACAATTAGCTGAGGTCCTTGTACGAACCAAACGAGGCCGCGAATAAAGACCGGAAGGAACGCGATGAGCGCAATTACCGGCAACCATCTCAGCCAGTAAGCGAGCACCAGAATCCCGGCGAGCAGTAAATTTCCCGCCAGAAAACTCCAACCCACCTCAACCTTCTTCTTCAGCCCCCTGCTCGCGCTCCACGAATCTTGAGCCATACAAAGTGGACTTGATCGGCGGCGAAGAGCCAATTGACGAGCCATAATATCCACGCCTTGTGGTTGAGCCGGCCCGTAGCCACATAGTATGCGGCGGGTGCGGTCGAGGTTAAAGCTAAGGCGCCCACTACTTCCGCCGCCATCCTGGTTGCCCGCCCGCCTTCTTCAAGAAAATCTGCAGCCCCAACGCCGCGCCAGTGATTACTCTCAGCCAAATCAGATCAGGGTAGTTCTTTTGCCAGAACAAGATGGTCCAGAAGACGGCAACGATCGTGGCGAGCGGCAAGATAACGGCACGTACGGCTTGACGTTCCTCTATTGTCTGAACTGGAATCGCGCCGGTACCGAGCAAACTTTCCAGCGGTGTTCGCAGCCAAAACAACGCCAGCACCGCCAGCGTCAACAACAGAACGGGAAGGACGCGGCCTCCTTCAAAGTGGCCGACGGCTCCGCCCGTCAACAGTGGGATCAGCAACATTCCCCAGGCGCCGTGCTCACGGGGCACGATCAGCGCGCGCCGGCGCTCTTTCTGTGGGAGGGAGAGCTTGCTTCTGCTCGCAGAAACTTCACAGCCAACTTCGGCACTGGTTTGTGCTGTCAGGGATGACGGAATTGTCAGCATCGCTTTTACGGTTTCTGCATAGTGGCAAAGCTCGCGATCCCGCACCGTGAATGAGGTCACTCCGTGTTTGTGATGTAGGTCACACTCACTCTGCAAGAAACTCTTCCTCTGTCATAGGTACGTCCCCAGAAATAAAGCACATACCCATTGTGTCTGGGCAGCTTTACAGTCCTACCGATTGGGACTAGATTTAGGTACTAACTAGAGTGCTAGCAAGCCGTAGCCGTATATGTTGCGATCTTCCTCAGGTCAAGGCGGAGCAGAGCCGACGGTCACGACCAGAATCATGTCTTCATTTCTGCTTTCCAACGATCTTTTGGAGGCCCTTCCGGATGCCATCGTCGCGGTTGATCGCGATGGAACCATTCGGCAGGTCAACTCCCAGGCTGAGGAGTTGTTTGGCTATGACCAGGGGGAATTAATCGGCCAGAAGGTGGAAATCCTGGTCCCGGATAGCTATCGCGGCCAACACCATGAACATCGCGAGGCCTTCGCACGGACGCCGAAAACCCGACGCATGGGCGCGGATTTGGATCTCTATGGAAGGCGGCGTGACGGCTCGGAGTTCCCCGTCGAAATCAGCCTCAGCCCGGTTTCCACGGAGGCGGGGTGGTTCGTCCTGAGCGCGATCCGCGACATCAGTGATCGCAAGCGAATCGCGGAAGAGCTGCGCAGAGCGAATGAGGAATTGCATCAGAAGACGGCCGAGCAAATCGGGGAATACAGATCCCGCCTGGCCTCAATTATTGACAGCTCCGAGGACGCGATTCTGAGCAAGGATCTCGACGGAATTATCACCAGTTGGAACAAGGGAGCAGAGCGCATTTATGGGTACGCGCCACAGGAAGTCCTTGGAAAGCCCATGACCATTCTCACTCCCAGTGATCGTCCGAATGAGATTGCGGAGATTCTGCAGAAGATTGCTCGGGGGGAGAGCATCGAACACTACGAATCGGTGCGAGTGACAAAAGATGGGCGTAACGTCGATGTCTCGATTTCAGTGTCTCCCATGCGAAATGCCATTGGCGAAGTCGTGGGGGCATCGGCGATTGCGCGTGATATCACGGCGCAGAAACGGTCGGAAGGCCAGCTTCGTCAAGCCCAGAAAATGGAAGCGATTGGACGGCTTGCGGGGGGAGTGGCGCACGACTTCAACAATATTCTGGCGATCATCAACGCCTGCACGGAATTCCTGCGCGACCGCATCGCCCCCGGCGCCGAATCATCCACTTACGTTGAGAACATTTCGAAGGCTACTGAACGCGGCACTTCGTTGACTAGACAAATGCTGGCTTTCAGCCGCACATCCGCCGTCCGGCCCGTCATCCTTGATCTGAACGAGCGGTTAAGAGAAATCACGAAACTGCTGCGTCCGCTGCTGGGAGACGATGTGGAAATCCTCGTTGTGCCCAGGTCCGGTTCGGCGGTGGTAGAGGCAGATCCCGGCCAGCTCGATCAGATCGTGGTCAATCTGGCAGTGAACGCGCGCGACGCCATGCCGCGCGGCGGTAAATTCATTCTCGAAACCGGAGCCGTAAGGTTCGACGAAGCTTTTTCCCAGCAGCACCAAGCCATGCCTGCGGGAAAGTATGTTCTGCTCGCGGTCAGCGATACCGGCACCGGCATGGACGAAGCGACCGTGTCGCGCATCTTCGAACCTTTCTTCACCACCAAGGAGATAGGCAAAGGAACCGGGCTGGGCCTGGCGACGGTATTTGGCATCGTCAAGCAAAGCGGGGGGCACATCCTCGTTTACAGCGAACCGGGACAGGGGACAACGTTCAAGATCTACCTTCCCAATGCTGAGCACAAGATCGGGCTGGGATCCAAGTCTGAACCGGAAACCGTTAGTCCGAAACACCTGGGCTCGACGATCCTACTCGTCGAAGACGACGACATCATGCGTGCCTTGACTCGGCAGCTTCTTCAGGAGCACGGATACACGGTGGTCGAGGCGAATGACGGCCAGTCTGCGCTCGAATTGGTGCAGTCGAACTCGGGTTCGATCGACCTGCTGCTTTCCGATGTGGTGATGCGCCGCATGAGCGGGCCGGAATTAGCCGAGCGCCTGCAAGCTTCGCATCCCTCCTTAAAGGTCGCCTATATGTCCGGGTACACCGGAGAGTTGATGGCGAACCGAGATATTTTGAAACCTGGCGTAACTCTGCTGGAAAAGCCATTTACCCGGGCGGCGCTGCTGAATACGATCCATGCGATGCTGGGGTGAACGTTAAGTACCCATCCCAGCAAGCCCCCCCTGCTCGAATGTCGGACGTCCGCCCGTGCCCTGTAACCGCTTGACCGGTGACGGGGATCACACATCACTGTGGGAAAGCACCCAGCTATCGGCACCGATCCCATTGCGATGAGGGCATGTTTCGGCTGGAGCAGTTTCGATGCAAGCTTTTTGCTTTGTTATATCTAGAGCAATCTAACAGGGTCTTTCTTGATCATGCGGCAGTGTGGCAGAGGAGTTGCCATGTATCTTGGCGAAGCGGAGGCACTTATGGCCACACATCCAGTAAACAACCTGCAGAACAGGGACTTTTGCGAACTTCCTCCAATCGTAACGGATGCACTGGAGCAAGAAGGGGTCACCACCACCTATCCCACGGGAGCGGTGCTATTCGCGGAGGGGCAAGTTCCGCGGGGAATTTTTGTTGTGCGCCGAGGCCGGGTAAAGCTTTCGATTTGCGGCAGTGATGGCAGAACGCTGATTCTGCGAATGGTAGAGGCCGGCGACCCATTGGGAGTGGCTGCCGTGGTTTCCGGACGCCAGTATGAAGCAACGGCCGAGACCCAGGAACCCAGCGAGATCAGCTTCCTGCGGCAGAGCGATTTACTACGACTGATGCGCCAGCATGGAGACCTTGCCCTGTGGGTGACTCGCCATATCAGCCAGGATTACGCCTCCACTTGCCGCGAAATCCGTGACTTGATTCTCTCCGACTCGGCGAGCGAGAAACTCGCTCGATTGTTGGTGGGCTGGCTCGATCAGAACTCAAGTTCCAAAAATCCCAGCCAAATGAAGCTGGTGCTGACTCACGAAGAAATCGGGCAGATGATCGGCACGTCGCGGGAGACCGTGAGCCGGCTCTTCGCAGGCTTCAAGAGGCAGCGTCTCATACAGCAGAGCGGATCTACTTTGGTCATCCCCAACCGCGTTGCTTTGGAATCCCTGATCATCGCGTAAAGTCCCTTTTGCAGTGGGCCGGTTCCTCCTACCGGTCCACTCTCTTTTTCTTATTCGATTCTTCCCTATTGGATCTTCCTGAATCTAATTCTTTCCCGCTGGCTTGTTGCCGGAAGCGTCGGCGGATGTGGACTCCTCTTTTCGGTAATCAAGTTCGGCGGGCAGCTTGATCAGGTGAGCCCGCTCCAGCGCACGAAAATACGCTGGCCGGGAATGGCGATAATGATCGGCGGGGACTTTGCCGTTGAGCCAGGCAGTATCCATCGGATAGACCAGTGGATCGAAGATCACCATATAGAAATGCCACAGCAGGATGGAGAAGGTTGCGAGCAGCGCCTCGTAATAATGGACGGCGGTGGCCGCATCCGATACCCATTTGGGTAAATAGCGCAGCGTGAAATTATTGAACCAAAGCAGACATCCGGAGACCGTCATCACCAACGTGCCCCACATGAATGCCCAGTATTCCACCTTCTCCGCATAGTTGAACTTTGCAAAGTGCGGTTCGGTTTTCGAGAGCCCGAGATTGTAAGCGAACACCTGCAGCAGATCGGTCGCATCTTTCAATTCGGGGAGCATCGCCTTCAGGAACAATCGGTCGCGCCGATTCACCGTGAGGTGAATCACGTGGTAGATGGTAGAAGCGATCAGCACAACTGCTGCTGTACGGTGCACAATGCCGCGAAATGCGAAGTGCCCTTCGAGGAGCAACAACGGACGCGCCCACCACGCTTCGGGATACTTCAGTGCGAAGCCAGTAATAACGAGGGTTGGGAAGCTAAGGATCACACCCCAGTGCGCGATCCGGAAGTTTCGATTCATCCTGGTGACTTGCGCTCCGGTCTCGTGTCGCGGCTGCCGGCGAATCATCTTGGCCAGAAAATCCAGCAGATTGTGGATGATCATGAAGCCCAGGGTAAGTGGAATCAGGGTCAAATAAGTCCATCGGATCCACTTCACCACAGCATGTGCCGGGCCCGTGCTGATTCGCACGTGAACCGGTCCGATGACGAATCGTTCGCCCGCACCGGCATGGCAGGTTCCGCAGGTTGTTGGAAGGTTCGCCGCATTCACTGTGGAGCGCGCGTCGGACGTACGAAAGATGTTGTGCACTCCATGGCAGGAAGCACAGTTAGCCACGCTCTGGGACCCGCCTCGCATGGCGAGGCCGTGGTAACTGTCAGCGAAAGAAGGAACCCGGTCGGCGGGCAGGTTGTAACGCAAGGCGAGGCGTTCATCGCTGTGGCAGCGCCCGCAGGTAGTCATGGAGACGCGGGATGCATTCACCAGTGACGCCGGCTCTTTCGGCGCCAGGATGAGGTGCTCACCGTGACAATCGCTGCAGACCGGGGCGCCGGACACGCCATTTTTCATGGCTTGTCCGTGAACACTTTCCATGTAGGTATTGGCAATGTCGATATGACACTGGCCGCAAGTGGACGGGATATTAAAGTGGTTTACCTTCGAGCGCGCGTCCTGCGAAGGTAGGATTCCATGGCTTCCGTGGCAATCGGAGCAGGTCGCGGCAGCTCCGTCGCCAGCCACAATGGCTCGTCCATGCACGCTCTGCTTGTAGAGTTCCACGGGATGTGCGAATGGAATCTTGTGCCGCGAAAGAAATTGCTGGTTGCTGTGACAAGAGGCGCAGGTGTCCGGAAGATTTTTCTTGGCCACTGTCGCCGTGGGATCGCTCGAAGTTTGAATCTGGTGGATGGGCCCGTGGCACGAAACGCAGGTCGGCGCGTCGGGATCACCGGCCGCGGCTGCTTGTCCGTGGATGCTTTGCCGGAGTTCCTTCACCTCATCCGCGTGACATTGCGCACACTTTGCCGGTGCCAGTTGCGCCGCCGCCGCAACCTCGTGGTGGTTTCCATGACAGGATTCGCAGGCTGCCTCGCCCAGTGCGCTATGCACGCTGTTTGGGACATGGGACGCTTCATCATCATGGCAGCTGGCGCACAGAACCTTCGCCACTTTCGCGGGGTGCGGATAATCCTTGATGGTCTGATGGCAATCTTTGCAGCCCAAAGTACCGTGGACGCTGGCCGCATGCTTGCCCGGATCAACCGAAATACTCTTGCCGTTCCCTGCTGTCATCCCCGCCTGGCCGTGACACGCGAGGCAGTTTTCATCCTGCTTGAGAGGAGGGGGAAACTTTACTTGGGATCGAGCCCGTGCAGATGGCGGTGCGAATACGAAAAGGATAAGAGTTACAAGAAATAAGCCAATATAGAAAGTGCCGGATCTTCTGACGATAAGTGGCGCGCGTAATAAAGTCGTACTTCCGCTTTTCATTTCATTCCCAGATCACTCAGGACTTTTGGATTTTCTTCACCCGCGGCCAGAACCTGATGGCACGCGGAACAATCGTTGGTGATGGTCTGACCGTCGGCGCTGGTATGGCTGCCATCGTGGCAGCGGAAGCATCCCGGCGAGTCATTGTGCCCGAGATTGTTGGGGTGAACGCCCCAGGTCACGTGCATGTCGGGGAAGATGTTGCGAAGGTAGATGTTCGCCACTTCATCTCCCGCTTCCTGCACCAGCGTGCGACGCGTCTCGTAGATCTGCGGATAATTCGTCCGGTAGAACTTGTTGAGTTCTTCGAGGATGCGCTCCTTGGCCACATCGCGCGCGGGATAATCCACCTTGAGGAGTTCGATCGCCTTTTTCTTGATGTAAGGAAGTTCGGGACTGATGCGTCCGAGAGACATTTGCTTGTCGACTGCGTTTTCGGGTAACTCGAAAGTATGCGTGGGACGATTGTGGCAGTCTACGCAATCCATCGTGCGGTGTTCTCCCTTGTCCAGTTGCTGTTGGGTCGGCTTTGCATCGGTGGAAATAAATTCAGTAGTCTTTCCGCTATCGTCGGTGTAATACACCACGGGGATCGTCTGCCGTTCAGGATCGGTCGATACGTAGCGGATGCGCACGGTGTCCGCCAGATGGTGCCCGTGGATGCCGACCGAACCCTGCCAGGTGCGTCCGCCTACTTTCAGCAATAAAACGTCGGTTTGCGGGGTGTTCTTCGCGTCATCTTTGTAGCTTGTGTTCACCAGAAACTTGTCGCCGGTAAAGCGCTGCGGCCAGTGACACTGCTCACAGGTCTCACGTGCGGGTCGGAGATACTTTACCGGGGACGGAATTGGGCGAGAATAGGTATGGAACGTGACTGCAGCGACTTGGCGCAGACCAGAAAGCTTGGATCGTACGAACCACCCGGCTCCGGGCCCGATGTGACACTCCACACAAGCCACGCGGGAGTGCGGAGAATTCTGGTAGGCCGCATATTCAGGGGCCATCACGGTGTGACAGGTGGTGCCGCAGAAATTCGTCGAATCCATGTATTCAACGCCGCGATACGAAGCTGTGGCAATGATCAGAAGGTTGACCACCGTGGCGAAGCCTACCCACCCCAAGGTCCGGCGAACAATCGGGAGACGAAAGTCGACAGCCGGGTAGATTTCCGGCAGATTTCCGCTCTGAAGCAAGCTTCGCCGCCTGAACCAGATTCCGATCGGGATCAGCAATAAGCCCAGCACAAAAATACCGGGAAGGATCAGGTAGACCAGCAAGCCTATATAAGGATGTGGTGGTCCTGGCAGGAAGAAGTCATAAAACCAGAAGGCGATAGTGGTAAGCGCCGTGCTCGTAGTGATCACGGCGCCCGTAAGCGTGACGGCATTCTGCCCTAGAAAGTAGATGGGTTGGGACCACTCGCGGACGCGTTCTCGCTGATTCATTAAAGTATCTGCGCCTCTTTTCCCTTTATCCTGAACGCCGCCCCGTGGACACACTTCACGCCTCGCAGCGATTCATCCGCCACACCAGTCAACTAAGGTGCTAGAAAAACCGGGTTATTTCTTAAGGGTACGAATATAAGCCACCAAGCCCTTGATCTGGTCCGGGGGCAGAGAGCCGTACTTCGGCATCTTGTTCTTGCCGTTCGTGATGGTATCCGTCAGTTGCGCATCCGACATTCCCTGCACTTCGGCCGTGGTGAAATCGTGAGCACCCATCTTCTTTCCCATCGCCGAGCCGGTTCCGTCAGCACCATGGCACGCGGCACATTTGGTTTTGAAGAGTCCCGCTGCGTCCTGGGCATGCGCAGGTAGGGAAACGCTGAAAACAACAACAAGAGCCATTGCGATTGTAAATACCATAAGATCAAATCTCTTCATCTTTAAGCTCCATTCGAATTCTTGCCGCAACATCGGAACGAGCATACATCCAAACACTGTTGCAATATTGAACTTTTTGAGTAAGGAGGTTCTGTGACCCCGGTCACGCCTGCTTGTTTGTCCAATTTCCTGACACGCGATTGGGTACAAACGGATCCGGGCTGCCCACGTGATAGCCCTCACGACAAACTGTGATGCCGGTCACGGCGTCACCTGGAACCCGAGACCAGAATGTCGGTGAGGTAGGGTTATGCCGAGGGATGATCGCAACCTGCTGGATGTACTGAAGTTCGAGCTGGAATTCCTTGAGCAGGGCGGATACGGCCGATTGCCTCGTGAATCCTGGCGACCGCGTTTCGTTTTCGAAGATTCGCCCACTTGCATGAACTTCAATTCGAAGGACCGCGAACCGTGCAGCGAATGTCTTCTAATGCAATTTGTTCCGGAGGAGGCACGCAAGGAACAAACTCCATGTATCCACATCCCGTTGTCTTTAGCGGGAGAGACTCTCGAGAATTTGTACCGCACGGGAACACAGCACGAGATTGAGACGGTGCTCGGCGATTGGCTCCGAACGACAATCCGTAAACTGGAAGCAGAAAAAGTTAAGCCAACGTAGCCGCCAGTTTGCCCTTGTAAGGTCTTTCCTGGAGCGAGAATTCTTTCAGCTCGGCGCCTCAGAAGGGCGCACACACACAAACATAGGTGCTTCCCCTTCGATCCAGAAACGCCGTCGATGGCGGTCTATGCGGTGGTCTGCCGGCCGATCCTGATCTTAATCTCGAACCTTTGGGCGGTTGCCAGCGCTCGCGACACCAGACATAACTGCTTGACCTTTTGCAATAGGCTGATTGCCCGCTCGCGACTGTCTTCATTCGGAATTGTCAAGTTGGGACGAAGCACAATCTCGCTAAAGCTATACCCTGTTTCAGTCTTAACTACGATCCCTTCGGCCTCGACCTCAAGGTCGGTGTAATCGAACTTCGAGCTTCCGGCGATGGCATGGAACGTGGTTGTGAAGCAACTCGCAACCGCGCTGATCAACAAATCTTCGGGGGTCCACCGGCCTTCCAGACCGCCAAACTGCGGTGGCGAGGCGAAGTGGATGGCATTGGGGGCCGAATCCGACTTGGCGAGCCCGGACAGACCTGAGCTCCACCAAGCTACAACGTGATGCTTATGTTCATTTTCCATTCTCGACTCCAAGTCATGATTCGTTTCAAAACATAATTGCGTTCCAGCAACGAGGATGGAAAATGTAAGGCGAGCGAATTGTTTTTAACCCAATCGTAGAAATAGTTTGGGTTGTGCGATTCTCTCCCCGGAACCCTTTCGGCACCGTAGCCAAAGTCACGACGCGTTGTGATACGAATCACAACCCGACCAGTCAAAGCCCGGAAGGGACCGGTCGCCGCGCGACTGGTTTTTGTCTTAAACTCTCTAATCTGTTGTTTTTATAGGAGGTGTCTTTGGCTGGTAGCCTAAAAATATCTCTCGCACTCAAGAAGCGTGCGGCGCAAATCAAAGTGCTTCTGATGGATGTGGACGGCACGATGACCGATGGGAGCGTTACCCTCCTCTCCCAAACCGACGGCTCCGCTCTTGAAATCAAGACGTTCGATGCTCACGACGGCCAGGGGCTGACTCTCGCGCATGCGGCGGGGCTGCGCACGGGATGCATCACCGGTCGCGAGAGTGCAGCGTTGCTCCGCCGCGCGGGCGAGATGAAGATGGATTTCATCTACATGAAGCAACCACTGAAGATGCCAGCCTACGAAGATATTCTGGCGAAAACGGGCATGCCCGATTCCGAGGTCGCTTATATTGGCGATGATCTGCCCGATATTCCTTTAATGCGGCGCGTCGGACTTGCCGTCGCTGTCGGCGACGCCGTCCCGGAAGTGAAAGCGGCCGCGCACTACACGACCAAAGCGCCCGCGGGCCACGGAGCCGTCCGGGAAGCGGTTGAACTCATTCTCAAGTCGAAAGGAATTTGGGAAGCCATGATCGACAAAGCGCGGGCCTGACGAGTAACGCAGATCGTTAGTGCCGGCCCAAATCGCGCCTGGCGACGTTTCAGCGACAGAGAGCTGCGCCGCCGGCAATGCCAGCCTCTCCACCGTAATGCGCCGCCAACAGGGGGACTTCCTGGCAATGCGAGTTCACACACCAGCTGGGTAGTCGTTCCCGTATTTCCCCGAAGAATGGTCGCAGCATAGCGCCTGCGCCCCCGCCAATAATCATCACGTCGGGCTCGAGCAAATCCACGATATTTCCCAGCCACACCGTCAGGAGCAGCGCCGTTTCCTGCAAGACTTCCTTGGCTAGCAAATCCCCTGCCGCGTAAGCCTTACCCACCATCTCGCTGGTGATGCGATCCACTTGTCCTCCGGCCAGCTCCAGGATCGACGACGCTCGCCCATCTTTTGCGATTTTTTCGGACGCTCTGCGAGCAATCGCCGGGCCGGAGGCCAGCGCTTCAATGCAACCCAGCTTGCCGCATCCGCAGCGCGGTCCACGATAGTCGATTGTATTGTGACCACCTTCTGCGGCCGCACCGGTACGCCCGTGATAAATGTGGCCATCGAATACGATGCCGGTGCCAATTCCGGTGCCGATTGTCGCGCAAAAAACGTTGCGGAAGCCACGGCCTGCGCCCCAC
The DNA here is from genome assembly GCA_049519055.1 of Candidatus Sulfotelmatobacter sp. Taxonomy (GTDB): domain Bacteria; phylum Acidobacteriota; class Terriglobia; order Terriglobales; family Acidobacteriaceae; genus Sulfotelmatobacter. The sequence continues at coordinate 57,791 of JBEKRE010000009.1, read as the reverse complement.
AAAGCTTCTGCCAAGGCAGCGGCGTTACCATCGTTGTCGACGCGAACCGGCAGACCATAGGTTTTCGATATCTCTGCTGCCAGTGGAAAATTGCGCCAACCCGGAAGATTCGGAGGGTTGATCACGACGCCGGTTCGCGGATCGAGCGGTCCGGGCGCACAGATGCCAATGCCCGAAATCCGGCTCTCGGCGTGTGCTTTGGTGGCGGCTCGTACGGAGTTGATGGCTGAAATTACGGCGGATAAACCAGCGGCGGCATCGTTTGCCGCCATCGGCGTCCGCGTTTGGTAGGTGATTTCACCTGCGGCGTTTACCAGACCCGCGGCGACCTTGGTGCCGCCGACATCCACGCCGATGAGGTTCCCGTCTCCCGAGACTTGCGTCATGCGATTTGCACTGGGTTCAGTCTATACCTGCTTCGCTGACGTGGAGCGTATCCCAGATCTTATTTTGGTTGCGCCTCAGTTCATCTCGTAAGAACCATCTAAGTTCTCGCTCAATGGCCAATGGTAAACTATTTGGACAGGATGGGCGCGTAGCTCAGTTGGTAGAGCAATGCCCTTTTAAGGCATGGGTCGCAGGTTCGAATCCTGCCGCGCTCACCAGTTCCAGCTCGACGTTGCTTGAGGAAACCCAACGCGCGGTTTATCAGTGACGATAACGAGATCCGTTCCCAATCGACTGTCTCCCTTTTCGACCTTTGGATTTCAGCTAGACGCTCTCTCTGTCCTAGCATGTTCGTCGAAGGCGCTCCCCAAGCCGCCAGCCTCTACTCTCGGAGTCTGATGAAGTTCTTCCGGGGAGCTGGCCGTCGCCCGGTTGCGGGATCCGTACAACGGTTTGCGAGCGGATGGAATCAGACGGGGGATGGAGCCGTCACAAGCTTCCATTCTGAGGCTGCTCCGACCTGGCACGATCCAAGTTAATGGGCTCGAAGAAATCGTTTCAATCTACAGGCAGATGAAAGTCGGTTTACAATTGGTTACCGCTTTCAAGCCCGACGTCAAAAGCTTGGCTTAGCAGAAATCGTCAGTAGACAAACCAAAAGGATGGTGTCCATGTTGTCGGTCAGACCCTTGCTCCGCCGCATGCCGCTGATTTGCGTTGCGTCTGTTTTCCTGTTCTGTGTGGCGCTGTGTTCTCTGACGTTGCTGGCTCAAACGACAATTTCAACCGGCAGCATCCAAGGTTTAGTCACCGATCCCTCCGGCGCCGTAGTGAGTGGCGCGAAGATAGCAATCAGCAATAAGGCGACGGGGCGTGTGATTATCACCAAATCCACTTCTGCGGGGGCCTACACTTCGGGCGCGTTGACTCCGGGCGAGTACACATTGCGAGTGGAAGCTCAAGGATTCAAGACCTCGGAGATCGCCGTGACGGTGCAGGTGGGTGTGACCGCTTCGGGGAACGTCAAATTGCAAGTCGGACAAGAGACGCAGGTGGTCGTGGTGCAGGGCGCGCAGGTTGCGGTGAACACGCAGCAGGCCACCGTGCAAGGAGTGCTGACAGCAGAGCAGATCGAGAATTTGCCCATCAACGGACGGAACTTTCTGGACCTGGCGCAATTGGAACCGGGAGTGCAGATCCAGGACGGGGGAAATTTTGATCCCACCAAGAACGGGTTTTCTTCCATTTCATTCGGTGGTCGGTTTGGACGCACTGCCCGTATTGAGGTGGACGGACTCGATATCAGCGATGAAACGGTAGGCACCACCACGCAAAACGTTCCGGCTAGCGGGATTCAGGAATTTCAAATTCAGCAATCCTCGCTCGATCTCTCTACCGAACTCACTTCTTCCGGCTCAGTGAACGTAACCACCAAATCCGGCACGAATAAGTACCACGGCGAGGGATACTACGCGTTCCGCGATCAGACTCTCGACGCCAATCTGCCCGGAGGCACGGATAATCCCTTTCAGCGCAATCAATTCGGCGGGAACTTTGGCGGACCTATCATAAAGGACAAACTGTTTTTCTTTCTGGACGCCGAGCGGACGAAACAAGACCTGCTGAATCCGGTCCTGCCGGGCGGTCCATTTTCTACGCTCATCGGCAGCTATAGCTCGCCCTTCCGCGAGGTGGAAGGCATTGGACGCGTCGACTGGCAGATCAACAACAACTATAAGTTTTTCTATCGTTTCTCTTACGATCAAAATCACAGCGTGCTGGCCATCATCCCCAATAGCTTCCAGCCTTTTGGCAACGTGAACCACACGCCAGTCCATGCCATCGGATTGGACTTCAACACCGGGAACTACACGCATAGCATTCGTTTCGGCTACACCAAATTCCGTAACGGAATTGTGGACGCAACTGGGGGAAGCAATATCTTCAACCCGCTTCCGGGAATTGAGTTAGCGATTGGCAGCGATCCGGATTGTCTTACTTCAGGCGCGGATTTTTTCTGCTCCGGTCCCAGTTTTCTGGCGCCGCAGCAGACCTACCAGTCCGACCATCAGATCAAGTATGACGGCAGTAGAGCGCTGGGTGCACACATCATCCGTTATGGCGGAGGATTTAATCACATTTTCGGCGGAGGCTTTGCGAGTTTCCTGAAACTCGCGCCGGCAGTAGGTGCGGGAATTTCTGATTGTGGTGCTGCCTGCCTGGCGCTACCTGGTGGAGCAGCCAATCCGGTGAACTACCCCGCAAACACGGTGGCATTGGGCAACGGGCAGGGCTATGACTCGGAGATACCAGCCTTTGGATTTCCCGCCGGCGGCAGCGGTCCCGACAATCGAATTTCGTTTTATGTCGGGGACGCCTGGAAATTGAAACCGAACTTCACTCTCACTTACGGCTTGCGCTACGTGCGTGATTCGGGGCGCACCGACAGCGATCTCGGATCGATCTCGGCTTTGAATCAGTTCGACAATCAGTATTATTCAGGCCTGGGCAGTCGGGTGCATCAGCCCAACCTCAACTTTGCACCGCAGATTGGTCTGGCTTGGGATCCTTCCGGCCGAGGCAAGAGTGTATTCCGCGCCGGTGCCGGCCTTTTCTACGAGAATTCGATCTGGAACAACATCGAGTTCGACCGGCCTGCCCGGCTGCAAACGGGCCTATTCCTCGCCAATCCGACGGTGTGCACCAACGGATTACCCAACTCAAGCTTTACATTACCGAACGGGACAGTACCCGATCTTTCGTTTTGCGGGCAGCCGATCGGGCAAGCAGCCCCGGCAATTGCCGCGCTGCAAGCTCAATATCAGGCAGCCACAGCCTCGGTGGGAACGAAGGCTCCCAATCCGTCATATATCGGAACCGCCTTGGCAGACGGGCTGGACGCCACAGGTACGACATTGCTGGCTCCCGACTACGTCAGCCCACGCTCCCTGCAAATCAACGCCGGCATTCAGCACGAGATACGGCCAGGGATGGTTCTTACCGCTGACTACCTGCGTAACATCGAAACGCACACGCTGCTCGCGATCGATACCAACCACGTGGGCGATGCTCGCTTTTTCAACCTGACGAATGCGCGAGCGGCGATCTCGGCAACCAATAGCCAATTCAATAACAGCAACGGTGTTAGTTGCGGGGCGGGATTTGACCTGGGCTCTATTAACTGCGCCATCGCCGCAGGCGCCACGATTAGCAACTACGCCGCCAACGGACTTGATTCCGGGTACTCGCTCTGCGGCGGAGGCCCCTGCCCTACGGCTGCCTTCCCCGGCATTAACCAGAATCTGGGTGCCAACCAGATGCTTTTTCCGATCGGCTATGCGAAGAATACTGCCCTGCAGTTGTCGCTCAAACAACACTTGGATCATCCGTTTAGCGGGGTCAGAAACTTTGACTTGCAAGTTTCCTATCAACTCGAGCGCTACATCGCAGCGGCGACCGACAATGACTTCATCAATATCGCCACGGACTTCAACAACCCACAACATTATCTCGGCCCCAATGGGCTCGACCGCAAGCACCAGATTTCTTTCGGCGGCACCGTGGATCTGCCCCTGCACTTTCGCCTGGGCATGATTGGCCATTTTTACAGTCCGCTTCCGGTGACACTCACTCTGAACCCAACCGGAAACGCGGGCGGCATCTTCGTAACCGACGTTACTGGCGACGGCACTGGCGACGGCAGCTTTGCCTCGAACGGTGGCTCAGGCGATGTGCTTCCCGGCACCAATATTGGCTCGTTCGGACACGGCGTGAGCAACAACGACAGCAACAACGTCACCAACAATAACAACAGCTACAAAAGCGATAACATCAACAGCGTGATCAACGACTACAACCACAACTTTGCCGGTCAGCCGACTCCTGCCGGAGAGATGCTGATCACCAGCGGACTCTTCACGCAGGGACAGTTGACGTCTCTGCAAGGAGTGCAGCAGGTTGTACCGACCGCGCCCAACAACGAAGCCGGGATGGGCTGGTTGCGGGCATTCGATGTTAATTTCAGCTGGATCTATAAATACAAGGAGCACTTTCAACTGGAGCCCGGAGTTTCATTCTTCAACGTGATGAACTTTTCGAACTTTGACGGACCGGGGAATCCGCTCAGCGGCGGCTTAAGCGGGACACCCGGATCGGTGAATGGCACCTCCGGCGAGCAGCCAAGCAGCAACCGCCTGGGGCTCGGCTCCGGCGTCTTTGCACTCGGTTCTCCGCGTGTGCTCGAATTCTCCTTGAAGCTGAGTTTTTGATCCCGAGGGCCGGCGCTCCATCACTAGGAAAAAATTCGATTTTTATCGTCTAATGGCAGGAACACGCCCGCCTTCTCGATCCTAGGCTGTAAGACGCAGTTCCTGCATTTGGTTTTGCTCGATCTTCAAACCGGCTGCCGCGACGTTGTCTTCAAGATGCGCAATCTTGGAAGTTCCCGGGATCGGAAGCAACACTGGCGATCGTGAAAGTAGCCATGCCAGAGCTACCTGGGATGGCGTAGCTTTCCATCGCTCAGCCACGCGACTAACTGGACTGTCGGCGCCGGATACTTTTCCGGCGGCCAATGGGAACCATGGGATGAAAACCATCTTCTCTTTTTCGCAATATTCCAGAACATCTTCCGATCCGCGGTCGGCAATGCTGTAACGAATCTGGACGCTGACAATCGGAAGGATGGTTCGTGCGTGTTCGATTTGCCGCACGCTCACTTCCGATAAACCGATGTGTTTGATCTTTCCTTGCGCCTGCAGATCCTTAAGAGTGCCCAGTTGATCTTCAGCCGGAAGCTTTGGATCGATGCGATGCAGTTGATAAAGATCAATCCGGTCGAGACGCAAGCGACGCAGGCTACCTTCGCAGGCGGATCTGAGGTGCTCCGGCCTTCCGTTTTCAACCCATAGGTCGGGACCCGGCCGATCGAAACCACCTTTGGTGGCGATCACGAGGTGCGCCGGATACGGATGCAGGGCCTCGGCGATGATTTCTTCACTCACGTAGGGGCCGCAAGAGTCCGCAGTGTCGATAAAGTTGATTCCTAATTCGACGGCGCGGCGTAGCACCTGGATAGCCTCGGCTCGATCGGCGGGCTCACCCCAGATTCCGGGTCCGGTAATCCGCATTGCACCGAATCCCAGCCGCGTCACGCGTAGATCATTTCCGAGGAATTCGCCGGCTTTCTTGGCGGGCTGTTCCCGCGGACTTGCTGATTTCTTCTTCTGCACATCCGTTCCTCCTGTCTAACACCAAATGCTCGTAACCCGTACCCGGATATTTTCTTCTTTCGAATCGGCTCCCGTCCTTTATCAGTATGGCTTCACATCTGCTCTTCGAGAAACATCCACCCGCTCACACTCAGGGATTAGGCCGACGCGCCTCGTAGAAAACAAGGCTCCCGAAAACTCTTGATTCCGATGACGCACCGCCTTGAAGAAGAATTGCGAGTGGTCGGCGAGCACTGCTGCCTGACTGCTATCGACAGCTCGTGCTCGCCGCCACCGAAGTTTTGAATGGCGCCGCAACAACCAGGCCGCGCCGCCGTTCGATTATGCCGCTACTTGCTTGCGACTCTTGACGAACGCGAGCAGGTCAGCATTGATCTGATCTGCATTGGTTGTGGGCATCCCGTGCGGGAAGCCCGGGTACACCTTAAGGGTCGCGCCCTTCACAAGTTTCGCGGACTGCAGGGCCGCCGCGCCGATGGGCACGATCTGGTCATCGTCGCCATGAAGAATGAGCGTGGGCACGTCGAACTTCTTTAGATCCTCGGTGAAGTCCGTCTCGGAGAAAGCCTTGATGCAGTCGTAGCCCGCCTTCATCCCGCCCATCATCCCTTGGAGCCACCACTTCTCCCGGATGCCTTCGGAAATCTTTGCACCGGGCCGGTTGTATCCGTAGAACGGGAGGGTAATATCCTTGTAAAACTGCGGCCGATTTTCCACATACGCGGCTCGCAGCCCATCGAAAACCGAGATGGGCGCGCCAGCTGGATTCTTGTCCGTCTTCAGCATCAGCGGTGGCACCGCGCTGATCAGCACGGCCATCGCCACACGCTTTGAACCATGACGGCCGATATAACGCGCCACTTCGCCGCCACCGGTGGAGTGACCCACGTGGATTGCGTTCTTGAGGTCAAGCTTTTCAGTGAGGGCTGCGAGATCGTCGGCGTAGGTGTTCATGTCGTTGCCATCCCAGGTCTGGGTGGAACGGCCGTGTCCTCGCCGGTCGTGCGCGATCACCCGATAACCGTGCTGGCCGAAGAACAACATCTGTCCGTCCCAGTCGTCCGCGGTGAGCGGCCACCCGTGACTGAACACCATGGGCTGGCCCGTTCCCCAGTCCTTGTAATAAATCTGCGTACCGTCTTTTGTAAAAATCGTAGGCATGAACGTCCTCCTTATAAGTTGTGATTGTTCTTCCCGTGGGTTGGCAACAAACAATTTGTCCAGACTAGGCTGCTTGCGCCGACTCGATGCGGAACTTCTTCGCCGCGAGGATGGTAAGCCCGATAAAAACCGCCATCACAATAAGCTGCGCGATCAGGAAGGGCGGCTCTTTTTGCGTCGGAGCCAGTGCTTTGAGAGCCGGTACCTTCATGAATGCCTGCGCCACTGCGACGAAGACGTTGAGGTACAGCGCTATGGCGGCGCCGATCACATAAATCCGACGCCATGCGCCGGCAAGATGAAATACGTAGCGCGCCGGGATCGTGACCGCCAATATCACGAGCGAAAGGATCCCGAGAATATGAGACGGTAGCAGATGATCAAACGGGAAACCAAAACCGGTAATGCTGGTCAAAGCCGTGGTCGTCAGAAAGACCGCGTTCCAGTTGTCGAGGCGCTTCCCTGTCACAAACCCGAACATGACAATAAAACCTGAGCCGATTCCGGCCAGGCTAATCAGCACATGCAGGAAGGTGTAAGTCGCGGTGCTCATCCCCAAAATCATGATGCATCTCCTTTCGATCTAGAGTTCAATTGTGAATTCGCCTTAGCTTCGGGAAGGCCTATTGCCAGCCTCCGCCGAGTGCCTTGTAAAGTTGCACCAGGCTTTGGTACTCGTTGCCGCGAGCCTGGGCGAGAGCAAGCTCGGCGGTAAAGAGCGATCGCTGTCCATCGAGGACCTCAAGATAAGTGGTGATGCCTCCGCGATAGCGCACGAGAGACGTGCTGACGGAGTCCTGCAGGTCCTTGACTGTTATCTCCTGCGCTACGCGGACTTCGTGCAACTTCTGATAGCCGATGAGAGCATCGGAAACATCGCGGAAGGCCAGCTGGATGGCCTGCTTATAAGCAATCAGTTCCTGGCGATCCTGCGACTCCGCCAGTCGCAGATTCCCCCGCAAGGCTCCGCCCGTGAAAATGGGTTGAGAGACCTGCGCGCCGTAGGACCAGATTCCAGTCTGCGAACTCATCAGGCCTGTGAACAGAGTGCTGCGGCCGAACGCGCCTCCCCCGGAGCCGGTGAGGGAAATCTGCGGAAAGAACGCGGCTCTGGCCACGCCGATCTGGGCGTTGGCTGCGATCAACTCCTGTTCGACCTGGCGAATGTCCGGCCGGCGTTCGAGCAATGACGACGGCATCCCTGGCGGGACATCTGGAGGAATCGGCTGCTCGGCCAATGGATGCCCGCGTCGCACGCCCTCGGGATAGCGGCCCAGCAGTATGCTGATCGCATCTTCCTCCTGGCCGATTTGTCTTTCCAGGTCCGGGATCTGTGCATTGGCGGTATCCAGTACCTGCTCGGCTTGCAAAACATCCAGCTTGGTGCCAACGCCGTGGTCGAGCCGCAACTGCGTCAGCTTGACCGACTCCTCCTGGGTTTTCACGGTGTCCCGAGTGATGCGGAGCTCGAGATCGAGATCGAGAAGCTGAAAATAGCCACTGGCTACATCGCTCACCAGGGTCAATATGACCGTATTCTTTGCATCCTGGGTGGCCAGTAGTTGGGCGCGCGAAGCCTCGGTCGCGCGTCGCAGGCGACCGAAGAGATCCAACTGAAATGCGGCATCCGCAGTCAGGCCCAGAATGTTGTACTTCGATTGCGTGCTCGGGTCCTTTCCGCCGGCGAAGGTAGCATCTCCTTGCACCTGGGGAAAGAGACGGGACCGCGTGATGGCGACCTGAGCGCGCGCGGCGCTGATGCGCTCGGTCGCCAACTGCAGGTCATAATTCTCTTTCAGCGCTGTACGGATGAGTTCCTGCAGTTGCGGGTCCTGGAAGACCTGCCACCAGGGAAGGTCCGCGAATGATGCGGCTTGCGCCTGTGTCTGGGCCTGTGGGTTTTCTGTCAGATCCCGATACACGCCAGGAGTCTGAACCGCAGGTCGGTGGTAGTTCGGGCCAACCGCGCACCCCGCCATGAAAATCGAGGCCAAGATTGCGGACATCAATGAAAATGACGCCATTGTTGTCATGACTATCTCCGCTGCTCGCCCCACCTCGTCCATCCCGTGGTCGGCCAATTCAGTCTCCCTCCGCCGGCGCAGGCGTTCCCGGAATCGCGTTAGGGACGCGCTCCTGGCTGGCTCCTGACCATCTCTCCACCATGTAGAAGATCGCAGGCACGAAGAAGATTCCGATGAAGCTGGCGGCCAGCATGCCGCCGATCACCGTAGTGCCCATGATCTGGCGGGCAACCGCCCCGGCGCCGGTGGCGGTCCACAGCGGAACGCAGCCCAGAATGAACGCGAACGATGTCATCAAAATCGGCCGCAGACGAAGCCGGGCGCCTTCGAGCGCAGCATCCGCCAATGGCTTTCCTTGTTCGTATTCGTCCTTGGCAAACTCGACGATCAAAATCGCGTTCTTGGCGGCTAAGCCGATGAGCATGACCAGTCCGATTTGTGAGTAGACATCGCTCTCAATCTGGACCATGTAAGGCGGGAGGAAAATGCCGAGCAGCACGCGGCGCAACCAAAGAATTCCAAAGGCCCCAAAGATCGCCACGGGCGTGCTCAGCAAGACGCTGAACGGCAGCGACCAGCTTTCATACAAGGCTGCCAGAACCAGAAAGACGAACAACAGCGACAAGCCAAAGATCACCGGCGCCGGCACACCTTGTCGCGCTTTTTGCTCCTGAAACGAGATGCCCGAATAATCAAAACCCATTTCCCTCGGCATGGTCTGTTTGAAAACATCCTCGAGAGCGGCGGTAGCTTGGTCCGCGCTATAGCCTGGGGCAGCGCTGCCGTTGATCTGTGCGGAACCATATTCGTTGAAGCGCAAAGTAAATTCCGGGCCGAGGCGCGGCTTCACTGTGGTGAGTGTGGAAAGCGGGACATTCTCTCCCTTGTTGTTGCGGACATAGAACTGTCCGACGTTTTCGGCCTTGGCGCGGTCTTCGCCCTCCGCTTCGATATAGACCTGCCACTGGCGGCCGAAGCGATTGAAATAGTTGATGAAATATCCCCCCATGAAAGCCTGGATCGTACGGTAAACGTCGTTGAGGGCCACCCCTTGTTTCAGCACCTTGTCGCGATCTACTTCGACAAACTGTTGCGGGACGCTCGCCAGAAAAGTGGTGCTCAGGCTGGCGATCTCCGGCCGCTTTCGAGCCGCTTCAAGAAAAGTGGCCAGGTTCTTGGAGAGGAACTGAAGATCGCCCCCCGAACGGTCTTCCAGAATGAAGGTAAACCCGCCCGAAGTGCCTACCCCTGGAATGGCAGGCGGGGAGAAGGCGAAGGCGACCGCAGCGGGCAACTTGCTCAACTGCTGGTTCAGATGTGCCTTGAGCGATTGAAATTGCTGCGCTCTTGTGGTGCGCTCATCCCAAGGTTTGAAGGTCACAAAAAAAGTCGAGTTGTAACTGGTGCGAACAAAACTCAGCAAACTGAAGCCGACAAAGCAGGAAACGTGATCCACCCCCGGCGTGTTCATCAGAATCTTTTCCACGTCAGTGGTCACGGCCGTCGTTCGTTCCAGCGAGGCCCCGTTTGGCAACTGCACATTGACATAGGCGTAGCCTTGATCTTCGTCAGGAAGAAAGCTGGACGGAATGCGGCTGGCGAAAAAGAAACCCGCCACGCAAAAAACTGCAAGCAGCATGGCCACAACGGCGGTCTTTTTCACCAGTACCGCGCTCCAGCTTACGTAGCCCTCGGTGGCTCGCTCAAATATGCGGTTGAACCAGTCAAAAAATCTTTGCAAGAGTCCGCGGCTTGGCGTCCGCGGCCTGAGCAGCAGCGCCGCCAGCGCCGGGCTGAGCGTGAGCGCGTTGAACGCGGAAAGCAGCACGGAAATCGCGATCGTGACCGCGAATTGCTGGTAGAGACGGCCGGTGATTCCAGGGATGAAGGCTGTGGGCACAAAGACAGCGGAGAGGACCAGAGCAATGCCAACCACGGGTCCGGAAAGTTCTTCCATCGCTTTCAACGCCGCGGCCTTCGGCGTCATGCCTTCCTCGATGTGGCGTTCCACACCTTCGACCACGACGATCGCGTCGTCCACCACCAAACCGATTGCCAGCACCAGACCAAAGAGAGAAAGTGTGTTGATGGAAAAACCGAAGAGCGGGAAAAACACAAAAGTTCCGACGAGGGAGACCGGCACTGCAAGAAGCGGAATCAGTGTGGCGCGCCAGCCCTGCAAGAAAATGTAGACGACCAGAATTACCAGCGCGAGCGCGATCACGAGCGTTACCACAATTTCCTTCATTCCTTCAGTAACCGAGCGCGTCGTATCCAGCGCGACGACAAAATCCAAGTCCTCGGGGAAACGCTGCTTCATCTGGGCCATCAGCTGCTTGACGCCAGCCGCGGCATCGACCGCGTTCGACCCCGGCAGTTGGTACGTAGCAACGATGGCGCTCGGCTTTCCGTTAAAACGTCCAGCGACGCTATAGTCTTGCGAACCCAGCTCGATTCGAGCGACATCGCGCACCCGGACAGTTCCACCGTCGGGCGTCTCGCGCACGACAATCTGGCCAAATTCTTCCGGCGACGCAAGACGCCCTTGCGCAAGCACCGTATAGGTAAATTCCTGGCCTTTGGGAGCCGGCTCGCCGCCTGCCTTTCCGGCTGGGTTCACCGTGTTTTGCGCTTGAATGGCGCTGACGATTTCCGGAACGGTAATGCCGAGCTTGGCTAAGTGGTCGGGTTTTACCCACAACCGCATCGCGTATTGGCCGGCCCCGAAAACTTGCACATTGCCGATGCCGGGCGAACGCAGAATAGGATCCGTAAGATTGATGTACGCGTAGTTCGCCAGGAACTTTGCGTCGTAGGTTCCATGCGGCGAGTACACCGCGATTAGCATGAGGGGAGCAGTCACGGATTTTCGAACCGTGACTCCGTAGTTGGTGACGTCTACAGGAAGCTGAGAGGCAGCCAGCGTTTCCCGGCTCTGGGCGAGGATGTAATCGGTATTGGGATCGGTTTTTGGGTCAAAGTCTACGATCAGGCTGGTACTTGAGTTGCCTGTGGCATTGAGCGAGTACATGTAGTTCATGTTGTCCACGCCGCTCATCTGCTGCTCAATGGGAGTGGCAACCGCTTGCTCCAGGGTTTGGGCGTCGGCCCCGATATAGGTGGCGAGAATTTGAATTTCGGGCGGAGCGATGCTGGGAAACTGCGCGACCGGCAACCTCAAGATGGTAATGGCGCCGACAATCACGAGGACGATCGAGACCACCATGGCGACGATGGGACGGTTGATAAAGAATTTTGACATCGGATTACCTTCCGTTGGTTTGCGGCGCAAATGGCTTGGGGTTCACCTGCATGCCCGGGCGCACCTTCTGCACGCCCTCGACCACCACCCTCTCCCCTGGTTTCAGTCCGTCCGCAATAATCCACTGGTTTCCTGCACGGTCGCCGACTTTGACGGCCAGGATGCTCACTTTGTTTTCGTCGTCTACTGCTGCGACTTGATAGCTGCCTTGCAGCTCTGAGACTGCGCGCTGCGGGACGAGCAGCGCGTCCTGCTGCACTCGGACAGCAGCGCGGACCTTGCCGTAACCGCCGGGACGCAGAATATTTTCGGGATTGGGAAACAGCCCAGCGAGCCGAATTGCCCCGGTGCTCTCATTGACCTGGCGGTCGGCGAAGTAGAACGCGCCCTCATGTGGATAGATCGAGCCATCGGCCAAAATCAGTTCCAGGCGCAGACCCTTGTCCGCCGCTTGCCGCGTGGTCTCCGTTGGGAAACGCTTTCTCCATGCGAGATACTGGGGCTCGCCGACCGTGAAATAAACCTTGATAGGGTCGACGGTTGAAACGGAGGTGACGGGACCGCTGCTTAAATTCACCAGAGCGCCGACCTGAAGCTGAGCCTGCCCGGCGATGCCGTCAATGGGCGCTACGAGACGGGTAAAATCGAGGTTGATCCTAGCTGTTTCAAGCGCGGCCTCCGCTGTCTTGATCTGAGCTTCAGCCGTGGCGACGGTTGCCTTTGCCGCTAAGTTGTTCTGAATGGCATTATCGAGATCCTGTTGGCTGGCGGCTTGCACCTTGGCCAGCGGAGTGTAGCGGTTGACGTCAAGTTCAGTCCTGCCTTGCACCGCCTGGGCGTTGGCAAGCATGGCTTTGGCCTGTGCCAACTGGCCTTCGGCCTGATCGAGCGCTGCATGAAAGGGTCGCGGATCAATCTCGAAGAGTAACTGCCCCTTCTTGACGAATGCACCTTCTTGGTAGGCTTGCCGCATGATGTAGCCGGTGACCTGTGCCCTGACATCGGCATTGGTGAATCCGTCCAGCGTTCCAATCCATTCGCCAAAGACCGGAACATCTTTCTGCTCAACCTGGATGACCTCTACATCCGGCGGAGCGCCCGGTTGCGCTCCTGATACGTGCTTTGGGTAGATCGCCCCGATGATCAAACCGATGACCAGCAAGCAAGCCGCCCCGCCTATCCAGAGTTTGTATTTCGAGAGCATATTCACCTTCTTCCTCGGCAGCGTACACCTGTTAAACGTGGATATTTAGGATCTCCCGAACTTCCCCCAGCCGGCGGCACCGAATCACCCCAGGCGAAGCTTCAAGCCTTGGGCAGAGCCGGATACTGTTCAACTCGACCCTCCCGATGCTCCCGCTCCGTTTCGACCGGATTAGGGCAAACACTTTGCGCCTCCCCAGTCGAGGACACATCACAAACTGCGGTATTTCTTGGCTACCCTAGAAGAGTGAGAGGCGAATAACCCCTTTGTGGTAGCACACCAGAATCCGTGGTCCCGTGAAAAACGCTTCGTTGGCTGTCGCCACACGCCATACGCTCTACAAAGCCCCAGGAACTCGGTTGGCTGTGCGTCATCTCGCCATTCTTGTCTTCGATAAAAGCAGGATGGTGCCAATCGCAAGTGGCTGAATCCACTACAATCCTTCCGCTTCTTCTTGTACCTGATTTCAAGCAACTGCTGATTTTTCAGCATGGCGGGGACGGCTTTCCACAGAACCGGCTGCTCCGAACTCCCTGTTTTCGAATCGAAGAGGACCCTAGACCCGGAGGCCCTCACCCTACCCACAAGATCGGAATAGTATACCGGCCATGGCTTAAAAAAGGAGCGTGTTCTTGCCTGACTCAAGCGGCTGCAAGGCAAACCCTGGGCGCCCCCCGCCCGAGGCCAGCCAACAGACTTCTAGTTTGTGTTCTCCGGAATCATGATCCTCGTGACCATGGCGCTTGCCACAGATAGACCCACGCAAATCAACATCACCTTGCGAAATCCGGATATAAAGGCGTCCGCAATCGACGCAGTGAGACAGGCTCTCGTGTCGGCGTCAAGCCCTGCGGGCAACTGCAAGCCGGCAAGCTCGATTTCGTTGGATTGCACCATCTCCACAACACCCGGCGGCAACGCAAGACTAACCAGGCTCTGGTTTAGGCGAGCACTGAAGGCCTTCACCATCACAATTCCCAAGACTGCAATCGCAAGTACTCCCGCGACGCGGGCGACTGCATTGTTGATTCCAGAGGCCGCTCCAACGCGGTCCTGCCCCACCGAATTCATCACGATCGTAGTGAGAGGAGCCACGGTAATCGCCATTCCAAAGCCGAGAACAATCACGGCAGGAAAAAATACGATCCAGTAGCTTCCTCCTACGGACGGAACAGCGAACAGAATGAATCCGAGTGCGACAACCAACGGACCGATGATTAACGGAGGCCTTGCGCCGTAACGCGTCACAAGTCCCCCAGACCAGCGGGAAAGAAAGAAGATCAAGAGAATCAGTGGCAACATCGCAGCACCCGCGGTCGTCGCGGAATATCCTTGTACCTGGATCAGATTCAACGGAAACAAGAAGAAGAAAACTCCGATAGCGGCATAGAGGAAAAGCGTCAGCAGATTGGTACCACTGAAGGTGAAAGATGCAAACAGCGTTAGCGGAACCATCGGCGAAGTCACGCGGGTTTCGACGAACAAGAATAGAACCAGACAGCTGCAGCCTCCAATCAAGCCGGCCAGCACCAGGGGATTCATCCAACCCAGGTTCAACGATTCCATGAACCCAATGACCAAGCCGCCTAATCCAAAGGTGACGATCAGCGCCCCCAGCCAGTCAACATGGCCTTCAGCGGCGCTCCGGCTCTCGGGAATTTGCCAAAGCGAAATAGCTATCGTCGCCGCTGCCAACGGGAGGTTGATAAAAAATACCCAGCGCCAGGAAGCGTGCTCGACCAGCCAGCCACCGAGAACGGGCCCTACCGCAGTCGTGATCGCCGTGAAGCCGGACCACGTGCCGATGGCTTGACCGCGGCTTTTCTCGCCAAAGGATGTACTGATAATCGCCAAGCTCCCGGGCACGAGCAGGGCGGCTCCCACACCTTGAATGCCTCTGGCAATGATCAGCTGATCGATGTTCGAGGCAACTCCGCAACTCAAGGATGCCACGGCGAAAATCGCCACCCCCAGCACGAACATCAAGCGGCGGCCAAACAAGTCGCCGAGCGAACCCCCAACCAGAATCAACGCTCCCAGGAATAGTCCGTAAGACTCGACGACCCATTGCACTCCCACGACCGTCGCATGAAAGCTGGTCTGAAGCGCAGGCAGCGCGACATTCACGACCGTGCTGTCGATGAAGGCCATGCTGGTAGCGATAATGGTCGCGGCCAGTATCCACGTTCTCGCTTCTGCCGCGCAGGGCGATCGGGCATCTCCCGACCGGATTACCGCTTCGTCGCAAGGCGGTCTCATTGAGCCAATGGATGCTCGGGTCGGCCGTCTCGATTCGACTACACGCGAAAACAACCGGAGGACAAGTTCGGTCTATCCGTTTGTTAATACGAGGGTCATCTCGGGCGCCGCTGGGGTTTTGATCGATTTTGTGGTTTATGCCCGGTCACAACGCGATCGAGGAGCACTCATTCCGCGTCCGGGTTGATCCCGTAGTCTCGACAGGCAATTGAGATTCGAAGACTTCGAAGATGGAGTCCAGTTTGGTGATGTTCAATATTTCCCGCACCTGCGGGGTCGGGTTCATGAGTTTGAGATAAATCCCCGCCGCTTGCAGCGAAACCAACGCGCCGATTCCCGCCGCGTCGATTGCGTCAACCTCGGCTAAGTCAAGGATGACATTCCGGCCCTCCTGGTGCATGACAGAGCATAAGATGCTCGTCTCGTCACCTCGTACAATTCTGCCCTGGCAGCGCAGAATCGCGGCCTCCGCGAAGTTCTCGACAGTGATCGTCAGCATGTTAAGTTCTCCGGAACGGGTATTCCACGGCGGCCCATTGTAGGCGAATATAAAGCGAATATCAAGTGTTACGATAAATCAACATCTTGACCAACAAATTTTCTCCACTCGGCTAGGCTTTCGGCGCCGCCGCGGGCGTTCCGAATGATCCGCAACGTCCACGCATGCCTTGCCGAAACTTCTCCCGCTCCTCGGGGGTCATGTGTTCCCACCGCTCCCACATCCCGCGCCGCCAGCGCATGTGGCGGCCCGGACGGCCGCGGAATCCACCAAAGAGGATCTTGCTAAGAACGAGAATGCCGACAGCCTGCCAGAAATTGATCAGATGCCAGCCAAACAGAGGCGGCATCAGCCAATTCCACAGGCCCATCACCACAAAACCGACTACGGTGACGCATAGCGCTGCAAACAGCACGAACTTCAGTCCCCGCACGAACCATTTCCCCTTCATCTTCGTTCCCTCATGCTTTCCTGAAATCGTCGTAGATGGTCTGGAGTCGCTGACGCAGGTGCAAGACCGCGTAGTGCTTGCGCGAAAGCAGCGTGTTCACACTGACTCCGGTTTCTTCGGCGAGCTCTTTGAAGCTGTACCCGAAGAACTCGTGAGCCATGAACACCTCCCGCTGCTCTTCGGGCAATTCGTCGAGCGCGGCGTCCATCTCCTGCAACAACAAATTCCGCGCGTAGGACGCGTCAGGTCCAGCATCCAGCGAGGGCAGCAGGTCCTCCCACTGGAAATCCTCGCCATCCTCTGCCCGGACCGCCGGTTCGCCTGACGCCACACGCTTCCTGCCGCGGAACAGATCGGTGATCCGGTTGCGGGCCACGCGGAACAGCCAGGCAGTGACTTGTTCCACCGGCTTCATCATGCGGTAGGCTTCCACAAGCTCGTAGAAAACCTCCTGCAGGATGTCTTCTGCGTCGCTCGGGTCGGCTACCCGTTTACGGATGAAGTTGCGAAGCCGGGGCTTTTCCCGCGCGATCGCTTCAGAGATCTGCTGGTCTTGCTGCACTGTGATCCACTGTTTTGTCAGCGCATCGTCCATCTACCTTTCTAGACGAATGAGCGAGACAAATATTTTAGCCCCTTTTCGGAATCCCGTAGAAAAGCGCAAGCTCCGCCCTCGACGAAATGCCTGGCATCGAAGATCTCAAGAAGAATTAGCGGATCGACGGATCAAAAGGTCACGATGTCGTGATCTTCGATGCCAGCATGGGGGCAGCAGTCAGCCAAGTCGTGCATGTAGCTCACTTTCGGCCACGTCAAGCCGTTTTCCGAATGTCCTGCGCTGCGCTTGACTCGGCAGCCAGCGAGATCGGATCGACTGCCTCTTTCGGGTGCGCGGCCATGGCGCATGGCCGGAAGGGACAGTGGGTGCCTGACCCGGGAGCATTGTGAGCGATTTTGCACATTCTCTTCATCAGTTCCTGTGCTCAGATGGGACGTTCTCTGGCCACGAGCACACTGGGACGCCATGACCAAGCCGGCTTTCAACCCGAAGACATTCCTTTCTACAGCGGGTACGGGGAGAGAGATGATGTCTTTTAGCAGAGGGCAAACAATCTACGCTCAGGGTGATACGGCCGATGCGCTGTTTGTCATTCAAACCGGCAAAGTAAAGCTCAGCGTAAAGTCCCAGGCTGGCAAGGAAGCGACCCTTGACATATTGAGCAACGACGATTTTATTGGGAACGATGCTGTAGCCGGTCAGTCTTCCCGCACGGCATCTGCCACGGCAATGATGGACTGCAGCCTGCTTCGGATTGACAAGAAGGCCATGATGCTCGCACTGACGCGGCAGGTGAAGCTGGCGAATGTGTTTTGGGCATACGTGCTGGAGAGCAACATTCGATACCAGCAAGATCTCGTCGATCAACGTTGCAATCCCAGCGAGAAGAGACTTGCGCGCACTCTTTTGCTGCTTGCCCATTTCGATGCGCATGGATCGCACGAGACTGTGGTTCCGAGGATTAGCCATGCGACGCTGGCAGAAATGGTAGGAACCACGCGGTCGCGCGTCTGTTTCTTCATGAAGAGGTTTAAAAACTCAGGCTTCATCTATTACGAGAACAAAAGCAAGCTGTTGCGAGTTCATAGGACGCTTCTTGCTTTCTGCGCCCAATAACTGCCGCGTATCGGCTTCTCGGAAGACCCCAACCTTCGCCGTGTGTCGGCCACAACGGTAAAACAACACCACGCGCTTCTGATGGCTCTGTTGCAACCTGCAGTGCAGACGCTTCAGAACATGAAGTATGTGCTGAATCTATTCCGGAGGGTGGGCACTCTCATGGCGGTCAATTCTGATCAGTTTTTCTACGCGGGAAGCTTCATACTGGCAACTCACCAATGGTTTCACGACAAAGCAACGATGGTGAACAAACTTGGTTCTGTGGAGGTTTCGATGAACTTGAATTTGATGGATCCGAGGCTCATTGCTATCGCCGCCGCCTTAATTGTAATCGTCGCGGTGGGTGCCTGGTTGTACGTGCGCAAACGCAGGGGCACGACTGCAGGCCTACGGAAGAAATTCGGGCCCGAGTACGACCGCGCGGTGCTGGCACATGGCTCAAAAGCGGAAGGGAAACTGGCGGATCGCGAGAAACGGATTAACCAGCTCAACATTCGCGATCTTGATTCAATGGAACATGAGCGGTATTCGAAGCAGTGGGAGGCGGTGCAGTCTCGTTTCGTCGATTCCCCGAAGGGCGCCGTCGCGGAAGCCGATGATCTGGTTTCCTATGTTATGAAGGCTCGCGGCTATCCCGTCGCAGATTTCGAACAACGTGCCGCCGACATTTCTGTCGACCATCCTCGTGTAGTGGAAAACTACCGGTCGGCCCATGAGATTGCGCTTCGGGCTGGAAAAGAAGGAGCAACCACCGAAGATCTCCGAACGGCGATGATTCACTACCGCTCTCTATTTGAGGAACTGGTGCAGGTCCCAGTAGCTGTGGAGAGAAAAGAAGTCGCCTAGCGACCAAACGGGCAGACAGGGAAAAATGATGAGGCCAAGTACGCAAGACCGCACGGAGGGCAAGCTTCACGAAGTAAAAGGGAAGGTCTAAGGAGGAGCTCGAAAAGACGAGGAACGACCCCGATCTGTAAGTCTCAGGGAATGCGGAAAAGAAAGCCGGCAAAGTTCACAAGCGGTTCGGCCGTGCTGAAAAGGCCGTCGGCGAATAAACAAGTACCCTGGCTGGCAAAACGGACCATGGCACGAACGGTGCTGTAGTAAACGGCGGAACACCATGCGAATTTGCTCCGATAGCTGCAGCGACCGAAATCATTTAACGATCGCTTTCTTAAAAGGAGAACCACGATGACGACAACTGAGCAGAGCAAGTGTGCACACCTTCCATGCCTGTGCTTGGCGAAACCTGGCGACGAATACTGCGGTCAAGCCTGTAAGGAAGCGGGATCCAGCGCAGTCGAGATTGCGTGCCAGTGCGACCACGGAGCGTGTCCTTTGACCGTCTAAGAACCCACGCTCCGCAGTTGGAATTCCCAGGGAGAATCTCGAAATGAAATCACGCCGAACCATGGTCTTGCTGCTAGCCCTGCCAGCTATGTCGTTGCTTGCAGGGGCGCAGTCACTGGTCAATGGGGAAGATTCCTCCGGCATTGTTGTAAACCCAACCTCAGCCCCACCTGATCTGATGTACACGCGTCCGACGCAGAGAACGAAGCTCCGCAACTACGCTTTCGACGCGTTCGGCCCCTATCCCATCGCGGGTGCAGCGTTTGCGGCTGGCGTTGGCCAAGCGTACAACACACCTCCTGAGTGGAAGCAAGGCGCCGAGGGATTTGGCAAGCGAATCGGGTCTGATTTCGGCATTGCAGCGGTCAGCACTACGACGCGCTATGGGCTGGCACAAGCGTTCAAGG
Source organism: Candidatus Sulfotelmatobacter sp. (assembly GCA_049519055.1). GTDB lineage: Bacteria > Acidobacteriota > Terriglobia > Terriglobales > Acidobacteriaceae > Sulfotelmatobacter. The sequence goes on along the minus strand of JBEKRE010000009.1, from coordinate 37,878 downwards.
AAGACACGTTGTACTACCGTTGTGAATGCAAGGGCGTGATTCCACGGTTGCGCCATGCCGTGATCTCCACCTTGACAGCACGCCGCGGCCAAGACGGCCACATCGTCTTCTCTTTCCCCGCGCTCGTCGCGCCATATGCCGGCTCTATGACTGCCGTCTATGCGTGGTATCCCGGCCGCTACAACGGCAAGGATGCTCTTCGGATGGGTAATTACACCATGCTGGGATATGTGGGCGGGAACAGCGCTCTTGAATTCCTCTATAGCGGACCTCACTCCCTGCTTCATCGCATGCACTTGAACAATGGGCACGGCGCGCCCAATCCTGGTTCAAACCCGTGATCGACCGAAAATTAGTCGCGGCCGCAGGCTCGGAACTCACCCTTCCGGTGCCGCGGACCCCACTCATGCCGCCCGCTGCGAGTCCCACCAAGGGCCTGGGCCTGATCAATGAGTTTCTCGAGTGGTTCGGCGATCTGGGCATATTTTTCTGGCAGGTTGTCCGGGCTGCGGTCACGCCACCGTTTGAATTTGGCGAACTCTTTCGACAACTCGACGAGATCGGATCAAAGTCTCTGCCGCTGGTCGCTTTGGCCGGAGGCGCAACCGGCGTTGTACTCTCTTTGGAAGCCCGCTACAGCCTGACTCGATTTGGGGCGAAGTCGCTGCTTCCCGCCGCCATCGTGTTCTCGGTAATCCATGAGACCGGTCCGATCATCACGGGTCTGGTAGTGAGCGGTCGAGCGGGAGCTGGCATTGGCGCGGAATTGGCGTCGATGAAAGTGACCGAACAGATCGACGCCATCGAGGCATCTGCGGTAAACCCTTATAGGCTGCTGGCGGCGACCCGCATCCTGGCTTGCATCCTGATGCTGCCTCTGCTGACCCTCGCTGCCGACTTTTGCGGCTTGCTCATGGGCTGGGTCACGCAGGCCATGGTTGAGCCGGTTTCTTTACATCAGTTCATAAGTGCGGGCTTTAACGGCGCGGATTTCAACGATTTCCTGCCACCAACGTTTAAAACCGCCGTGTTTGGACTGATCATTGGGCTGATTGCGTGTTTCCAGGGAATGCGGACACAGGGTGGCGCTGCGGGCGTGGGACGTGCGGCCACGAGCTCGGTGGTCTTGTCGTCGCTGTTCGTCATACTGGCCGATGTCGTACTGGTAAAACTCATCATCATATTTTTCCCGTAATTGATCAGAAGCTGGCAAACAAACATGCACACCATCGATCAAGTTGCGCTGCAGCAAGACGAAGCCGAGAAAGACCGCAGCGTGCCAGTCGTTGCCGTCGCGGATTTGCACAAGTCCTTTGGAAGTCAAAAGGTTTTGACCGGGATTAACCTGGCGGTGAGGCGCGGCGAGACCCTGGCGGTGCTGGGCCGCAGTGGTACGGGCAAGAGCGTATTGCTGAGACTCGTCATCGGACTGGAGATACCTGACCGGGGATCGGTTCGTATCCAGGGGCAAGACATCGCCGGCTTGGCTCTCGACCAGCTCGGCGCAATCAGGAAGAAAATGGGATTTTTGTTTCAGCACGCGGCCCTTTACGATTCGCTGACCGTCGAGCAAAACGTAGCCTTTCCCCTGCAGCACCATAGAAAGGACATGTCGAAGTCTGAGCAGCGAGACCGAGTCCACGAACTATTGGCGGAAGTTGGAATGGAAAGCGGCTTTGCGAAGATGCCCTCCGATATCTCTGGCGGCATGCAAAAACGAGTAGGACTAGCACGTGCGCTAGCCTTGGAGCCAGATATTTTGCTGCTCGACGAGCCCACCGCCGGTCTCGACCCCATCAGCTCAGCGGAGATTGATGATCTGGTCCTCAAGCTCCAGGAGGAACATCACATGGCATCCATCGTGGTGACCCATGATCTGCACAGCGCAAAGACAATCGCGGACCGACTGGCTCTGCTTAACGATGGAACTGTGGTGATTGAAGGCAGCTTTGAAGAGCTTCAAGAGAGTGACATCGAGTTTGTCCGGGAATTTCTAAGGCATTCGTAGGAGGACACATGTCGAGAGCGGCGCGGCTAGGGGCTTTCATCGTTGCAACACTTGCAATTCTGGTCGTCGGTGTCTTCATCATCGGAGGCAAGCAGTATCTTTTCAGCTCGACGTACCAATTGAAAGCACAATTCGACAACGTGGTGGGCCTCGATGCTGGAGGCGACGTGCGGGTGGGTGGCGTTCACAGCGGGACTGTGCGCAACATCGTGTTGCCTCACAAGCCCGGCGAAAAGGTCACTGTAATCATGGACGTCGGCAGGTCCACGCACGAGATCATCAAGCAAGACTCTGTGGCCACAATCGAAACGGAAGGTTTGTTGGGCAACCAGTTTCTGGCGATCTCGTTCGGATCGGCTGGATCGGGCGACGTGCGCGATGGCGATCTCATTGCCAGCGAGCCGCCACTCGAAATGTCAGATCTGTTCCAGAAAACAAGCGACATTCTCGATAGCAGCCAGCAGGCCATCAAGAACGCAACTCGGGCGACGGCGAACCTGGACTCGATTAGCGCCAAGATCGATAGAGGAGAGGGCACTGCCGGCGCGCTGGTCAACGACAAAGCGCTCTACACCAACCTCGAACAGACGACGGGCGCCATGCGTGACACCATGGCCCAGGCGCAAGCGGGTGTTACCGACTTCCAAGAGAATATGGAAGCCATGAAGCACAATTTCTTCCTGCGCGGGTATTTCAAGAGCCGGGGATACGAAGATTCCACCGAACTCGCCAAGAATGAGATTGAGCGGTTGCCGCAAGGCACACCGATAAAGCAGTTTACCTACTCGGCCAAGCAGCTTTTCGATAGGCAAGATTCGGCCAAGCTGAAGAACCAAAAATCTCTAACTACCGGCGGCGAGTTCTTGGCCAATAACCAATTTGGCTTTGCCGTGGTTGTTGTGTCCGCCGGTATGGAAGGGGACACCCAGAAAGACTTGGTGTTAACGGAAGCTCGGGCCATGGTTGTGCGCGAATATCTGGTCGAGAACTTCGGATTTGACGATAGCCGACTCAGAACTCTAGGAATGGGCAAGCAGACAAACGGGAATTCCGATCCAGGCTGGGGTACGGTGCAGATTTTCATCTACCCAGCCGGGACCGAAATTCCGCCGAACAGGCAGACGCAATCGAGTGCCCCAGCCGAAACAACCTCGGCTGAATCAGTTCATACATCGACGGCCCCAACGGCGCAGCCGCAATAAGGGTTGATGCTATGCTGCTACTGCTTCGGCTGCGTGCAGCGTGCAGTAGGCCGGATGTGTGCTGTCGATGATTTCCTTCGCCTTGGCCACTTCGGTAGCGGTCCCGTGGGCGATCAGCAGGAACTGATCGGTCTTGAGCGCGGCTTCGTACTTCACAATGCTGTCTTTAGGAATTCCGATGCTGTAGAGGCCAGCTCCCAGGGCACTCAACCCTCCAACCACTACCGCACCCTCCAACGCTGCCACGATCCAGGCCACCAACGGTCCAGCGACTAAGATCGGGCCGATGCCCGGAATTGCGAAGAAAGCCGAACCGAACAGAAGTCCCCAAAAACCTCCCCAGAATGCACCGGTCTTGCCCCAATACTTCATGCGGTCGCCGGTGTTGTAGTACCCCACTACCTGCTCGTGCGTGTGGTAGCCCTGCCCAACGATCGATAACTTGCGCATGTCAACTCCGCCGCTCTGCAATTCCTTTACCGCTTGATCCGCTTCGGGATGAGTGTGATACAAGGCAACAACTGAATTTTCAATGGACATTTTCTTATCTCCTCAGCAACCTGCCGTCATTCTCGGACTATTAAGTTAGATGAAGTCCGAGCTCGAACTATGACAGCCCGAACAAATGGAAAACTGTTCTTACGTGCACAGTGTCGTGTGGGATAGTGTGCGTGGAGGAGCGCCGCGATTTGATTCTTCTCGACTATCATCAACGAGGCCTTGTCACTCATGAGGACCACTTTGAGCGCGCCCTCTCCTGCTGCGTTTCCAAACGTGCCATGGGTCTTTGAAATGCCTCAGCAGACTAAAACTAAACGTCGTTCCATTCATGAAAAAGCCCACTCGAGAAAACCACTCGGCCGATTTATGTCTTTCGGCCTGCGACATGAGCCATTCAGCACAGTATTTCCAGAAGCGCTGAGCGAATCTATCCGTGTCGCAATAGGGCAGTCTCCCCGCCATAACCACACGGCTTGACTGACCCTCTCAGGTACAAGACTAGGCACCGATGCCAGAGGATGAGTTCCGCGAAACCGCCGGAAACTGTGGTCTGATGTTCTACGCTGGCCTACCAGCGCACGAAACGAGGAAAAAGATGTTCTTAGGCAGCAAAGTCGCGTGCGCCGGGATTGTCTTACTACTGCTGACGACGGGAATCTCGGGAACACGCCCGACGCCGATAACTTCGAGTCCTGACCTCGGTAACGAGGTACCAGCGCTCGCGGATCCGAAAGATGTTAATAAGATGCAGCAGATTCTGCAGGACGAAGGACGCTATCGAGGCAAGGTCGATGGTGTTCTTGGTCTGCGAACCCGGGCGAGTATCCGCGGATTTCAGAAGGCTGAGAATCTGCCGGTCACCGGGGAGCTTGATGTTCAGACCGCCGGCAAACTCGGAGTAAGGCCTGAAGTTCGCGAAGAGAAAGGTTACGAGACTCCGCTGGATAAGCCTTCGGCAGGCATAAAGGGGTCCAATCGCTCGCGGCGAACCAGCAAGACGCCACGGATGGCGGTTAAGAAATCGGCTCCGACCGTCCCACCGGCTTAGGGTGGACCGAACCTTTCGAAAAGACATGATGAATCGAAGACACCACCACGGAGTGCAGTGTCGGCAATTCCACGGGACTGTCGTGAGCACAATTGCTCAGACCTTACTATCCCGCATTTGCTAAGGTCGCAGCTGATCTTGTGCATCTGACTTTTTCTAGGCGAACTTAAGCACGATTCGACTTGTGCGTCAGACATGACACCGAGATCGGAGGCATCAATATGCTTTGGACGATTTTCGTGGTTCTGCTGATTTTGTGGCTTCTGGGTTTCAGCCTGCATATCGGAGGTGGTCTGATCCACTTACTACTAGTTGTGGGATTGGTGGTCCTTGTCATCAATCTGCTCAGCGGACGGCGAAATGCGATTTGATTTCAAATACCGCATGTCAGGAGAATCAAGGGTTCCCAGCGCGGCATAAGCTTTGCCATGCGTCCCATCCCCATCCGGCGCCGGCATCTGACAAAGGAGAACCAGATGTCAAGAACCTGGGAGCATTACCATCACGCTGCTCGTCATCATGAGAAAGCGGCCTATCATTTCAACGAGGCAGCGAAATACGATCAGGCCGAGGAGCACGAAAAGGCGGCGCACCACGCGTACCTGGCTCATGGTCATAGTCAGCAAGCAGTTCATCATGACGCCGAGGCAGCGAAACTGCACGCCGAGCAATGCGCCAGCCTGATGACGCCAGCCTCCGCGCAAGCAGGTCAAAAAAAGAGTGCCGCTTAGGAACAACTTTGATCGGCGCGGCTTCAACCTTCCGGACTGGCGCAGTTTTTTGGCCGGCGCCAGCAACGCGGTCTCGGAAATCGACTTAGCAGATTTAATGACGACTTTCCCAAAAGTGAGCCCTAGTGCACAGACCTGCCATTGCGTGCGTGCAATCCTTGCCTAGACGCTTGACGCGTCGCCTTACTCCACGCAGCCCGCGACAACAAGATTCATCGGGCAATCGAAGGATGATCTGGCAAGGTGATTCAAAATGCGTACTATTCGTTTGCTGTTGCTTACACTTCTGATAGTGGCGATACCTGCTGCTTCGCTCGCGCAGTTCGGCGCGGCAATCACGATCGCCCCGCCCGCGCTACCCGTTTATACCCAACCGATGGCTCCAGCTGAGGGCTATTTGTGGACGCCCGGCTACTGGTCTTATGGAGAGGAAGGCTACTTCTGGGTGCCGGGTACCTGGGTGATGGCTCCCGAAGCTGGCTTGCTCTGGACGCCTGGTTATTGGGGTTGGGGTGGCAACGCCTTTGCCTGGAATGAGGGCTACTGGGGTACAAATGTCGGATTTTACGGCGGCGTCAACTACGGATTCGGGTACGGTGGCATCGGCTATCAAGGCGGATACTGGAATAATGGAGGCTTCTACTACAACCGCTCCGTGAATAACGTGAACGTCACGAATATTCACAATGTCTATAACAAGACCGTAATCAACAACACCACATTCAACCACGTCAGCTATAACGGCGGCAACGGTGGAACCCACGCACGCCCAACCGTAGGGGAAGAGGCTGCGTCACATGAGCGTCATACTCCGGCAACAGCAGCTCAGTCCGAGCATCAACAGGCCGCGGGTAAGAACCACGAACTTTTGGCGTCCGTGAATCATGGCAGGCCGGCAATTGCCGCCACTGCCAAACCTGCGGAGTTTAGCGGCCACGGGGTGGTAGCCGCCAGGCAGGCGGGAGCGCCTTACAAGGCCACCGCAAGCAAGGCTGCCGAGAGTAAGACGACGGCAAATCGCACGAACGAGAACAGGGGGGCTACGAACAAAGCAGCGGCAAATCGCTCAAATGAGAACAAGGCGGCTGAGAATAGGGCAGCCGCAACCCGCACGAGCGAGAACAGGGCAGTGGAGAACAAGGCAGCGGCAACTCGCGCGAGCGAGAACAAGGCCGCTGAGAATAAGACGGCGGCAACTCGCACGAGTGAGAACAAGGGGGCTACGAACAAGGCAGCCGCAACCCGCTCGAACGAGAACAAGGCGGCCGAGAACAAGGCAGCGGCAACTCGCTCAAATGAGAACAAGGCGGCTGAGAATAACGCAACCGCAACCCGCTCGAACGAGAACAAGGCGGCTGAGAATAAAGCAGCCGCAACCCGCTCGAACGAGAACAAGGCAGCTGAGAATAAAGCAGCCGCAACCCGCTCGAACGAGAACAAGGCAGCTGAGAATAAAGCAGCCGCAACCCGCTCGAACGAGAACAAGGCAGCTGAGAATAAAGCAGCGAAGCCCAGGGAGGCTCGTCCGACCAGTGAGTCCAAGCCGACTACAGCTCATGCGCAGCCGGCGCCTCGCCAACAGACTACACCCCGCGCTGAAGCCACACCGCATGCACCGCCTGCTTCGCATCCGGCAACTACAGCTCGTGCGCAGCCGGCCCCGCATCCTGCGAGAGAAGCGCCTAAAGCCGAAGAGCGCCCTCGGAATTAGCAGATTGACCGCGAGGCATTGCGTCAGTCTTTAGAGGCGTGAGAAAGTCGATTGACTCAGTATCGGCGCGGGTTCCATCCTTGGGCCCGCGTCATTCTTGTTTCCGGCTGCACAAAGCGAATCGAAGCGAAATAGGGTGTCGTGAAGATGCGATCCACCTGGTGCCATCTCCGCGTGCTTTCCCGAGACAGTTGATCGCCCTTTTGATCAATTTTTCTTCATTGAGCAGTTTTGACCATTAGAAATCCGGCGGAGCGCCTATATAGGGAAGCGGACTGCAAAAGGAGCAAAACATGCTTGGAACTATATTGATCGTGATCCTGGTTTTAGCACTGATCGGTGCGTTGCCACGCTGGTCGCACAGCCGGGAGTGGGGCTATGCCCCGACCGGAGGCTTAGGTCTAGTTCTTTTCGTCGTTGTCGTTCTTTTGGTTCTCGGCCGCATCTGAACCATGAGCCTCCAGCCAACATCAAACGGCGCCACAGCCAGAAGGTGGCGCCGGCTTTCTGTCCGCGCGACGTCACTTTTTCTCGTCGTTCTGATGTGCGGCGGTGGTTCGTCCGCATACTCCGTTCTCACGCACGAGGAGATTGTCGACCTGCTCTGGACCGACGAGATCCAGCCTCTGCTCCTCAAGCGATATCCGGGACTCTCGGAAGACCAGCTCAAACAGGCGCACGCCTATGCCTACGGAGGCGCGGTCATCCAGGATCTCGGCTACTACCCGTTCGGCAGTAAAGAATTCAGCAACCTGGTGCACTACGTGCGCAGCGGAGACTTTGTTCTAGAACTGCTGCTCGAAAACCAGGATGTCAACGAGTACGCCTTTGCGCTGGGCGCACTGTCGCATTATGCGGCAGATGTCGCCGGTCACCCGGCGGTCAACCAGTCCGTCGCGATCGAATACCCGAAGCTGCGGGCGAAGTACGGACAGTCCGTCCGGTACGCTCAGGACAAGACGGCGCATTTGAAGACCGAGTTTGGGTTCGACACAGTGCAGGTCGCGAAGAATCGATATGCGTCGCAGCAATACCACGATTTCATCGGATTCCAAGTGTCCGAGCCGCTGCTGGGGCGAGTCTTTCCCGTGGTGTACGGAGTTGAACTGAAGGAAGTGCTTAGCCACGAGGATCTAGCTGTGGGTTCGTATCGTTTCGCGGTCAGCCACATGATTCCGGAAATGACCCAGGTCGCGCTGCAAACCCATAAAAAGGATCTGATGCGCGAGACCCCGAATTTCACGAAACGGAAGTTCCTGTATCGTCTTTCGCGCTCTGACTACGAAAGGCAATGGGGAAAGGATTACGTAAAGCCAGGCGCAGGTACCCGGATTTTGTCAACGCTCTTGCGATACATGCCGAGAATCGGTCCCTTCAAAGGGCTGGCGTTCAATAACCCCACTCCCCAAACTGAGGATCTGTATTTCAAGAGCATTAACACGACCGTCGATCGGTACCGTGCGTTTCTCGAGGAAGTGCGCAGCGATTCACTGGTGCTTCCTAACTGTGACTTGGATAGCGGGAACGTAACCAGAGCTGCGGAATATTTGCTGACGGACGACACTTACGCAACCCTGTTAGCTCAGTTGTCGGAGCGTAAGTTCGATCGGACGTCGCCGGCGCTGCGCGACAACATCCTGCAGTTTTATTCCGACCTCTCGTTGCCGATCGAGACGAAGAAGGACGGGGTTCGCTGGCAAGCCGTGCTGACCGATCTGGACCAGTTGAAGGTCGTGGCTTCGGCGCCGACTGTCGCGGACAGCCCCGCACGGTAATCTGCCGTGCGCTTACTCCACTTCAGAAACGCCGCGGTCCATGTGGCCCGCGATATGGACAAGAATCACACCATGGCGTTTGCCGCGGCGTTGTCCTACTACTTCGTCGTTGCATTATTCCCCTTTCTGATCTTTCTTTCTGCGCTAGTCGCTTATTTGCCAGTTCCGGACTTCTTTAGCCAGGTCATGGGGCTGATCGCGCGGGTCGTTCCCGCCGCCAGCATGGGCCCGCTTAGAAATCTGATGAAGGGCACAATCCTTTCCAGGCACAGCCGTCTGCTTACCTTGGGCATTTTCCTCACGCTGTGGTCGGCATCGAGCGGTTTTACAGCTCTTATCGATGCGCTCAACACAGCCTACGATGTCTCCGAAACCAGGCGCTATTGGAAGACGCGCGGCCTCGCTATTCTCCTTACGTTCTCCGTTGGATGTTTGCTCGTCACTGCGCTGGGTCTCCTGCTTGTGGGGCCTGGCCTAAGCGCGTGGCTGGCCAAAACGTTCGGGATGAAGATGCTCTGGCCGTTTGTCCGCTGGGCCGTGGCGATTGGCTGCACAATTCTCGCGCTTGAGCTCCTCTACTTTGTCGCGCCGAATGTGAAACAACGATTCGTGAGCACGCTGCCCGGAGCGGTGATCGCAGTCGGCGGGTGGATCGGACTGTCTTACCTCCTCGGACTCTACTTCCAGGACTTCTCCGCGTATAGCAAAAGTTATGGCAGCTTGGGAATAGCGCTCGCATTCAGCATCTGGCTTTATTGGAGCGGCTTTGTGATCTTAGTCGGTGCCCAATTCAATGCAGAACTCCAACAGAAAACTAGAGGGAGATTGGGGGCCGAAGCAAAGCGACACGTGGAGCGCAACTTGGCCGCGTAATCGAGCAAATATGGAGGGCAAGGAATGGACCGTGAAGGAACGTGATCGAGGCCCTGAAAACGGTTCCCGTTAGACGCGAAGGTTTACTACGAGACCGGGCCAAAGACGATAATCATCAATTTGGCATTCGGCGGTTCGCTGTTTTGCGAATCAGATGATTTGCCTGACTCGCGTCACTAGTACACGTACCCAGTGACCAAACATTTTCTGGTTATTGCTGGGACACTCCAACACGCTTGGAGAGTAACAACAGGAAGTACGCCAGCCAGCATTGATTTGCACGCTCACCAAAAGGAACATGAAGATACTGATGGTGCTCACATCGCACGATCAACTCGGCAACACCGGTCGCAAGACCGGCTTCTGGCTTGAAGAATTCGCAGCCCCTTACTTTGTTTTCAGGGACGCCGGTATACAGTTGACCCTCGCCTCACCGAAAGGCGGGCAGCCGCCGATCGATCCGAAAAGCGATTTACCGGAAAATCAGACGCCCGCCATGGCGCGGTTCAAGCAGGACCAGACAGCGCAAACAGCGCTTTCCCGGGCGGTGAAGCTCGCCGATATGAAAGCAGAAGATTACGACACCGTATTCTATGCGGGCGGGCACGGTCCCATGTGGGGACCTCGCGGAAAGCACCGATTCCATAGCTTTGATCGGGTCCTTCTACAATTCCGGCAAGCCGGTGGCTTTGGTCTGCCATTCGCATAGTGTGCTTTCATCGGGTAACCTACAAGGGCGCGCCGATTGTGAAGGGTAAACGCGTGACTGGCTTTACCAACGACGAGGAGGGAGAGGTGCATCTCACCAATGTTGTGCCGTTCCTCGTCGAGGATGAGTTGAAGCGACTGGGAGGTATCTTTGAGAAAGTTTCCAACTGGCAGCCCTTTGCGATCATTGATGGCCGTCTCATTACAGGGCAGAATCCCGCATCCTCGACTGTCGCAGCCCAAGCGCTTCTAAGTTTGTCGCTGCGGAAAAAGCCGCTTAGGTTCCTACTCCAATTGACGAACGCAAAAGGTTCGTCATCGTCATCTATTTATGCCGGTCGAGGTGAAATCATTCCCGCCTTGGCCGCACCGTTACCGACTTTGGCCGAGAAACACTCCGAGTGTCTTGGCGTCCCCAGGGGATGATCTGGAAGTGTCGTCGAGCCAGTGACAGTCATGCCACATCCTTGGCGCATCTTGAGGTCTTCTGCGTTGCCGATTTCGTTAGGCTTGTCGACCGATACCATCGTCCAATTGTTTCGCCCCTGCGGTTCTGGTTTGCTGGTGCAAACGCTGGCTCCAATTCTTCAGGACAATTCCGCCGGCAACATTGGCATTCGCCTATATGCAATCGATCCAACAAAGCGAAGCAGTTGTGGAAATTGAGTGAGGAACTTGCGGGAGTGGAACTCCTGAGGACAAATTCAGAAGGAGAGATTAATCATGAAGCATCCAGACTCAATCGGGATGTCACGTCGTCGTCTCTTGACTATGGCCGGCGTTTCCGCAGGAGCGGCACTAATCGCCCAGCCTGCACTCTTCGCGCACCGTGGTTCGAGTGCGCCGGCAGTAGCCAATACAACAGCCGGCACTAAGAACACGTCGTTCGCGCCACTGAAGCAGATCGACGCCGGCCTCCTGAGCGTTGGCTACGCTGAGGCTGGCCCCGCCAATGGCCCTGCGGTAATTCTTTTGCAGGGCTGGCCCTACGACATCTACAGCTACGTCGATGTTGCGCCGTTGTTGGCATCGGCGGGCTACCGGGTAATCGTCCCCTATCTGCGGGGTTACGGCACGACGCGCTTTCTTTCCAGCGGAACGTTTCGGAATGGACAACAGTCGGTGGTTGCTCTCGACATCATCGCGCTGATGGATGCGCTCAAGATCGACAAGGCAATCCTCGCCGGCTTCGATTGGGGAGGGCGGACCGCCGACATCATGGCGGTGCTCTGGCCGGAGCGCTGCAAGGCGCTCGTCTCGGTGAGCGGTTATCTGATTCCCAGTCAGGCAGCTAACCGGGCGCCGCTGCCACCGAAGGCTGAGCTCCAATGGTGGTACCAGTTTTATTTCGCCACGGAACGCGGCCGGGACGGCTACGACAAATACCGGCACGATTTTGCCAAGCTTATCTGGCAGATCGCTTCGCCGAAGTGGAACTTCGATGATGCGACGTTCGATCGCAGTGCGGCGTCGTTCGACAATCCGGATCACGTTGCCATCGTGATCCATAGTTACCGCTGGCGGCTCGGCTTGGCTGAAGGCGAGCCGAAATATGACGATCTGGAAAAGCGCCTTGCCTTAGGTCCGGTCATCACCGTGCCGACCATCACTCTTGAAGGCGATGCCAACGGGGCCCCACATTATCCGGACCCCAGTGCCTTTGCCAAGAAATTCTCCGGCAAACATGCACACCGGACCATTACCGGAGGCGTCGGGCACAATCTGCCACAAGAAGCTCCGGAAGCTTTCGCCAAGGCTGTTGTCGAAGTCGACGGTTTTTGATACGAGTTGGGAATAGCGATCGACGTTAACCTGGGTGGGCGCTGCGGCCGTGACCAAGGTCGAACCAGACCTGTCGCAGATGCGGCGTGATCGTGTTGTGAAGAATACTGGTTCCCAAGTGAGAGCGATGTTCAAAGAACTCAAACATAGTCGCCGTAATCGCCCTTGCCTTCTTGGCATCGCGGTGGTCGTCATTGCTGCCGCCCCGCTCAGCGTCATCGGTTCTATGAGAGGGGGGGCAACACCTTCAGATCTTCGAATGGTCAAGCTTCGGATAGCGCCCGCAGCAATTCGATTACCGATAGAGGGTAAATTCCCTTCTCTCGTCGGCGCCACCGCCTGGCTGAATTCGCAGCCATTGACGCCAACCACTCTGCGTGGAAAAGTGGTCCTGATCGAGTTCTGGACCTATTCCTGCATCAACTGGCGGCGGCAGCTTCCATACGTCCGTGCATGGGCCGAGAAATACAAAAATCAAGGTTTGGTAGTGATTGGTACACACGCGCCCGAATTCTCGTTTGAGAAAAACATTGATAACGTCCGCTGGGCTGCGAAGGACATGCGAATCGATTATCCGATCGCGGTCGATAACGACCATGCGATGTGGCGCGCTTTCAACAACGAATATTGGCCTGCCCTTTATTTCATCGATGCGCAGGGGCGGATCCGACATCATCAGTTCGGCGAGGGTGACTACGAACAGTCGGAATTGATTATTCAACAGTTGCTGACCGAGGCCGGAACCGGCGGCTTCAGTCATGACCTGGTGTCGGTCGATCCCCAGGGTGCTGAAGTTGGCGCTGATTGGGACGACTTGAGATCTGCGGAAAACTATCTCGGCTATGAACGCACCGCAGACTTTGCGTCCGCCGGAGGTGCAAAACCAGACCAGCGTCACGACTATGCGCTGCCCGCGCGTCTGAAACTCAGTCACTGGGCACTCTCAGGCGATTGGACGATGGAGAGAGAAGGCATCGTGCTGAACAAGGCCAATGGGCACGTCGTGTACAGCTTTCACAGCCGCGATCTTCATCTCGTCATGGGACCGGCAGCGCCGGGAACGTCCGCGCGATTTCGCGTGCTCATCGATGGGCAACCGCCGGGCGCCGCTCACGGGGTTGACGTGGACGGACAAGGCAACGGCACGGTTACGGAGCCCCGGATGTATCAGCTGATCCGACAACCTAAGCCCATCGTTGATCGACAGTTTGAGATCGAATTTCTCGATCCTGGTGTGGAGGCCTTTTCGTTCACGTTCGGCTGATCCAAAGCAGCTGTCGCGTTTACCGATGTCGAAGTGGCCCGAGGAAAGGAACTATGTCAACTGCAACGACGGAAATCCGCTCTCCCTTGCCTCCGTTCACACGCGAAAGTGCGATTCAAAAAGTGCGACTCGCCGAAGATGGCTGGAACAGTCGCGACCCCGGAAAAGTAGCTCTGGCCTACACGGTCGATTCGCGATGGAGGAACCGCTCGGAGTTCATCAACGGACGAAACGAAATCATTGCCTTCCTTTCTCGCAAGTGGGCTAAGGAGTTGGATTACAGGCTCATCAAGGAACTGTGGGCGTTTACCGGGAATCACCTTGCGGTACGCTTCGCTTACGAGTGGCACGACAACTCGGGTCACTGGTATCGGTCCTATGGCAATGAGAACTGGGAATTCAATGACGACGGCCTTATGGCGTCACGGTTTGCATCCATCAACGACCTTCCCATCTCGGAATCAGATCGCAAGTATCACTGGCCGCTTGGTCACCGCCCGGAAGACCATCCAGGCCTGAGCGACTTGGGTTTATAGTCTTCCCGAATCTCGCAATCGGCCATACCGCGCCTGTCGCGCGACTGGCAAAAGCTGGGGCAGTGGTCATCCCGACAATCGGCAGATTTCTTACCGGGATTCTCCAAGAAAAACTCCGAGGGGCAGTCATCCGCTGGAGCTCGGAAAACAAGCGTGTGAACGCCGCTCCACGTTGTGTCAGCGTCAGGAGTGAGTTTGTCCTGCGCTGAAACTTGGGTCGTGGAGGAATGCCTATGGCGTTTATCAGATTGAGCTCATTCAAAGCCGCCGCAGAATTGGTTTCCAGCATTCTGAATTGGGTGTGCCCGGAATGTGAAGGGAGGATGGAAGGTCGCGGTAAGGAGTTCAAATGCCAGGGCAAGTGTGAGATGGACTAGCGTCAAGTATGGCTCATCACTCGGAGGCTGAAACTGTTGCCTACCTAACGGCTGTCTATGCTCAGGCTGGTGGTTTTGTGAAGGGCTGGCGCATTCTGATGCCTGACCAGCGGCCGGCACGATCTTTTCTTTCGCAAGCAAGAATCACCTCTGCAGGTCAGTTCATGGCAAGCGCTCTTGAACGATCACTGAGGGAGCAAAAAGTTGGCAACGCTGGTCCGCGAAACAAATAGAAATCTGCAGCTCACCTCGATAGAGCAACGAAAGCCCACCACAACCCTTCGCACTTGTTTCCGAAGCGCCGTCGGCGCAGAATGATCGAAACTACGTCCCGAGGGGCGTCATGGAGATAACACACCGCCAGCGGCATGGGTTCCGCTTGCCGGCAATACTGAGTGCGAAACAAGTAGTGCTCTGCGCTTTGATAATTGATTTGTTATCCGCCGCGTTGTTTGCACAAAGCCTCCAATATCCTTTACAAGTCAACGCCGGGTTACGGCTGCCCGCGACACCGAATGACCGCGTTGTCGTCGATAAAGGTGACGCACCACTGGGTGCCAACAAAGAAAAGCGATGCTCAATCAAGCCGTTTCCAGGAATGCCCAGCATTGCCAGCGTTACGAGCTTGCAGATTCCCCACAAAGGCTCAAAAAGAATATGAACACGCCTGCACAGCCCTAAAGAATAAGAAACTGCCGGAGGCTGAGCAGCACTTACGCAAAGCAACCGAAATCTACCCGAAATACGTTGCGGGATGGGTAATGCTGGGTCAGACTCTCGAAACCAGGCAGCAAACAGCAGAAGCGCGTAATGCTTGTTCGCGAGCGTCGAGCGCTGATCCAAAATACTTGCCCGCGTATCTTTGCCTGGCGGAGATCGCCGGACGCAAGCAGGAATGGAATGAGGTTTTGAACCTGACTAGTCGTGCACTTGAACTGGAAGCTGTAAACGACGCCTATGCCTATTTCTTCAGCGCGATTGCTTATTTCAATCTGAACCAGCTGCCGGAAGCGAAACAGAGAGCTTTGAAAGCCGAAGCAATTGACCGTGAGCACTACGAGCCGCTGTTGCAACTCTTACTGGCTCAAATTTACGAAGCCAACAACGACGCGACTGATGCCGCTTCTCACCTTCGGGAATATCTGAGACTTGCTCCGGAATCACAAGATTCGGACAATCTGAAAAAAGTTTTGGCCGAGGCACAGAGCCCGAAGTAGACATCCCCGCACCTTCGCAATCGGCTCAGCGAGTGTAATCGCCGGATAACGTCAACTATCAGCGCAATCGCACAATAATGCAGCAGCTCGATTGATCCCGCGATTATTGCAGCTTCGCGTACTCCGCTGGAGAAAGACCGCAATCTGCGCTATCAGGGTGTGGCCGATGCGGGCAGACCTATGCTGAACGCTTTTTGCTTCGACCTTTCGCATGAGCTCCGAGAGCGTCGTGCTACACTCGGGATCGATCGTTTTCGACGGCGCTTTCGTCACGCTCATGCCGGCGATGTATCTGGGGTCAACTTACAATGGATAAGAGCTTTGTTCTCCAGAGATTTGCGGAGACAGCGGAGCGCGAGCGCGTGACGCACGTCATCATGGTGCCGTCACAGATCGTCGCGCTTCTGGGTTCGCCATACTTTTCCGCGGAGGCGCTGCAGTCCCTCGAAATGATCTGCACCATCGGCGCCCCACTGCACATGGAGCATAAAGAGAAGCTGAATCGCAGACTGCCCGGCAGATTTTATGAACTCTACGGGCTGACCGAAGGGTTCATTACCATTCGCAAGAAATGGGATCAAGCGAAGCAGTAGAATAATGCCAAAGCTTCGGAGTGGCGCCCCACCTCAGGCCCGATTTATGCACCCGGTCCGGCTGTGCTCAGGGCGAGGACTCGCCTGAGACGGAGTGACTACCAGGCGTCGTTTGTGCCCGCGGGTCGTTGAGTGCTGCGAAAGCCGCCAGCGCATCGTGTAGGCGATCGAAAAACCGCGCCGGGCCGATGACCTTCGTCAAGAGGTGCCGCTCTAAGTCCGCCTTCAGGGAGAAAGGCACGCGTGCGAGCACCAACATCACGCCGCAGTGAACCAGTTGCTTCTGCAGTTGTCGCACCATCCGAGCGGCCGTGTAATCCACATTTGTGATCGCTTCGGCGTCGACGACCAGCCAGCGCACGAGTGAAGGAGCTGGCCCAACCAAGCCGCGAACCTCCTCTGCAAACAGGGTAGCATTGGCGTAGAAGAGCGCTGCTCCGAAGCGATAGATCACCAACCCTGGTTTGGTTGCCGCGCCGGGAACGGCCGGAACTAACTGCCAGCCATCGCCTTCGCTTACGACGAAGACTCCGGTGTGAGGACGATAGCTGTGCCGCACAACCCGAAGCAGCGACAGCACCATGGCCAGCAGTATGCCCTGCTCAACGCCTACCAGCACCACGACTATCGCAGTAAACAAGGCCAGAGCGTATTCTTCGGGACTCTCGCGTCGAATCTCTCGCAAGCCGCGCAAGTCAATTAGACGGACAGCAATGAAAAATACGATGGCCCCCAGCACGCAACGTGGCAGGTATTGCAGAGGCTTGGTCAGAAAGAGCAGGACGAACGCGACCGTCATCGCGGTGGCCACCTGGGCAAGCTGGCTCTGACCTCCAGAGCTTTCGACCATCGCGGTTTGGGTAGGGCTTCCGTCCACAACAAACGTCCCGCTCAACGCCGCGGCGGCGTTGGCCGCAGACAGACCGACCAGGTCTGCGCTTCCGTCCCAGTGCTGGTGGTGGCGCCCCGCGTAGAAACGTGCGGTAGCCGCGCTCTGGGCGAGGATCGTTACAAAGCAAGAGCTGGACACGCCGAGCAGCGGCACGGCGTCCTTCCAGTGCACATCGGGCAATCCTAAATGCGGAAGGCCGCCAACGACCGGCCCGATGATCGTGATACCGCGCCCTGCGAAATCCCAGCCCGCGCTCGCGGCTATTGCGCAGGCCACCGCGATCAGCGAGCCGGGCACCTTGGGAGCAAACCAGCTGAAGGCAAAGACGCCGGTCACGACGACTGCCGAGATCAACACCGTCGGGAAGTGAGCCTCGGGCAGGCCGCGGAAGACCTCGAGGAGCTGTCCCACCGTCCTGTGGGAGTGCACTTCCAGGCCGACCATCTCGCCCAGCACAGCGACGCCCACCTGAAATCCCACTCCGGTGAGAAATCCTATCAGCACGGTCTGCGACAAGAAGTCGGCCAGGAAGCCGAGCTTGAGTACTCGAGCCAGCAGGAGAAATCCGGCGGTGAGCAGAGCGACCGTCGATGCCAGCGCCACATATCTCGCGCTTGCGACAGGCGCCATGCCCGCAAGCCTCCCGGCAAGAATGGCAGCGGTTGCTGAATCGGCAGCGACTACCAGGTAGCGCGAGGAACCAAACATCGCAAATGCCAGTAGCGGAAGCAGCAGCGTGTAAAAACCTGTGACTACTGGCATGCCGGCAATCTTGGTGTAGCCCAGCGCCTGCGGGATGTTCATCGCCGCCAATTGCAATCCGGCCACGGCATTGCGCGCTGCTCCCGCGCGAGTAACCGGTCTTATGCCTTGAAACAGACGCAGCCAACCGCCACTTCGCGCCTGCGGCGCGAGTTGACCGGACCGCAGGCGATCTGGTCCGGCCGGTGGTGTGGCTTGTACGCTCATGGTCACCGCAAGATCGTCTTCAGGACTTCGACCTCTTAGACGCTTTTAGCTGCATCACCCTGTCCTATTGAGCTTCCGCATAACGCTTTTGACGAATCCGACGGCGTTGGTGTTGGGCCAGTCGGGATGCTGCGTTTTGAGGTCGGCGCTGACTTGTTCCCGGCGTCGTCGGGCGATATGCCTTGGCGCTTGAGCGCGAGCGCTCGCGTGCGAATTTCGGAGATCAGGTTCAGTTCCGCCACCACGAGCGAACCATCGCCGGGAGCGCTATGGTCGGGCAAGACATGTACGGCGTTGAGGGCGGCTACCTTGTCCAGCACGGCAAGCCAGCTCGGGGGTGTGCGGCCGTCGCCGAAGATGTTGGGCATGGTCTTGTTCTGCACTACGTCGCCCGAGATCAACGTGCGGTCTGGTTCGACCAAGGTCAGCTCACCACCTTTGGTGTGGGCTCCGCCGAACCAGAGCAGGCGGGCCGTAACACCGCCAAGGTCGATCGTCGCTTCCTGGTTAAAAATCACCTCGGGCGAGCGCAATACCACGCCTGCGAGTAGGTCTTTATTCTGCGGCGAGCGCTGGCTGCACTTATCGATCATCTCCTGACCGTGCGTCTCCATTTCCTGCTGCTGCACCGCGTTGCGGATCAGGATGGTTCCGGGAGGAAAGCCGGGCTCAGCGGCAGCGTGCTCCGGATGGAAGTGCGTGGTGGTGAGGAAGAGCTTCGGGTTGTTGGGTGCGAGTTTCGCGGCCAAGCGCGCGGCGGTGGCTCCATTCTTCGAGCCCAAGCCGATATCGACGACGAGCATCGAGTGGCTACCGACGACGACGGCGTTGGGAACGTCCATGATCGTCCAGACGTGGTCGGAAATCTTTGTTGTGATCTCACTGACCATCGGCGGGCTCATCTGCGCTACTGCACTCGTGCCTGCCAGCACTGCCAGCGTCAGAAGTGCCGAAAGTGACTTCATGGCGTCCTTATTCTAAGATCATTGCCTATCTGTTATATCCGCGACAGCGACCTTGTTCACTCCACTGCATGCCAAATATAGCCGACCATCGGGAGTTGCTACCATGTTGCGAATAACGCCGCCTCCGGATGGGATCTGTTTCGTACTGAAGTTGTCCGCTCGGGGATCGAATCGGACCAGAGTATTGGGCTTCACACCCGACTCGCTATACCAGACCTCACCGTCATTCGTGATCGCGATGCCATAAGGTTCTGACTCCGAGCCGCCGGGCGACATCCATTCTTTCAACAACCTTCCGCTGGACGCATCAAAGTGTCCAAGAAAGCCGCGTGCGAAGTCCGTGTAATAAATTGTGCCATCGGGCGCCAGTGCGATCCGTCGCGGGCGAGCACCCGCTGCCGGCAAAATGTATTCGCGTATTTTCATCGTACTCGGGTCGATGCTGGCTAGCTTGTTGGTGCCGAACTCGCAGAAGAAGGGCGTGTTGTTCTGCAAGATCACGATGCCGTAAGGCACGGAGTGCGCAGTCGGCAATTTGGTCAAGGTCATCTTGCCGGCCTTCGGATCGAGACGGCCGATATAGTTGGTCTCTTCGTTGGTAAACCACAAAATGCCATCATGGTCGAATACGGGTGTGTGCGGATCGATCTTCGCGCCACCCGCCGCGCGATACTCGGCGATCTCGCCGGTCTTCGGATCTAGCTTGCCGACGTAACCGCCGGAGATTGCGGTGAACCAAATGTTTCCGTCCTTGTCGGCGACCAAACCGTGCGGACCAGAATCGGCAGTCTTCAAAGCAAATTCCTTGAATTCGCCAGTCTTCGGATTGAGGCGGCCCAGTTTATTTGCTCCCTGCCCGGTGTACCAAAGCGAGCCATCAGGCGCGAGTGCGGGATCGTGAGGCCGCGAGTTCGGCGTGGGCAGTTCGTATTCCTCGATCTGTACGTGCAGGGTACCCACCGTCTGGGAGCCAGCAAGCGCGGCGGCTAGCGTGAGCAAGCAGGGTGTAAGTAGAGACATGGACCCTCTCCTCAGCAGGAAAATTGTAGTCCCTGGTGTAGCGGCTCGGCGACAAGTGCGTAAACCAGGGGCGCACAGGCCACAGATCCGCGAAAGCACCGATCTTACACCGAACCCGGTGCCGGATGTTAAGCAGCTCGGCGATCACGGAGCTTCTTTTGGACCTCTGCCAAGTACTGCCTTGCCTGCTCGCGCGTCTTGATTGAACGCACCCGATGTAGGATAGCCGTCCGTTGCTTCGGCGACATTTCGAGATCCTGGCGCAGAGCTGAATGAAGAATCACTGGCAGTGTGCCCTGGTCGACCGTCGCATCTGGTCTGACGGCAACCATCGTACTCAAGTCCGGCACACTCATCTTCATTACACTCGTCGCGAACAGAGTGTTTGCGGGGAAAGACAGAGTTGTGGGAGTGTCGGCCCTTGGCGCATTCAAAGAAAGCAGCGCATCGAGCCGATTGGCTTTGGCATCGCGCTGCGTCAGAGGATTAACTGCAAACAAAGCTTCAATCGTAGCCGGTATTGAAGCATGGTCATACAACCGATGATCAACGACATTTTTCGGAATAAGCGGCGAGATGACAACTGCCGGGACACGAGGCCCATACTGCTGGAATGCAAAGCCGTACTGATTCCGGTTATCCTGCGGAGCTGTGTCACCTGGTGCTACCGCGCTAGGCGGAATGGCGTGATCGTAAAATCCGCCGTGTTCATCCCAGGTGATGATCAAAGCACTGCTAGTCCAATGCGGAGAGTTCCGGATCGCCTCATAGGTCTCCTTAATCAATCCCTCACCCAGCGTGATGTCGGTAAGCGGGTGCTGCGAACTGCTGTTCCTATAGTCGTTCAGGACATCGTAGCTTGGCTCGATGAAAACGTAACTGTATGGATAAGTCGGCTGACCAAGATCGGTGGAAAAATGGCCGTAGTGCCGGATGTCGAAGAGGCTGATGCCCTTCAATGCGGCAACCATCGGAAAATCGTCGCCGGCATACAGGCGGTGCGACACCGCCTTCTTCTTCAATGCATCGAAAATGCTACCCGCTTTGAACTGGAACCCACCGATCGTCTCCCATTCAACGATTTCTTGCGTAGTCGGACTGTGGTCAAGCCCGCCGGACGAGGCGGCATGAACAAACATCCGGTTCGGCCAGGTAGGGCCAGGCATGGATGCCTGCCAGTTATCACAAACGGCAAACTCCTGGGCCAAGGCAACCAGGACTGGAAGCTGCTCGGGTGCAAAACACTTCATCACCTCACCCGGGTCCGCAGCGTCGCTGCTGGCCCCATATGAGGCGACGAAGCCGGTGTTGTTGATGGCTGGATACGCGCCACCTGCTTGATAAGTCGTTCCCGGTCCGCAGAGCTGTTCCAGGACATTATTGAACTCGTGTCCTGGGTCAGCCGGCATCACGGCATCAGCGCCTCTGCTTACTTGGAACACGCCGCCATCGAAAGAATTGACCTCGCTTCCAGACAGTCCATTGATCTGTGTTGAACCGCCCTTCGCGGCATCGTTGCCTGTGATGCCCGAGAAACCGAGCATGTGATCGAACGCTCGGTTCTCCAACATGAGAACGAACACGTGTTCGATTTGATCAGCCATTTCGCCAACACGCTGCACGAGGATTTCACTATGCATTGTAACTGCGAAACCTGGGACGGCTGGCGTGCGCGGAGATCGGTGGTTGTGTGTTTCTGGAAGTTGCTCCGGCAGTTCACATTTGCAGTTGCTCGGGCAACCCGGAACTCAGCTGGGAACACTACGCAGCAGACATGACGGAGAAAAAGGTTCTGCTTGCGCCCTTAAGACGGCAGAGGGAATAGGCCACATAACAATCGATGTGCTCCAATGCGGGCTTTTTCGATACATCAGTCGAGCGCATCCGTCCGGACTTGGTTGTGAGTAAGTGATTGATTCAGAAGTTTGATTGCCAAGACCGTGCTGATGAGTGTGCCAACTTTGATCAGTTGTCCAAAGAGTGTTCGAATGCTTGCCGATTCACGTGCCGGTGAAGGCCGAGTGACCGTCAGACTCGAAAACTACGGTTCGTCATTATTGTGAATTAAGCTGTGGGGGACTGTGGAAAATTGAGCCGTCCATTCACTAAGCGCCAACAATTCAACAGATTGCAACCCCGGTGAACGCATTCGTCAAATTCAGAGTTTGCCCTGAAAAGCGGCATTGACAGCGGGGAAGTAAGTGTTTAGGGTGGCTTTCGTCGACGGCTGAAAGGATTGGCTTAATCAAACTTTTGCCACTCCGAAGTAGGCTGAGTGATCAGCTCTGCGGGGCAACCCGAAGAGCTGCCAGACCTGAAAAAACCGACGGCCCTGCGAGGGGCAGTTGGGGTTTGGAACCGCGAAAGCGGTGATCGCATCAAGGGCTGTGACGGTGCATGCGTCCACGCTGTTGGCTCCCTCGCAGGAGCTGGCGGCTAGAGCATAACCAATGTCACGGCCTTTACTTTTTCTTGCGTCCCCCGCCCAAACCTTGCAAAGGTCTTTGCCTGACAATTCTCCCTCCTCAATGAAGAATGAAGAAGGCCCCAAACCCGAATCTTCATCTCAGCGATCACATTTCGCGAGCGTTGAACAAAATTAGGAAACCAAGCACCGCCGGCGAGTTGCTCAATCTTGACCTGGCCCAAAGGGGCCGACCTTTCCAAGAGACAGACGTCGCGGAGTGGTTGCGAGACACCGAGGACGCAGCGTTGAAACTGTATTGGGCTAAGGCTCGCCCCGAAAGTAAGGACCCATCCTCGCAGGTGCCAGCCCGCCATACTCGACGACGCTGCGGGCCTGACCCGGGAGAGGGACCCGGGAGAGGGATGTCCAGCTCTTGCGTTCGCGCTGTACGATGGCTGGTAACTTTTTGATCCTACGGAGCGTGCAATGATATCCGCCCTCGCAAACCTGCAACCCCTCGCCGTATGGAACCACTTTGACAGACTGGCGGCGATTCCTCGCGCCTCCACAAAGGAAGCTGCAGCGAGGGAGTACGTCCTAGCGCTGGCTGCACAGCTGGGTCTGGAATCTGTACAGGACGATGTCGGCAATCTCGTGGTGCGGAAGCCTGCACTGCCGGGACGCGACGGAGCACCGATGGCTCTCCTACAGGGTCACCTCGACATGGTATGTGAGAAGAACGAAGGCACCATTCATAACTTCGATGTCGATCCCATCAAGGTGGTAAGAGATGGAGACTGGCTGAAAGCAGATGGTACGACCCTGGGCTCCGACAACGGAGTCGGCGTGTCCGCGGCACTGGCCGTAATGGAGAGCAATGACATTGCGCATGGTCCGTTGGAGTTCCTCTTCACCGTTGACGAGGAGAGCGGGCTCACCGGAGCTTCGGCGTTCCCGGGCGGCTTGCTGAAGGCCAAGTATTTTCTCAACCTCGACAACGAAGAAAAGGGCACCCTCTGCATCGGTTGTTCAGGTGGTGTCAAGACAACTGCTCGACGTAAAGTCGGGCTTCGTCACGCGGGTGCAGGATCAGCCTGGTGCGTCAAGGTGTGGGGCCTGAAGGGCGGCCACTCTGGTGTCGATATCCATCAAGGCCGGGGCAATGCCCTGCGAATCATGGGCGGGGTCCTTCAGAGATTGCTTGATCGCCTTCCGGTCGAAATCGCCGAAATCAACGGTGGCAGCGCGCAGAATGCAATTCCGCGTGAAGCGTCGGCCCTTGCGCTGGCGGGCACCGCTAGCGAAAGTGAACTGAAATCTCTCGTGGCCTCGGCCGAAGCTGGATATAAAGCCGATTTGGGAGGATTCGATTCCGGCTTGCAGATCACGGTCGAGAAAGCTGCGCTTCCGGGAACAGTGCTGGATGCGACTGACGCGAAACAAACGGTGGCGCTGCTCGCGAGCCTGCATCATGGTGTTCTGGCCATGAGCCCCGATGTTGCCGGCCTGGTCCAGACCTCCACGAACTTGGCGACTGTCAGCACCAAGGGCGAAGTGGTGGAGATTGTTACCAGTCAGCGAAGTGCGATCGAGAGCAGCATGCTGGCTGCTGCTCGCATGGTTGCGACGGTATGCGGGCTGGCGGGGTTTGAAGTGGAGCACGGAGGGATATACCCCGGCTGGAAACCTGAGCCCAACAGCGAGGTCGTGCACAAGCTTCAGGAGGTGCACAAGAAACTCTTCGGCGAACCGGCAAAGCTGATCGCGATGCATGCCGGCCTGGAGTGCGGTGTCATTGGCGAAAAATATCCGGGCATGCAGATGGTTTCTTTCGGGCCAACGATCGTAGACCCTCACAGCCCGAATGAGCGAGTGCAGATTTCGTCCGTGGAGAGTTTCTGGAACTACCTTAAGCTGGTGCTCGAGAGCTTGTGAGCAACGACCCCCTTAGTTAGGTCGTTGACGCTGGCATGCTAAGCACGATCGGCCGGCTGGAGGTCTAGCCTGCAGTGGGGCCGGTGCTCAGAGTTGTCCTCCCCCAACTTTGAAATAAGGTTTGGCTTCCGGAGTCCAGAGCCGGGCTCATCTTCGCGACCGAACCTTTAACCTCGCTCTCCCGTCTTTCTTCATACGATAGGGGAATTGATCTGTTGGAGGACTGTAAGCTCAAGCACCTTATAGTTCTTAGCGATTGCTCCCAGGGATCGCGACGCTGGTGTTTTGTCTGGCGAGGAGTTGTGGATCTGGAGCTCGGCCTCATCTTTGGTGTTTCGATGTTTCTGGGTGCGCTGCTTGGAGGACGCATCGCCCTGGTCTTGAGCACACTCTGGCTGCGGCGGATATTCGTTGCGGCAGTGCTGGGCCTGGCTGTGAAGCCGCTCTTGCCTCTGCACGCTAGGGAGGAGTCGAACAATTTGTACTTGTCTTCACAGCCTGCCGCTACTCACCGACCTGGGACTCCTCGCGAACAAACTTACGCAATCGTTCGGCAATTTGATCCCTTACCTTCCGAAAGACTCCGAGCTGCTTATCGGTTGGGGCAGCCGCTGGGTCCTCGAAGCTCTCGTGCAACTTTTTCCCAACACGCGGAAATACAGGGCACGATTCTTTGGCATTGTCGCAGACCGTGAAAACATAATCGAACCGTTGCCCGGCGAACTCGTCTACTGACTTTGAGCGACTCCCTGCAATGCCGATGCCGATCTCAGCCATTGCAGTCACGGCATTCGGGTTGAGACCGGCCGGACGTGTCCCGGCACTGAACACTTCGAAGCGGTCTCCAGCGAAGTCTCGTAAAAGCCCCTCTGCCATCTGACTGCGAGCTGAGTTACCGGTGCACAGAAATAACACACGTTGTTTCGCCATTTACGCCTCCGCCTTGGCTTCAGTCGGGAACCAGTGACGTGTCCGGTTGCACACCCCACACACTGAGAGCATTACTGGAACCTCGACCAACACACCGACCACCGTGGCCAGCGCTGCTCCTGATCCAGGCCCGAACAGCGCAATAGCAGTTGCCACTGCGAGTTCAAAGAAATTGCTCGCACCGATGAGGGCGCCAGGTGCTGCGACTGCGTGCGGAACCTTAAGGAGGCGCATGAGCCCATAGGCCAGAGTGGAGTTGAAGTAGACCTGAATCAATATGGGAATCGCGATCAAAAAGACGTGAATGTAGCGGCCAGTAATGTTGTCCGCCTGAAACGCAAATATGAACACGAGGGTAGCTAGCAGAGCTAGGATGGTCACGGGGCTGAACTTGGGGAGAAACAATTGCTCAAACCACTGCTTACCGTGTTGGCGGGTCATCCAAGCGCGCACCAAGACCCCAATCGTGAGAGGAATGACGATGAATGCAATCACGGAATAGAGCAGGACCGTGAATGGGACCGACAACGACGATGCTCCTCTGACCAGGAACCGGACGATGGGCGCAAAGAGAAACAGCATGATCAGGTCATTCACGGAAACCTGGACAAGGGTGTACGCGGGATCGCCATCCGTGAGGTAGCTCCACACAAACACCATCGCTGTGCAAGGAGCTGCTGCCAGGATGATTGTGCCTGCGATGTACTGATCAGCCAGAGCAGGTGAAATCCAGGCATTGAAAACGTGCCGGAAGAAAACCCAGGAGATCAGTGCCATGGAAAAGGGTTTCACCAGCCAGTTCACAAACAGGGTGACGAGTAATCCGCGTGGCTTCTTGCCCACCTCGCGAATGGCTCCAAAGTCGACTTTCATCATCATCGGGATGATCATCAGCCAGATGAGCACGGCGATTGGAATGTTGACCTGGCTCCCTTTGCCGAATTCCATGCCGCGCAGTGCATCGACGACGGGGGGAGCCCCCTTGCCGATGGCGAGACCGGCGACCATGCAGAGTCCGACCCATACGGTCAGGTAGCGCTCGAATACATTGAGCCGTTTGGGTTCCGTATTCTTGGGGAGAGTTTGGATCGTTGCTGCCATTCGTGGATTCCTTACGTGCTAGCTCCTTTTACCCTGCATCGGTTTCCCTGCACCCACTGCTGCATATGGCTTCCACTCGCTTACGGTGCACGAACCTTCTTGAATGGCCTCTCTCAACCGACGGGTGTCATCCTGTAGCTGTTCTTCGCTCTTGTAGGCGTCCCGCAGAAACTCGAATAGCTTCCTCTTTGCGCCCTGTTTCGCTTCGGACAGGCGATAGAAGATCCGGAGACCGTCTCGCCGATCGAGCACGAGCCCTGAGTTCTTCAAGTATGCGAGATGTCGCGACACAGTCGGCTGCGATGCCTCCAGGACAAACTGGATATCACAAACGCACAGTTCGCCGTGGAGCAGCAGGTTCAGTATGCGCAACCTGTTCGCATCCGCTAAAGCCTTGAAGTATTGTTCGAGTTCCTTCATGCGTCGAACCTCTGATTCATTTAGTTACGGTCTCCTCGAAGAGTTGCTGCAGTCCCTCCGCTCCGACAGGCGACGCGGACTGCCACGGAATCAAGGCCAGCCTTTGCGCGAGCTTGTCGCGCACTTCAGCAATGTAGCGCAATTCCAAGGCCCCCCGTTCAGCCAGAATAGGGTCATGCGTTCCAGTCGCACAGAAGCTCTGGTTTATAACCCACGCGTAGGGCGTGATTCCCGCTCGATTCAGGTCGTCTTGAAGCCGCGCCGCCTCGTGTACGGGTGTGGCTTCAGGCAAGGTCACAATGACAATCCGCGCAAAATCGAGGTCCCGCAATTGAGGCAGCAACCTGCGCACGCTGTCTGGAATGTAGCTGAGATTGCGTTCAACATCGGGGTGATAGGATTCAGCAGCGTCGAGCAGCAGTAAAGTATGTCCTGTCGGGGCAGTGTCTATCACCACGAAACCGTGATTCCCTTCGTCTACGCAGCGCGAAAAGGCACGAAATACCGCAATCTCCTCCGTGCAAGGGGAGCGCAGATCCTCTTCGAGCAATGCGCGGCCTTTTTCGTCGAGATCTCGCCCGGATTGCACCATCACTTCTTCCGTGTAGGCGCGTGTTTCAGAAACCGGGTCGATACGCGAAACATGAAGACCCGGTATGTCTGCTGTCAAAGCCGCCTGCAGGTGGGCAGCAGGATCGGTGGTGGTCAGATGGACGCTATGCCCGGAGCTTGCGAGCTCCACCGCTAACGCAGCAGCAATCGTGGTCTTTCCCACGCCACCCTTGCCCATCGTCATGATGACGCCTTTGCCCCGTGCGATCAGATCGGGCACCAGGGCGGCAAGCGACGGCGGAAGATTCACTTCAGCCGGTGGGTGGAGCACGGCATTTCCCGTATCAAAATGGCCTTTCGCAAACTGGCGTAGCGAGGCGACTCCGATAAGCGACTGCGCAACCAACGGCACGTCGATTCTGGGAAGCTCCTCTGGACCATTCGGCATGTCTGCCAGTGCCTCGCGTCCTCTTTTCTCCAGAGCAACCGCGACCGAATCGTCCTTCGCCGAGGCATGAAAAACGCCGTTCAGGATCAACTTCTGATTCTTTAAGCCGAGTGCATCAAGTTCGTTGCGGGTCCGATCCGCCTCCACCAGAGCGGAATGTTCCGGACGGCTGACAAGAAAGATGGTCGTTATCGTTGCGTCCGACAACGCCTGCAGTGTTTTTTCATAGAGTTCGCGCTGCGCCTGCAGACCGGCGAGCGGTCCGAGGCACGACGTTCCACCAACGTTCGCATCGATGAATCCTGACCACGCCGCCGGCAACCGCAGCAGGCGAAGCGTATGCCCGGTGGGAGCAGTATCGAAGATTACGTGGTCAAACTCCGTCGTTGCGTTTGCATCGCCTAGCAACTTGGCAAACTCGTGGAAGGCAGCGATTTCTACCGTGCATGCACCCGATAGCTGTTCCTCAATGCTCTTCACTGCCGATTCGGGAAGGAGCTCGCGGTATGGTCCAATTACTTTCTCCCGGTAGCGCCGGGCGGCCTCCTCAGGATCGACATTCATGGCGTAGAGGCCATTTACGTTCGCTACGAGAGTGGGCCGCATGCTGAGTCGTGTTTCTAACACTTCGTCGAGATTGGAGGCTGGATCCATACTTACCAGCAAGACGCGCTTGCCGTTTTCAGCCAGAAACACGGCAGTCCCGCAGGCAATTGACGTTTTGCCCACGCCACCTTTGCCCGTGAACATAAGATTTCTAGTTGGATTTCCGAGTGACTTCACGGTTTACCGTTTGCCGATCTTGCTCGGCCCACCGATCGATACCAGCGATGAGTGAACAGTTTCTTCGGTGACGACTGGCTCGGGCTCATACTCCAGCCCAACGAAACGCGCCAACACTTTCCGGTCTGGATAGATGGCTTGGCTGACGATCACCCCATCCACCAGGACAAGAGGCAGGCATTTCGTCCCCTCGCTGTTTAGCGTCGTCTTAACATTAGGATTGCCAGTGAAGGCCCCAACCTCCTGAGCAAGGTTGTACCGCTGCACTTGGACACCTTTGCCCTTCAGCCACTCTAAATCAGCTGAGAACCTGGGCAGGACGGGGTCAACAGTGGGCCCACAAACGCCGGTAGAACAGCACATCGCGGGGTCAAACACTTCAAGTTTTATCATGGCAATTTCTACATTACTATATTCGTATAACCGTATCTACATATGATAGCATGGCCCGCACACGTGTGGTATATTCCTACCTCATGCTTGATCTTCGCTCTAAGGCGCGCCCGCAACTGCTGGCTTATTACTTCACAAACCGTACGGCCCGTTCCGCGCGGCCCGTGGACCGTACGATTCGGCTAAAAGTGGCTTCAGTTTCTGAATCGGTGAAGGTGAGCGGTCCGCCACGTTGGTCGATCCCTACCGCGCAGGTTCGGTGAATGAGATGGGTTTGGAGACGATTCAGAACCGACTGACCGCGCTGCCCGGCCGTTCCATGCAGGACCTGGTGAACTCTGAACCTGGCTGGCTCTATGAAGGCAATGCGGTTCTTCACCCACGCGGCTCCGAATATCAAACCCAATTTGTCGTCGACGGCATACCGCTCACTGACAACCGTTCGCCCAGCTTTGGCCCCGAGATCGAAGCCGATGACGTGGAATCCCTCGACATTTATATGCCGGCATTCCTGCGGAATCTTGCAGGAAGACGGGCGGCGTGGTTGAATTCAATACTCTCAAGAACGAAGATCCGGGATATCACGGGCAGCTCACTCTTTTCGGCGGCACCTATGACACGGCTGGGATCAATACCCAGAACCAATACACATGGAATAAGAACAATAGAATTTACGAATGTTGTCCCGATCTTGCCGCGGAACCAGAACCGACGAATGATTTCCAAAAATGACCTTTGCCATAATTCCTCCCCATCGTGATCCTCTTTAACTAGCTCACCGCTTGTCGTACTCATCGTGGCGACGCCACCAGTGCCCCGTCTCATTTCGCCCCTTGGGAGCGCGGTCGAGCCATTGCCACATGCCCCAAAGGGCGTCCACTCCGCGAGCATAGGTCGAATAGGTGTGGTAGACGACACCGTCCTCGAGAACGAAGGCGCTCATGCCCGGCCTTTCGCACACGAACGTGGCCCGATCGACTCCGGTACCCCAAACGTTCTGGTCAGAGGGGCTGGAAGGCTTCAACGCGTCCTCGCGATGATAGTTGTATTCGACGCCGCCCTCACGCTGCTGCTCCTCAGTGAAACCGACGCTGTAGTCAAAGTTGAAATCGCCGCCGAACGACGAGGCCCACGGGAAGGTCCAGCCCATCCGCCGCTTGTACCCCTGGAGTTTGGCGAGCGGCGCTCGCGATACCGCCCAGAGCATCACGTCGTGGTTGGTCAAATGAATCTGGAAGCCATTGAAGCCGTCCGCTATCGCCGAGCAGGACGGACAGGCGGCGGTGTAGTCGGGGCCGAACATCAGGTGGTAGATAAGCAGCTGCGAGCGCCCTCGAAAGAGGTCCAAAACAGAAGCCTTCCCCTCGTCGGTCTCAAATCGATAGTCTTTGTCAACCCGAACCCACGGCAACTCCTGCCGCGTCAGCGCCAGCTCGTCCCCGCGCCGCGTGTGTTCCTTTTCTGCCTTGAGCAGCTTGAGTCGAGCCGCGAGCCACTCCTCACGCGTTCCTACCTTATGCTTTTCAGTCTTCGAATTCTTCTTCATACCGATGTTCTCCTTGTTAGCAACTCGTGCGAGCGCCCGGAGCACGCCGCCTGACGTTGCGGTCGCGGCCACGATCGTTGCCAAACACACTGGACACACAGCGATCACCTCCCCTCTGTCGTTCTTCTTACTAACTCCTATGGCTCTTATCTGGTTTCGCCGGGGTGATAGCCCGTATTGGCGCTTGCCAACGGAAGTCGCTTCTCAGGCTGTTCCAGGAAATGTTTGATGATGGGGATCACCCTCTCTTGTTCCGAAGATAAGGCGAAGTGGCTCGCATCCGGGATCACCGCAAGCTCGGCGTGCGGGATAAGCTTGACTGTTTCAACTGAGTGATCGAGGCGAACAAAATCGTGATCTCCTTGAAGGATGAGAAACGGCACTATGACCGAAGCCAACTCTTCTTTCGAAAAGCCCTTCCACTGAATGCTGCCAACCTTCTCATAAATCTTGGGCCAGTAATTTGGATCGGGCGCCACTTTCTTGTAGCCTTCTCTTTGAAATTGGATGTCTCTGGTCTCAGCGGTAGGCGGTTGATCATAGTGCGTGGTCTCCCGATTTAAGGTGTCCGGAGGCGGGGCAAAAGTTGCAGAATAGGTCACCACACGACGGACGAGCTCGGGATAGCGAACTGCGATCACAGCCGCCGTGTCGCCACCGTAGCTTTCACCCAGGAAGTCGGCCTTCGAGATTTTAAGATATTTCAACAGTTCAACCACGTCTCTGGCGTATTGCTCGATGGAGATCGGGCGATTCGGGATATCCGCCGTGCGACCATTTCCTTGGAGATCGACCGTAATGACCGAATGATTTTGAACCAGCGCAGGGAATGATTCCCGCCCGGCAAATCCGAAAGCTGGCGGAATAAAAACGAGCGGGTCGCCGGTTCCCTCGATTTCGTAATACATCTTCAGTCCGTTGACTCGTGCGTATCCATTGATTTTCTTTGGATCGCCGTTGCGTGCGTTCATAACAGTTCCCTTCGATTTGGTCTGAGTCTGTGCTTGGTCGGGGCTATTTCCACCGATCGCTTGGGAAGCCACGAGCAGCGGCACCAGCATTGCGCCCAAGAATCGGCGGATTCCGCTTGCCTTGAGGTAGCTCATTTTTTCATTGCCTCTTTCGGATGAGCATCTTCCCAGCGGTATTCCTTGCGTGAGCCACTTCCAAATTGCTCACGAAAAATTCCCAGAAAGTAGTTCCAGCCTCGCTCATGGCCTCTCGCTTCGTCAGTGTCCGGAAGGTCGGAATGCACGAGGGTCATCAGGGTGTCTTCTCCCTGTTTCTTGAAGGTCACAGTAACCGTCGATTCTTGTCCCAATGTATTCGGCGATACCCAGGTATGCTGAATCCGCCCCGGTCGCTCTACTCTCGTGAATCGTCCGTAATGGGCTGCTCCTTTCAAGAGCCAGTAGAAGAGCCCGTCTACTTTTGGATCTAAAATAAACTTTTCGGCTGCATTCCAGGGATTGCCAGGGATCTTTGGATTGAGCCACCCATCGAACACCTCGTCCAGCGGAGCAAGGATTGTTCGTTCAACCTTAATTTCAATGGTCTTCGCCGATTTCTTCATTACTTCTTCTCCTTCTTCCGTTTGTCCTTAAAATACTGTTCAAACTTGTCGAGGCGCTGGTTCCAGAACCGCTCGTACTCATGAACCCATCCCGCCACCTGTCGAAGTGGTTCCCCTCGAAAAGATATGAAGACTTCCCGGCCCTGTTTCCTGCGTTCGATAAGCCCTGCTCTTTCGAGCAGCTTCAGGTGTTTCGTCACCGCGTTTAAAGCGGTGTCGAACGGCTTTGCGACATCCAGGAAACGAGCAGGCCCGTTTGCCAATTGCCCAATAATCGCCCGCCGGGTCGGGTGCGAAATCGCAGTCAATACATCTGTCAGTTGATCCATGTCAACATTACACCATAAGGTGTAATGTTATGCAAGCACAATTTTCGGGGGCGCGACGCGCAAGACTTTCGTGATTCAAGCGACCGCGATCCCGCTCCGCGAGCCGAAAGGCAGTTTCACGGTGCACGTGGACATCAGGAAGCACAACGGGCACTACTCGGACGAGACCCACTTCGAGTCAGGTGCGATTTTCTCGAGCGAGAATGTCGCGCTTGAGGCTGGTATCCAGATTGGCAAGCAGAAGATTGACGCGGGCTTCCAACCCAAGAGCATCGTAACCAATTTGGACAATGCTGTGGGCGTACAAGACTGACACGACGCCCAGACTGGAAGATTATATTTATGTAGTTCGTCGTCTCTACTTCAGCCCTTCGACCACATAGAGGTAAGAGAGGGTACGGGCGACGGTGTACAGGTAAAAGTTTCCATCCGGTGTTATGTGTCCCGAACCGACCCCGGCAACTCCGGCCAGATCGCCGGGCGCATGTTGATGGTGCAGGCGACGCTGACCGGTTTTCAAGTCCGCAACGTACACCTTGACTGGTGTCGAGGAAACATCGCCGATGTAGATGGATTTACTGTCGGCGGTCCATCCCGCGACCGCTTCACCGGCTCGAACGAAGGACAAAGGTTGAGGGGTCTGGTTCCCGACGAATGGAACCATCCAGTGGGCGCCGTCTTTGCGGCCCAGCACAAAGTTGCTGTCCGGAGAAACCAACGTGCCCCGGAAGCCTTCCGGCCCGAAGGGCTTCGGCGCGGAACCGTCCAGCATCAAGGTGTAGGTTCGGGGGGCCTTTCCTTTTTCGGTGGCAACCAAAATCAATCCCTTGCCGTCGGGCAGGAAGCGCAGGTTTGAAGTGTGGAACAGTTGACTATCGGCGAGGGTTATGGGTTGTCCGGCGCCGGCTGGCAGCAAGACGGTAGGCGCGGGCTGTTTCACGCTGGTTGACGCTACCCACTTGGCGCGGGCTGTTTCACGCTGGTTGACGCTACCCACTTATCGTCGGGCGATATGTCGAGTCCCATGCCGGAGCCTAGCCGGATAGCCGGCGAGCCATCCGTTTTTCGGAGAAAGACAGTGTAGTCTGGGCCTCCTCCTTCGCCGTCTTCTTCCAACACGGCCCATTGACCGTCCGCGGAGAGACTGCGTCCGAGCGTCCAATCGAACCAGGACAGGTCAACGTCTCTGTCCTGGCCCATGCGGTGGCCGTAGACCTCTTGCCGGGTGGCCTCGTTGGCGATCAAAACTTGCCCTTCCTTGCTGATATCGAACACGCGTAATCGGCCGGGAATGTGCAAGAGATCTCGTAACTGGCCACTGAGATTGACCGCATAGAGCGCGCTGTTGATCCCCGCGTCGCTGCCCGTAAACCAGATCTCGTCCCCGGAGCGGGACCATGCCAGTCCGGTAAGATCGCTCCATTCCTTGGTCAGCCGCGTCGCCTTGCCCGAGAGGTCCACCACGGCTACGTATCCGCGGGTATCGCCGGCATTGGGATGATCGAAGAACGCGATCCGCTTGCCGTCGGGAGAGACCGCAACATCCGAAATGTCGCCCGTGGAAGTGGCGTAGATGGTTTTTCCGACTGGATATTCCAGCCGGCACTCTGGACCAACAAAGTGCACCACCGCCAGAGATTCCCCGTCCCGGCTCCAGGAAGCTTGCAGCACATCCCCGAGCAGTTCACGGGGTGCTCCTCCCGTCAGCGGTACCACCGAGAGCATGCCCCGCGGAATAATGCCATTGTCTGATTTCTGCCGCAGCGCCATTTCCCCTTTGGAGGAGATGCTCAAGACCTCGCTGTCCAGGAGGTCGATGGGGCGCGACATCAGCGCGTCGCCGGCGCATTGTTCCTGGCTGCGTAGTAAGTCCCAGCCAACGCCAGCAGTATGATGAGGGCCCCGGCAGCTTGCTTCCAGTAAGACCTCCGCTGGTCGGTCACGGCCCGCAAACGGGAACCGGTGCCCGACTGGTTGGAAAGGGTTTCCAAATCAAACGCCACATCGCGTGCCGAGTGGAAGCGCTGCTCGGGATTCTTCTCGAGGCAATGTTGCACGACGCGCTCCAGCGCCGGAGAAACATTGCGATTGGTTTCGTTCAAATCCGGAGGATCTTCCTTCAGGATCGCGCTCATCGTATCCGCGGCCGTGTCGCCGTGAAAGGCACGTTTGCCGTAAAGCATCTCGTAGAGAATCGCCCCAAAGCTGAAAATGTCGGAGCGTGGATCCAGAGCAATGCCGCGCACTTGCTCAGGCGACATGTATCCCGCCGTTCCCATGACCACCCCTGCCTCGGTGCCGAGCGTCGCGGTCGGCAATGACGTGTGGGTGCCGGGCTCGTCCTGAGTCAGTTTGGCCAGCCCGAAGTCCAGAATCTTGACCCGGCCATCTTTCGTGACGAATAGATTCTCCGGCTTGAGGTCGCGATGAATGATCCCTTTTTCGTGAGCCGCGGCCAGTCCGTGCGCGATTTGCAAGGCGTAGTCCAACGCCTTGCGCACCGCAATTGATCCACTGCGCAGACGCTCCCGCAGGGTTTCTCCCTCAAGCAGTTCCGACACCACGTAAGGCGAGCCCTCGATCGTGCCGATGTCGAACACCGCCAGAATATTAGGATGGTTCAGGGCTGCAGTGGCGAGGGCCTCTTGCTCAAAACGGCGCAACCGGTCCGCGTCAAGCGAAAATGCCTGGGGCAACACCTTGATCGCCACTTCACGTTTGAGACGCGGGTCACGGGAGCGATAGACCTCGCCCATGCCGCCTGCGCCAAGTGGTGAAACAATTTCATACGGACCGAGTTTGGTGCCAGAGGTAAGGGCCATGCGTGCGCGTAATTATAATCTAGGCAGCACGTTTGCGGCGGCGCTGACCAAGGTAGTGCCCCCGCGGGTGGTAGCGCTCTCGTCGATGGGCGCGAATAGAACCAGCGGGCTGGGGATGATCACGGCCTTATCACTTTTGGAGCAAGGTTTTCGCAGCCTGCCATCTCCGGTCGCATTTGTGCGCGCAGGCGGCTTTTTCGAAAACTTTCTTTTCGGCTTACAGGCCGCCCAAGGCGGAACACTACCGGTCTTCTACAATCCTACAAACCGGAAATCAACAATGGTCGCGACAAACGACATCGGCGCAGAGGTAGCAAAGCTTCTGACCGAGCTGGCGTGGTCAGGGCATCGCGTTTTCGAGCTCGGTTCGATGGTAAGCGCGGATGAAGTGGCGGAACAATTGGGTGAAGTCCTAAAACGCGACGTAAAGGCCTTTGCCGTCCCGCGTGCAGGGTGGGCGGAAGCGTTCGAGCAGTTCGGCGTCCCGAAGGGCCACACTGGACCTGCCGAAGAAATGTTTGAGAGCGTGAACGCGGGATGGATGGAGCTCGGAATCACGGGTACGGAGCACGTAGCGGGTACGACGTCCGCACGCGATGTATTCGCGGCTGCTCAGCAGGCCGTCAAGGCGAAAGGCCATTCCGTTTGAACGGCTGGGATGCCGTCAAATGAGACGATTTGGGAAATGGTTTCTCATCGCATTAGGTTCATTGGTCGTCCTGTTGGCTATCGTCATCACGTTGACCATCGGGTGGAGTCCGTTTTTCGGCCCCAAGGCGCGTGCTCTCACGAACCGCACATTCGAGCGCACGCCGCAACGGCTCGAGAGAGGTCGCTATATCACGACGGGCTTGAGCAGCTGCATCTATTGTCACAGCCCGCATGACTGGACCAGCCCGGGCACACCCATGGTGGCTGGCAAAGAAGCTTCCGGCGAGGTCATGCCCTACGCCGGTCTGCCCGGACGCATCGTGGCCCCGAACCTTACGCCCGATCCGGAAACCGGAGCGGGCAGTTGGACCGATGATCAACTAGCCCGTGCCATACGCGAAGGCGTCGGACACGATGGCCGCGCTCTTTTTCCCATCATGCCCTACCAACACTACCGCAATATGTCAGATGAAGATTTGGCATCCGTTGTGGTCTACCTGCGGTCCCTACCTGCTGTCCACAACCAGCTTCCGGCCACCGAAATCATTTTCCCCGTAAAGTACCTGATCCGCAGCGCTCCCGAGCCGATTGCCGCGCCAGTCGCCGACGTTGTCTCCTCCGACCAGCTCAAATACGGAACCCATCTTGCCGACCAGGCCGGTTGTATCGATTGCCATACACCTCAAGTACGGGGACAAAACGTTTCGGGCATGGACTTTGCCGGAGGCTTTCCCTTCACGGGCTCCTGGGGTACTATCGCGAGCGCGAATATCACGACCGATTCGTCTGGAATCCCCTATTACGACGAGGCTCTTTTCTTGAACGTGATGCGCAGCGGACAGGTCGGAGCCCGCGAGCTTAGCCCGATCATGCCCGTGATGGTTTATAAGAATCTAACCGATGACAACCTCAAGGCGATCTTCGCCTTTCTTCGCACAACAAAACCTGTGAAGCATCGCGTAGACAACTCGGAGGCGCCGACCGAATGCAAGCTCTGCAAACAGAAAAACGGCGGCGGTAGCGAAAACTAGCAGGGCGATCACGAGCGCTAGAAAACCTGAATATCGCGACTTCGATATTCGCTTTCCTGCTCAAGGACGGCTATCAGTACTCATTCTAGGGCGTCCGATATCTAAGGTTCCGCGTACCCTGGCACTTCAAAGATTTCTATTGTTGGATTCGCACCTCCCGATCCGTCATCGGTCTAGGCATGTCGCAGCAGTCAAAGAGGATAAGCAGATTCTAGGCGAACCCTTGAAATTCGTTCTCATCCTGAGTACAATTGTTCTCGGAATGAGTACACGCAGCGGTCTCGGAGACCTTCTGTTCGGACGCACGCGGGGCGCAATCCTCGCGTTGGTCTATGGCAGGGCCGATCAATCATTCTACACACGCCAAATTGCACGCGAAGTAGACGCCAGCGTTGGCGCGGTTCAACGGGAGCTTGAAAACCTCTCGAAAGTGGGACTTATCGTTCGCAGTTCAGTGGGCAGTCAGGTTTTTTATCAGGCGAACCGACACGCCCCCATATTTCAAGAGATGCAAGCCCTGGTGAACAAGACAATTGGCATCTTTAGCGTCTTGCGATCGGCATTGCATCCTTTGGCGAAGCGAGTCCTTGTGGCATTTGTGTACGGATCCGTCGCACGCGAGGAAGAAACGGCACAGAGTGATATTGATCTAATGGTTGTTGGGAAGGCCACACTTGACGAGATCCTTTCACGGCTTTCTACAGCGGAGAAAAACATCGGCCGCCCTATCAACCCGACCGTGTATTCCGTCGAGGAATTCAAGTCGAAACTTGCGAGCGGGAATC